>CAZZNX010000014.1:42634-44009 GCA_964655795.1 uncultured Leifsonia sp. | reverse complement strand
TCGGTGTTGAATGTCACGCCGGGTCGCTCCCCTGGCTTGCTGCGTTCATCGTCACGTCAGTTCGCTGCGTAGCGGCGGAACGATGTCGAGCAGGATCTGCCCGATCACGGCGTTGGCGGTGACGCCGTCGAACTCGGCCTCCGGGTCGACGACGACACGGTGGGCGAGGATGTGTTCGGCGAGAAGCTTGACGTCATCCGGGATCACATAGGAGCGCTCGTGTGCCGCGGCCCAGGTCTTCGCGGCCTTGGTCAGCGCCCGCGCCCCACGCACGCTGACGCCCATGCGCAGCTGGTTCGTCGTGCGGCTGGCCTCGACGATGCGGGCGATGTAGTCGAGAACGAGCGGGTTCACGAAGACGCCCCGCGCGAGGTCGCTCATGCCGACGAGGGCCTGCGGGGTGATGACCGGGTTCACCGTCACCTGGGCGGAACTGGTGCCCTCGAGGATGCGGATCGTCGATGCGAGGTCCGGGTACCCGAGCGAGGTCTTCATCATGAAGCGGTCGAGCTGGGCCTCAGGCAGGCGGTAGGTTCCCGCCTGCTCGATGGGGTTCTGCGTCGCGATCACGAGGAACGGCGTTCCGGTGCTGCGCGTGATGCCGTCGACCGTGACCTTGCCCTCCTCCATCGCCTCGAGCAGCGCGGACTGGGTCTTCGGGCTGGCGCGGTTGATCTCGTCGGCGAGCACGATGTTGGCGAAGATCGGGCCGGAGTGGAACTCGAACTCGCCACGCTTCTGGTCGTAGACCGTGATGCCGGTCACATCGCCGGGCAGCAGGTCTGGCGTGAACTGGATGCGCGAGTTGGTGCCGTGCACCGTCTGGCCCATGGCCCGGGCGAGCGACGTCTTGCCCGTTCCGGGGAAGTCCTCGAGCAGCAGGTGGCCCTCGCTGATCATCGCGGTGAAGGCGAGCTCGATGACGTGACGCTTTCCGAGCACGACGGTCTCGACGTTCTCCACCATCGAACGGAACGTCGCGGCGAACCAGGCTGTCTGTTCTGGGCTGATTGTCATCGTGTTGTCGCCTTCTGAGGAGTTGGTGCTGTCTGAGCTGTCGGTCGTGCGTGCTGGTGATGATGGCGAGTGCGGATGCCGCCGGCGTCAGCCACAGTCGAACTCGCCTCTGAGCGTTCCGCTCATCGGGTCGAAGCCCGTGGTCTGTGTTGCACCCCAGGCGAGGCTCCACGCGACCTTGCGCACCTTGGTTGCATCGGCGGGGACGATGCGATCGACCGGGGCCGGCAACCACTGGTCGTCCGTCCCCGGGATCGCCGGGATCTCCGGAACCGCCGGAATCTCCGGGGAACCCGTCCCCGGGATCGGCAGGCCCGTGTCCGGGTCAATCTCCTCCGGGACCGCGGGCACGGCTGGG
>CAZZNX010000014.1:40164-42623 GCA_964655795.1 uncultured Leifsonia sp. | reverse complement strand
ACGGGGTGCCGGGAACGAAGTACTCGTAGCCGGTCGAGCCGACCGTGGGCGCGGCGTTCTGGATTCCCCGGCCACCGACGGCGAAGGAGAGCAGATTGCCCGGCACGCAGGAGGCGAGTCCGATCGGATCGAGGGCGACCTGCCAGGCCTTGTTCGGATCTGCAGCCTGCACGGCAGCGGCAGGGCCGCAGCGGTCGGAGCTGCCGACGACGCAGTACTTGACGCTGATGCCGGGGTCAGCGCCCCAGACATCGCTCGGGTAACCGCTGAACACGGCCTTGTAGCCGTCGGGCGCGCGTTCGCCGCTCGTCGGCTCGCGGTCGATCGTGTAGTTCCCGTTCGAGCCGGTGACCGTGTACGTGTATCCGGATGGCGCCGCCGGCTGGTCCCAGGTGTACGTCGTGCCGAGCGCCTGCTGCGCGTAGCCGAAACCGTTGGAGAAGCAGACGTCGACGTTGTAGTTCGTGAACGGCTTGAGATCGCCGATCGTTGCGCTCGTTGAGGCGATGCTGCCATTGCCGAGGACCCTGAGGTTGCCACCGGATCCCTCGACCCGGCACGCCGCGGAACCGGGGGCTGGTGTGGCGATGTAGAGCAGCTGCGTGTCGCGCGCACTGTAATTGCTCGAGCCGTTGGCCGTCGGCGCGGTGATGCTGCGCTCGCTTGCCGAGAGTTCGCCGCCGGCACTCACGCTCGGCAGACCGGCCACGCGCACGCCGACCGAGTTCTGCCTGTCGTTCGGGCCCGTCCCGCTCGGCCGCTCGAAACGGCTGAGCGGCTGGATCGTCAGCGTGTTCGGGCCGACGGGGAGCACGAGTGTGAGCTTCGTGGCGCCGCTGCCCGCGGATGACGCCGGGAACTCGCGGCCGCCGACGAGGTAGGAGCGCGTCGACGGATCCGTGTTCTGGATCGTGACCTCGGCGACGCCCTGGTTGAGCGTCGTCTGAGCGGAGTCGTAGACGGGCTCCGCGGAGGCCGACCCCATTCCGGGAACCTCGTACGACCAGGCCGTCACACTCACGGCGCTCTGTGAGCGACCGGTCGCGTTGACAGCGCGCGCCTCGTAGAGCGCCTTGTCACCGTTGTTCAGTCCGGTGATCGGAGGGCAGACACCGCTGCTGTTGCACGTTGCCACATCGACGCCCCCGCGGGTGAGGACGAAACCCTGGAGGGCGGGGTGCGCGGCGGTCGCACCGCCCGGCGCGACCGCAAGGGTGAGCGTGCCATCGCCGTAGGCCACCTGCGTCACGGCATCCGGAGCCCGTGGCAGCCCCTGCAGGTCGAGCGTCACCGAGCCGTTGCGCTCGGCAGCGCTGCGCTTGCCCTGCGCGTCTTCGACGACGAAGCTGGCCTGGCAGATGCCGCCGGGCGCGTCGGACGACCAGCTCGCCCGCACCTGGGAGCTACCCTCGCTGGCGAAGCTCACCCCGGCACAGCTGGTGACGGCGCTCACCGAGACCAGCTTGAGCGGAGTGTTCGGGAACACGTTCGCCTCACCCGGCGCGCCGATCACGTCGATCACACAGCTGCTGCCGCTTGCCTGGCTGCACTCCTGAGCGATCGTTCCACCTTTCGGCAGCGCGCTCGGCGCCGGGCCGACCCGGAGCGAGAGCACGGCGGGCGGCGTGTCCGGGTGGCTGCTGAGCCGCACCGTCACCGGGTTCTCCCGGCCGGGAACTGCGGAGTCGAGGGCCGTGACGGTGAGCCGGCTGCCGTCCTGCGTCACCGTGAACTGATCGGCCGCCTGCTCGATGGCGAAGACCAGCGAGCTGGGGTCGGCCTTGCCCTGCCACTGCACCATCTGCTTCATGTCGTAGCTGACGGCGGCGGCGCCAGGGCTCGCGGTGATCGAGGCGGGACGCAGCTCCGGCTGCGGGTCTTTCGGCGTGACCTCGATCGGCACGACGAGGTGGGTGTAGTCATCGCCGCCGGCCAGGCGCACCGGCACGATGCAGGAGTCTGTCCACGGCTGGCCCTCTCCGGCCTCGTAGCCGATGCGGGTGCCGCTGCCTGCCTGACAGCTTCCGCCGGGACGCTGGCCGGATGCCGCGACATCGCCGCGCCCGATCTCGAGCGTCTCGCCGGCCGGAATGGCCACGAGCGGCGCCATGTCGAAGGTGAGCGATTCGCCCTCTTTGACCTTCTGCGGGACGAGGTCCGGCTTGAGCGAGAGGATCACATCACGCACGGGCGGGATGCGCAGGAACCCGTAGCTGGTGACCTCGACGCCGGCGAAGTTGGTGCCGGTCAGCGCGAATGGCAGCAGCAGGCCGGCATCCGGTGTCTCACCGCTCAGCTTCCACCCGGATGCGCGCACGCCATGCGGATCGCCCCAGATGCTGAGGGTGAGGTCGTTGACGTCGCCCGCCGTCCACGACACCTTGCCGGTGACGACGTCGATGCCGGACTCGAAGGTCGCCCGCTCGTCGAGGGTGACGACGGTGTCGGCGATGACGGGG
>CAZZNX010000014.1:34640-40042 GCA_964655795.1 uncultured Leifsonia sp. | reverse complement strand
TCGTTGCCGTCGTCGCCGTCGACGGAGAGGATGTGGGCAGCGAGTTCTGCATACTCGTCTGTGCCCTGGACCGCGTCGGGCAGCACAGCGATCAGGCTGAGCTCCCCGCCCGTCGGGTCGACGTCGTTGGCCGCCGGATGCAGCACGACCTGACGATCGTCGCCGGCCTGCACCTGCACGTAGTCGCTGAAGGTGATCGGGCTGGGATCTGACTGTTCGTCGAGCACGCCGATGCGCACCGCGGCGGTGCCCGTGTCGCCCTGCGCGTCACGCACGCGGTAGTCGAACTGGACCGGGCCGCGGAAGCCCTTGACGCTGCTGTAGACGATGGCATCGCCGGCGGCCGAGATCGAGGCGGTTCCGCTGCTGGGCTGGCCGAGCACGCGGTCGAGCGACACCTCGTCGCCATCCGGGTCGATGCCGAAGCTGTCGAAGGGGATGCGCACGGTCTCGCCGGAGAGCACACGCCCGGTGAGCATGCGCGGCAACGGTTTCTGGTTCTCGCCCTCCGGGGTCACGGTCACGGTGACGGCAGCGGTGTCGCTGAGCTCAGGGGATCCGGCGATTGAGATCGAATACCGCAGCTCGTAGTCGCCCGGGGTGCGCGGCGCCAGGTAGCGCAGCGTCGTTCCGGAAGCAAAGGCCAGCCCCTCTCCGGACTGGTTGACGATCGAGTCGGGATTCAGCGTGATGCGGTTGCCGTCCGGGGCCAGGTCATTGGCGAGCACCGGAATGTCGATCTGTGTTCCCGCACGCACCCGGATGCTGTCTCCGACCGCGATCGGCGGTTGCGGTGTCGGCGCCGGCAGCAGGTAGACGCTGGCCTCGCCCTGGGTCTGGAATCGCGGATCGCCCGTGCCGTCCGAGACGGTGTACGCGACGACTCCGAGCAGGCCCGGCTGTTCATCGGCCGTCGTCCCCCGCATGCGCAGGAGCTTCTGGCCGACGACACTCACCTCGAGGGCCGCGCCGGGCGCCGGGCGCGGCAAGGGGTCGCTCACGAGCAGCACCCGGCCGGCCGGGTTCGACACGGCCGTGAACACGTCGACGCTGGCGTCGGCCTTGGGCCGCACGAACACCGTCACGGGCGCGGTGCTGAGGCCGGCGGCATCCCGGGCGAGCACGGTCACCCGCACGAAGGAGGCCACCTCGCCGATCGCGTCCCCCACCGAGTAGCGCACGATGTAGTCGCCGGGGTTCGTCGCACTGAAGTCGAGTGTCGACGCGCCGCTGTTCACGCTGACCGCCACGCCCTGCGCGGTGGGCGGTGCGGTCGCCGAGACGATGCGGTAGCTGCCGGAGACGCCATCGAGGTAGGAACTCGGGTCGATGGTGAGCGATTCGCCGACGGCCGTCGTGAGGGCGAACGGGGTCGCGACGAGCCGCGGCGACGGCGTCACGAGCACCGTGAGCGTCTTCTCGGCCGTCGCGCCCCTGGTGTCGGACACGGTGACGAGGATCGACACGGTCAGCGGCTCCGCGAGAGCCGGGTTCGGATGCCGGTACACGACCTCACCGGCCTGCGTCGTGCCGACGCTGCCGACTCCGCTCTGGTTGATCGCGGAGGAGACGAACAGCGGGTCGCCGTCCGGGTCGACCCAGCCGGGGAGCACTGGCACGGTCGCGGTTCCGCCCGGGGCGAGTTCCGGCGTCGGCCATGGAGCCAGGCAGCGTTCCGTTCCACACCAGACCGGCGCCTCGTTGCTGAGCTCGTCGCGCACGGTCAGCGTGACGGTCGCGGGTTCCGAGTTCAGGCCGTCGGCGCGGGTGCCGTCGGTGACGGCATAACTGAAGCTCGCGCTGCCCTGTGCATCGGCGGGAACCTGCACGGCGAGACTCTGCGACTGCTCGGTCAGGCTCACCGTGCCGAACTCGGCCGGCAGCCCGGTGACGGAGCCGGGAACGACGGTGAGCACGTCAGCGTTCGGGTCGTGGTCATTCAGGAGCACCGGCAGCATGACGAGGGCACCCGCCCGTACTCCGAGGTTGTCCGGCTCCGCGATGGGCGGCTTCGGGTCGAGCACCTCGGCCGTCTGCTCCTCTTCCGAGTTGCTCTGCTCCTGTTCGGCCGAGAGCACGCCCCAGTCTTGGGAGCTCGGCACGAGGGCGCCGTCCGGCAGCGTCCACACCCAGCCACTCTGGGTGTCGTTCAGAATCAGCCTGGCACCATTGCTCTGGAACACCGGTTGCGCGTCGTCGCTCAGCGTCTGCTCGCCGAAGTCGAGTGGTTCAATACCGCCATCGCTCGTCCACAGTGTGCCGTCGGCCGCGCCGCTCGGGAGCCAGGCGGCGTAGCTCTGCCCGCGGAACACGGTGGGTTTGGCCGGGATGCCGAGCCGCGTCGATGCGGTGCCGTCCGGCTCCCCGAGAATCCGATCGACCGCGCCGTCGGCCATGCCGACGCTGAGCAGGCCGCGATCGTCGGCGATGTGGAGCACGCGGCCGGTGGTGCTGGGCTGCTGCAGCACGAAGGTGTCCGTCAGCAGCGGGTCGATGGGGGCGTCGCGTCCACGCAGCCAGAGCGCGTCCCCCTCCTCGGATGCCAGCGCCCAGTCGTCGCCGACGAGGCTGAGTTGCGGGGAGCCCTCCGTCGGCCCGTCGGCAACGGGGTCGATGCCGGCGACGGCGGCATCCGCGACCGAATAGCGCAGAACGCTCTGGTCGGCCGCCGAGTAGCTGACGAGGGTGCCGTTGTCGCTGATCGCGATGGCGTCGGAGCGGTAGAAGCGGCGTTCCTGCCCCGGCTCGACCTCGTCGGCGGCGTAGGGGTCGACGGCGAGCGGCACGGCATCGGCCCCGTCGCTGATCCGGGCGACGAAGACGCTGCCCGTGCTCGTGCGGTAGGCGATCGTGTCACGCGAACTGACGACCTGCACCGTGCCGGCCGGGGTGTGGCCGAACTCGGAACTGGTGGCGTCGAGGTCGACAGGGCGGACCGCGTCGATGTCGACGAGCTGCTCGTTGTTCTGCGCGAGCAGGAGGGTGTGCTCGGCGTTCTGGGCCAGGGCGCTCGGGTTCCGCACCGTCTTGATCGTGTCGAGTTCGCCGAGTTCGGTGTTCACGCGGGCGTAACGGTTGCCGTCGCCGCTCTGCAGCGCCCAGATCGAGGCGTCGTTAACCGGGGTCTGCTTCACGTCGAAGCCGGCCGCGATGACGGCCGCGCCAACGAGCACTGCCCCGATCACACCGACGGCGATGCCCTGGAACACGGCCCTGGGCATGCGGCGACGCCCGGTGCGGCTCACGGTCGCACTCCGGCCTGCATCAGATCAGCCCCAGCATTGCCATGACGCCGACGCTCAGGCCGACGCCGACCGCCACGGCCGCCCCGAGCTTGAGCCAGAGGTGTGCGCCCGCGGCGCCGTTCTGCGTGCTGCCGTCATCGCTCGGCTGTGCGGTCACGGAGCGGGGCCTGGCCGCACGGGCACGTGCTCTCGCTCGAGCGCGGGCACGCGAGTCGTCGACGAGGACGGAGGCGACGACGGGCTCGCGCACGACGGTGTTGGCGAAGTCGATCGGGGCACCTGCCGATGCCCATTCGTCGATGGCCACCTCGAGCGCGGTCGGGGTCAGGCCGATCTCCGCCTGAATGGCACGCAGCATCTCCGCGCACTCGAGCAGGCTCGCTGGGCGCTTGCGCGGGTCGGCGCTCATCATGCGCGAGAGCGCCGTTTCGAGGCTGGCCGGAACGTCTGCGCGGTTGATGGGCGTGTACTTGGCGCGCCGGATCCTTTGGCGCAGCTGCTCGGTGGTGACCTTGCCACCGTCGGCAGGCTCGAAGGGAGTGCGCCCGGCGAGGAGGGAGTAGAGCGTCGCCCCGAAACCCCAGACCTCGCTGGCGACGGTTCCGGTCGTGCGCTCCTCGATCACCTCCGGTGCGCTCCACGGAACGCTCATGGCGAAAAGCTCGGCGGAACTCGAGTGCGAGAGTGAGCTGGCGATACCGAAGTCACTCAGCACGGCCGCGCCGTATGCCGTTGCAAGAATATTCGACGGCTTGATGTCGCGGTGCAGCACGCCCGCCCGGTGGGCGGTCTCCAGCGCGCTGGCGATGCGCACACCGACGTCGAGGGCATCGGTCGTGGTGAACGGGGTGCGGCGGAAACGGCCTGCCGGGCCGCTCGGGCAGTACTCCATCACGAGGTACGGCCGGCCATCGGCGGAGATGCTGGCCGAGTAGACGGTGAGGATCGACGGGTGCGAGCTGAGCCTGGCCATGACGTCGGCCTCGGCGTTGAACATGCGCAGCACTTCGGCGTCGACCACGCTCTGCAGGAGCACCTTCACGGCGACGGAGCGGCGCGGCAGGTTCTGCTCGAACAGGAACACATCGGCGAAACCGCCTGCGCCGAGTGGGCGCACATAGTTGTAGCCGGAGAGCACGGGGGGAGTCGAAGGCAGCCGACTGGCCATAACAGCGTCCCCTTCCCTCGCGGCCGTCGGCCGAGACATATGCCCCTCTAGCCTAAATTACCCCCGACCCGATCGCGGACTCCCCGACGCGGCCGCTCGTCCTGCGTTTCCGATGCCGATCCCCGGGCACAGAAAAGGCCCCGGATGCCGCGTGAAGCGGTATCCGGGGCCTTCCTGTGACGTACACGCCAGGCGGCTACGAACTAGCTGTAGTTGCCCGGGGTGAAGTCGTCGGAGCTGAAGCTGTCGAAGTCGACAAAGCTCAGGTCACCCTCGTTGAACGTGGCATCGTCGGTGAAGATGCGGTTCGGGTAACGCTCGGCCTTGGCCTCCTCCGTCGCCTCGACGGTGACGTCGCGGTAACGCGGCAGACCCGTTCCGGCGGGGATGAGCTTACCGATGATGACGTTCTCCTTGAGGCCGACCAGCGGGTCGCTCTTGCCTTCCATGGCCGCCTGCGTCAGAACGCGGGTGGTCTCCTGGAAGGAAGCGGCCGACAGCCACGACTCGGTCGCCAGCGAAGCCTTGGTGATACCCATGACTTCCTGACGGGCCGAAGCCGTCTTCTTGCCCTCGGTGAGCGCGGCACGGTTGAGCTCGTTGTACTTCATGCGGTCGACGAGCTCGCCGGGCAGGAGGTCGGTGTCGCCGTGGTCGACGACGGTGACCTTGCGCAGCATCTGGCGCACGATGACCTCGATGTGCTTGTCGTGGATCGGAACACCCTGCGAGCGGTAGACGCCCTGGACGCCGCCGACGAGGTGCTTCTGCACCTCGCGGACACCCTTGACGCGAAGAACTTCCTTCGGGTCGAGCGTGCCGACGATGACCTGCTGACCGAGCTCGACGTGCTGGCCATCCTCAACGAGAAGCGTGGAACGCTTCAGGACGTTGTAGATGATCGGCTCGTCGCCCGAGTCGGGGGTGAGGATCACGCGACGGTTGCGGTCGGTGTCTTCGATGGTGATGCGGCCGGGAGCCTCGACGAT
>CAZZNX010000014.1:27031-34608 GCA_964655795.1 uncultured Leifsonia sp. | reverse complement strand
ACCCTGCGTGATGTCATCGGCGGATGCCGAACCACCGGTGTGGAAGGTACGCATCGTGAGCTGCGTTCCGGGCTCACCGATCGACTGGGCCGCGATGATGCCGACGGCCTCTCCGATGTCGACGAGCTTGCCGGTTGCGAGCGAACGGCCGTAGCACTTCGCGCAGACACCGACGGCCGACTCACAGGTGAGCACGGAGCGCACCTTGATGCTGCCGACGCCCTTCTCGATGAGCTGGTCGATGAGCACGTCACCGACGTCCTCACCGGCCTCGGCGACGACCTCGCCGGCGGCGTTGACCGCTGCTGCGGCCAGGCTGCGGGCGTAGACCGCGTTCTCGACGTTGGAGTCGCGAACCAGAACACCGTCAACCTCTGCTGCGATGGGCAGCTCGAGGCCCTTGCCGGTGCCACAGTCGTCTTCACGGATGATGACGTCCTGCGACACGTCGACCAGACGACGCGTGAGGTAACCCGAGTCTGCGGTACGCAGAGCCGTGTCGGCCAGACCCTTACGAGCACCGTGAGTAGCAATGAAGTACTCGGCGACGGACAGGCCTTCGCGGTAGCTCGAGATGATCGGGCGAGGGATGATCTCACCCTTCGGGTTGTTCACAAGACCACGCATACCGGCGATGTTGCGCACCTGCAGCCAGTTACCACGAGCACCAGAGGTCACCATGCGGTTGATGGTGTTGTCCTCGGGGAAGTTCGCCCGCATGGCCTCGGCGACGTCTTCGGTCGCCTTGGTCCAGATCTTGATGAGCTCCTGACGACGCTCGAGGTCGGTGGTCAGACCCTTGTCGAACTGGGTCTGGACCTTGGCGGCCTGCTTCTCGTAGCCGGCAACGATCTCGCGCTTGTTCGGCGGCGTGAGGATGTCGCTGAGCGCGACGGTCACACCGGAACGGGTTGCCCAGCGGAAACCGGCGTCCTTGATGTTGTCAAGGGCGGCGGCAACTTCCACCTTCGGGTACCGCTCGGCGAGGTCGTTGACGATCTCCGAGATGGTGCCCTTGTCGGCAACCTTCTCGAAGTACGGGTAGTTGGCGGGAAGCGCCTCATTGAAGAGGGCGCGACCGAGGCTGGTCGAAACCAGAACCGTGCCAGCTGCCTTGCCGTCAACCAGCTCGACGCCCTCGGGCTGCGTGCCCTCTGCGAAGTGCTGGTCGGTGAGGCGGATGCGGACCTTGGCGTTCAGGTCGAGCGACTTCTGGTCGAAGGCGAGGATCGCCTCGGAGACAGAGGAGAACGCGCGGCCTTCGCCCACGACACCATCCTTGACGGTGGTGAGGTGGTGCAGACCGATGATCATGTCCTGGGTGGGCAGGGTCACCGGGCGGCCGTCAGACGGCTTCAGGATGTTGTTCGATGCCAGCATCAGGATGCGGGCCTCGGCCTGGGCCTCGACCGACAGCGGCAGGTGAACAGCCATCTGGTCACCATCGAAGTCGGCGTTGAACGCGGCACACACGAGCGGGTGCAGCTGAATGGCCTTACCCTCGACGAGCTGAGGCTCGAAGGCCTGGATGCCCAGGCGGTGCAGGGTTGGTGCGCGGTTCAGCAGAACGGGGCGCTCGCGGATGATCTCCTCGAGCACGTCCCACACCTGCGGGCGTGAACGCTCGACCATGCGCTTGGCCGCCTTGATGTTCTGAGCGTGGCTCAGGTCGATCAGGCGCTTGATCACGAACGGCTTGAAGAGCTCCAGAGCCATCTGCTTGGGCAGACCACACTGGTGCAGCTTCAGCTGCGGGCCGACGATGATGACCGAACGGCCGGAGTAGTCAACGCGCTTTCCGAGCAGGTTCTGACGGAAACGACCCTGCTTACCCTTGAGCATGTCGCTCAGGGACTTGAGGGCGCGGTTGCCGGTACCGGTGACCGGGCGGCCACGACGACCGTTGTCGAACAGTGCGTCAACGGCCTCCTGCAGCATGCGCTTCTCGTTGTTCACGATGATCTCGGGGGCACCGAGGTCAAGCAGACGACGCAGACGGTTGTTGCGGTTGATCACACGACGGTAGAGGTCGTTGAGGTCAGAGGTCGCGAAGCGGCCACCGTCGAGCTGCACCATCGGGCGCAGTTCCGGCGGGATCACGGGAACCACGTCGAGCACCATCGCGGCCGGCGAGTTGCCGGTTGCGAGGAAGGAGCTCACCACGCGCAGACGCTTGATGGCGCGGATCTTCTTCTGACCCTTGCCCTCGGTGATCTGCAGGTGCAGGTTCTCGGCCTCTGCGGCCAGGTCGAAGGCCTCAAGACGCTTCTTGATGGCCTCGGCGCCCATGTAGGCCTCGAAGTACATGCCGAAGCGGTCCTGCAGCTCGTGGAAGACGGCATCCTCAGGCTTGAGGTCGCCGACCTTCAAGTTGCGGAAGTCTTCCCAGACGCGCTCGAGGTGGGCGATCTGCTCGTCGGCCGCCTTGCGGGTCTGAGTCATCTCCTTCTCGGCTGCGTCCTTGGTGCGCTTCTTCTGGTCGCTCTTGGCGCCTTCCGCCTCGAGGGCGGCGAGGTCTTCCTCGAGCTTGGCCAGGCGCGCCGCAATGCGGGAGTCGCGACCGTCGCCGAGCGTCTTGATCTCGAGACGGAGCTCGTTCTCAAGGCCGGGCATGTCCTGGTGGCGGCCGTCTTCGTCTACGTCGATCACCATGTAAGCGGCGAAGTAGATGACCTTCTCCAGGTCCTTCGGAGCCATGTCGAGCAGGTAGCCCAGACGGCTCGGAACGCCCTTGAAGTACCAGATGTGCGTGACGGGGGCGGCGAGCTCAATGTGGCCCATGCGCTCGCGGCGCACAGACGACTTGGTGACCTCTACGCCACAGCGCTCACAGACGATGCCCTTGAAGCGGACACGCTTGTACTTGCCACAGGAGCACTCCCAGTCACGGCTCGGGCCGAAGATCTGCTCACCGAACAGACCATCCTTCTCGGGCTTGAGGGTGCGGTAGTTGATTGTCTCGGGCTTCTTGACCTCACCGTGCGACCAACGACGGATGTCGTCAGCGGTAGCCAGGCCAATACGAAGCTCGTCAAAGGTGGTTGCGTCGAGCAATTTCTCTCCTTGGAAATTTCCAGAAGTCATCTAAAAGCCAGCCTTAAATCTCGTCAACGGAGGACGACTCGAACCGGGCGGAGATGTTGATGCCGAGTTCTTCCGCAGCGCGGAACACCTCGTCATCCGTGTCGCGCAGGCTGACCGCGGTGCCGTCGGCAGAGAGCACCTCGACGTTCAGGCAGAGCGACTGCATCTCCTTGATCAGAACCTTGAAGGACTCGGGGATACCCGGCTCCTGGATGTTCTCGCCCTTGACGATGGCCTCGTAGACCTTGACGCGGCCGAGGATGTCATCCGACTTGATCGTGAGGAGCTCCTGCAGTGCGTAGGCGGCGCCATAGGCCTCGAGGGCCCACACCTCCATCTCACCGAAACGCTGACCACCGAACTGCGCCTTACCACCGAGCGGCTGCTGGGTGATCATCGAGTACGGGCCCGTCGAACGAGCGTGGATCTTGTCGTCGACAAGGTGGTGCAGCTTCAGGATGTACATGTAACCGACCGAGACCGGGTGCGGGTACGGCTCGCCGGAGCGACCATCGAAGAGCTGGGCCTTGCCGGTGCGGTCGATCAGACGGTCGCCATCGCGGGTGAGCGTCGTCGAGTCGAGAAGACCCTCGATCTCTTCCTCGGACGCGCCGTCGAACACGGGGGTCGCAACCTTGGTGCCCGGAGCAGCCTCGTGAGCCTGCTTGGGCAGCTTCTTGGCCCAGGCGGGGCTTCCCTCAACCTTCCAGCCCTGCTTGGCGATCCACCCGAGGTGGGTCTCCAGGACCTGGCCGAAGTTCATTCGACCCGGGATACCGAGCGGGTTCAGGATGACGTCGACGGGGGTGCCGTCGGCCAGGAATGGCATGTCCTCGACCGGAAGGATCTTGGAGATGACACCCTTGTTGCCGTGACGACCGGCGAGCTTGTCACCCTCGGTGATCTTGCGCTTCTGGGCGATGTAGACGACAACACGCTGGTTGACGCCCGAGCCGAGCTCGTCGTCCTGCTCCGAGTCGAACACCTTGACACCGATGATGGTGCCCTGCTCGCCGTGGGGAACCTTGAGGCTCGTGTCACGGACTTCGCGGCTCTTCTCGTTGAAGATCGCGCGCAGCAGGCGCTCTTCGGCGCTGAGCTCGGTCTCGCCCTTCGGCGTGACCTTGCCGACGAGGATGTCGCCGGGGCGAACCTCGGCACCGATGCGGATGATGCCACGCTCGTCGAGGTCGGCCAGCAGCTCCGGGCTCACGTTCGGAAGGTCACGCGTGATCTCTTCCTTACCGAGCTTGGTGTCGCGGGCATCGACGTCGTACTCCTCGATGTGAATCGAGCTGAGCACGTCATCCTTCACCAGGTTCTGGCTCAGGATGATGGCGTCCTCGAAGTTGTGACCCTCCCACGGCATGAACGCGACGAGCAGGTTCTTACCGAGAGCAAGCTCACCGTTGTCGGTCGCGGGACCATCGGCGATGACCTCGCCGGCCTCGATGCGGTCACCCGCGGAGACGATGACGCGGTTGTTGTAGCTGGTGCCCTGGTTGGAGCGGTCGAACTTGCGCAGGAAGTAGCTCTGCGTTCCACCGTCGTCGAGCTGGATGGTGACGGCGTCAGCCGACACCTCAGCAACGACACCGGACTTCTCGGCGGTGACGACGTCGCCGGCGTCGATGGCCGCGAAGCCCTCCATGCCGGTTCCGACGAGCGGCGAGTCGCTGCGGAGCAGCGGAACAGCCTGACGCTGCATGTTGGCACCCATGAGGGCGCGGTTCGCGTCATCGTGCTCGAGGAACGGGATCAGCGAGGTTGCCACCGACACCATCTGGCGCGGCGAGACATCCATGTAGCCGATCTCGTCGTGGCTGAAGAGGTCGACCTCTCCACCCTTCTTACGAGCGAGGACGCGGTCCTCGGCGAAGCGGCCATCCGACTTCAGCAGCGCGTTGGCCTGGGCGACGATGTAGTCGTCCTCTTCCATCGCGGTGAGGTAGTCGATCTGCGTGGTCACGACACCGTCGACGACCTTGCGGTACGGCGTCTCGATGAAACCGAAGGAGTTGATGCGGGCGAACGATGCGAGCGAACCGATCAGACCGATGTTCGGGCCTTCAGGCGTCTCAATCGGGCACATGCGGCCGTAGTGGGACGGGTGAACGTCTCGCACCTCGACGCCGGCGCGGTCACGGGAGAGACCACCCGGGCCAAGAGCCGACAGGCGGCGCTTGTGGGTCAGACCCGCGAGCGGGTTGTTCTGGTCCATGAACTGCGACAGCTGCGACGTTCCGAAGAACTCCTTGATCGCGGCGACGACGGGGCGCACGTTGATCAGGGTCTGCGGCGTGATCGCCTCGATGTCCTGCGTGGTCATGCGCTCGCGGACGACGCGCTCCATGCGGGAGAGACCGGTGCGAACCTGGTTCTGGATGAGCTCGCCGACGGCGCGGATGCGACGGTTACCGAAGTTGTCGATGTCGTCGGTGTCGAGACGCAGGTCAACAGCCTTGCCCTGACGGGTGCCACGCATGGTGGTCTGGCCGTCGTGCAGCGACACGAGGTACTTGATCGTCGCGATGATGTCCTGAACGGTCAGCACCGAGTCGGTCAGCGGGGCCTCGAGGCCGAGCTTGTTGTTGATCTTGTAACGACCGACCTTGGCGAGGTCGTAGCGCTTCGGGTTGAAGTAGAAGTTGTCGAGCAGCGCACGCGCGGCCTCGGCGGCAACCTGCTCGCCCGGGCGGAGCTTGCGGTAGATGTCCTTGAGCGCCTCTTCCTTGGTGAGGATGGCGTCCTTCTCAAGGGTGAGCTCGATCGACGCGAAGCCCTTGAACTCCTGCATGATCTCTTCGGAGGTGAGTCCGAGAGCCTTGAGGAACACGGTGACGGACTGCTTGCGCTTGCGGTCGATGCGAACGCCGACCTGGTCGCGCTTGTCGATCTCGAACTCGAGCCATGCACCACGGCTCGGGATCACGCGGGCAGAGAAGATGTCCTTGTCGGAGGTCTTCTCCTGCTGACGCTCAAAGTACACACCGGGCGAACGAACGAGCTGCGAAACGACGACGCGCTCCGAGCCGTTGATCACGAAGGTGCCCTTGGGGGTCATCAACGGGAAGTCACCCATGAACACGGTCTGAGTCTTGATCTCACCGGTGAGGTGGTTCATGAACTCGGCGTTCACGTAGAGGGGCGCAGAGTAGGTCTTGCCCTTCTGCTTGCACTCGTCGATCGTGTACTTCTCAGGCTCGAGCTCCGGGTTGGTGAAGCTGAGCTGCATCGTTTCGCCGAGGTCCTCGATGGGCGAGATCTCCTCGAAGATCTCGTCGAGGCCGGTGTGCTCCGGCAGGTCTGTCCGGCCGGCGGCCTTTGCCTCTGCAAGACGCGCCTTCCAGGCGTCGTTACCGACGAGCCAGTCAAAGCTCTCGGTCTGCAGAGCCAGAAGGTCGGGGACCGTCAGGGTGTCAGTGATCTTTGCGAACGAGAGACGCGATGCGGCGCGACCGTTCTTGGGTGAGTTGGTGGTTGCGTTGCGCGCAGCAGCCAAGGAAATAACCTCCGTGGACCCCGTCGGGTCGTTACGATCAGTAAGGAGAACTCCGCAGACGCTATGTGCGTGGCGCCTGAGTGAAATCAGGAGACACAAGGCCGACCGCAATATGAAGGCATAGTTATGTCTGGGAGCGCAAAGAACAAGCATACGGCTTTTGACGCGCCGTGTCCAGCCAAATCTTGACCTGATTTCGATTCTCCGGTATAACGGCGCGTCGCCACCGACTGCGGGCCCACGAACGCTGTCGTTGTCGGCATCCGGAGCCGGGCGCGCGGGCCGCTGGTTACGCTGGACACATGAGTTCACGGCGCGGCAACGACGACATCCCGAGCGTCACGCTCGCCCTCAGCGGGCACAAGGCGGAGATCACACCCGACAGCTACGTCGAGGGCGCGTACCAGCTCGTGGTCGACGGAACACCGCAGTCGCACGTGAACATGGAGGACCCGAGCGAGCTGTTCTTCGAGTACATCCAGCGCATGGGCCACGTCATCGACCTGATCGGCGATCCGGGCGAACCGATCACGGCCGTGCACCTCGGCGCCGGCGCGCTCACCCTCCCCCGCTACGTCGAGGCGACCAGGCCAGGCTCCCGCCAGCAGGTCGTCGAGATCGAGAGCGACCTCGTCGACCTCGTGCGCACGGCGCTGCCGTGGTCGAAGCGGGCCCAGATCCGCGTGCGCCACGGCGATGCCCGCGAGGTGCTCGGCAAGCTGCCGCCAGGGCTGCGCGGCACCGTCGACCTCGTCGTCATAGACATCTTCTCCGGTGCGCGCACGCCGGCGCACGTGACCAGCCGCGAGTTCTACGCCCTCGCCGCTCCTCTGCTCTCGCCGCGCGGTGTCATGGTGATCAACGTCGCCGACGGTCCCGGTTCCGCGTTCGCCAAGGCGCAGGCCGCCACGCTGCGCTCCGTGCTCCCCCACGTGATCGCGATGGCCGAGGCACAGGTGCTCAAGGGCCGCCGCCAAGGTTTGCATGGCCG
>CAZZNX010000014.1:26790-27021 GCA_964655795.1 uncultured Leifsonia sp. | reverse complement strand
AACTTCGTGTTCGTCGCCGCGCCGAACCCCATCGACACCGATTGGCTGCCGCGGCTGCTGGCCGGCGGGCCGCACCCGGCCAAGGTGATCGACGGGGCCGAACTCGACGCCTTCGCGAACGCCGGAACCATCGTCACGGATGCGACGGCGACCGCGTCGCCGCTGCCGGAGCGCACGATCTTCCAGCTGAAGCGCTAGCCCGCCCCCCTTCTACTTCCATTGAGAGCGGTC
>CAZZNX010000014.1:12818-26776 GCA_964655795.1 uncultured Leifsonia sp. | reverse complement strand
AATGGCCGCTTCCGCACCCGGAAAGCGGCCATTTGACCGCTCTCAATGGACTCTGGATTCGGTGGGCGCGAGAGCGCAGACTGGAGCCGAGGGTGGGAGGACCGGTGCAGGGCAGTGTGCAGGGCGGTGGACGGCAGGTTCCGGTACTCGCTGCGCTGAGTGCGGCCGTGCTCGCCGTGGCTGTGTTCGGCGGCTGCACCGCGACCGTTCCGGAGCGCGCGCCGAGCCCGGCCCCGTCGAGCCCCGCTCCGCGGCCGACGGCGAGTTCGACGGCATCCGCTCTGCCCGTGCTCGTTCCCGTGCAGCCGAGCGGTGAGCCCGGCGCCGTGACGGGTGGGCTCGATGCGCCGTGGTCGATCCTGCGGATGACGGCGACCGGCATCGGTGCGGCCGGGGTGCCAGCCGTCACCACGGCGGACGGCACCGCGCTCCCGGACGGCACGACCCTGCTGAGCGAGCGCGACACCGGCGACATCCTCGAGCTGCTCGGCGACGGCACCACCCGCGTCGTCGGAACCGTCGACGGCGTCGCGCACGGAGGGGAGGGCGGCCTGCTCGGCCTCGCCGCGCGCTCGGTGGGCGCGGCGCTGGCGCCCGGAGTCGATTCCGGCGGAGAGCCGCCCGCGGCATCCGGCACCTGGATCTACGCCTACTTCACGAGCGACGCCGACAACCGCATCGTACGGATGCCGCTGCAGGGGGCGGCCGGAGCGCTGACGCTCGGGCCGGCAGAGCCGGTTGCGAGCGGGATCCCGCGCGCGAGCAACCACGACGGCGGGCGCATCGCCTTCGGCCCCGACGGCATGCTCTACGCGACGGCCGGTGACGCCGGCGACAGCGCCAACGCGCAGAACGCCGACAGCCTCGGCGGAAAGATCCTGCGCATGACACCGAGCGGCACGGTGCCAGACCGCAACCCCTTCGGCTCCCTCGTCTGGAGCATCGGCCACCGCAACCCGCAGGGCATCGGCTGGGACTCGCGCGGGCGGCTCTGGGCCAGCGAGTTCGGCCAGAACACGTGGGACGAGCTCAACCTGATCACCCCAGGAGCCAACTACGGCTGGCCGGTCGTCGAGGGTGCTGCCGGCGACCCGAGCTTCGTCGACCCCGTGCTGCAGTGGTCGACCAGCGAGGCCAGCCCGAGCGGCCTGGCCGTGGTCAGCGACACCGTCTTCATCGCCGCGCTCCGCGGCGAGCGCATCTGGCGCTGGGTTCCGGATTCCGGCCAGCCACCGACCGCGCTCTTCACCGGCGCGTTCGGGCGCATCCGCGACGTGGCGGCCGGGCCGGACGGGACGCTGTGGTTCCTCAGCAACAACACCGACGGGCGCGGCGACCCGAGCGAGGACGACGACCGGCTGTGGCAGGTCGCGCTCGTGCCGGCCGGCAGCTGAGGCAGACACACGACCGATGGGCGTGGCGGCCCCCTCACGTTGGCCGACCGCGGGTTATCGTGGAGAGCAACACCCCGCCACGCGAGAGCATCGCGACGCACGTCTGGATAATCCACTGAGCATCATTCTTGGCTACGACCCCGTCACACTGCGCGAGAAGGTCGACACGGCAGCCGCCGCAGAGCGGCTCGCCGAGATCGCCGAGCTGCGCAGCCTCAGCGCCCTGGCCGAACGCACCTCGCTGCTGCGCCTGCTCGGACGCCTCGACGAGGCCTTCGACGTCGCGAACGAGGCCCTGCGCCTCACCCGCTTCACGGGTCAACGCAAGGATCTCGCCGCGGCCAGGCTGCGCCGTGCGCAGGTTCTGCAGTTCCAGGGCAAGCTGGCCGAGGCCGAAGCCGAGATGACGGCCGTCGCCGAGGATGCCGCCACCCACGAGTGGACCCGCATCGAGGCCTTCGCCCGCCAGCACCGCGGCAAGGTGCACTTCGACGGCGGCGACCTGCCCGCCGCCCTCGCCGATTTCAAGGCCGCGGTCTTCCTCCGCGAGAAGCACGGCGCCCCCGCCGATCAGATGGAGACCTCGCTCACCTCTGTGCTCGTGGTCGAGTCGTTGATCGCCGAGTCGATGTCGGCGACCGTTCCGCTCATCGGCCGCGTCGAGCGCAGCGCCTGAACACGCCGAAACGCGGGCATTCCGTCGCGTCGGTGCTCGGCAGTATCCTCATGCCATGGCAGATCTCGAACGTGTGAGGCACTGGGCGAACGCGCTCATCGCCCTGCACCTCAACCCTGCCATCTGGAGCTTCGGCTTCGACAATGCCAAAAAGCGCGCAGGCCTCTGCAACTTCACGGCCAAACGCATCACCGTCTCCCGTTATCTCGCCGCCCGCTACGACGACGACGAGATCCACCAGATCCTGTTGCACGAGGTCGCGCACGCGCTGGCCGGGTCTCGGGCGGGCCACGGTCCGCGCTGGGCGGCGATCGCCCGCGAGCTCGGCTACGAGGGCGAACGCACCCACCACGGCGAGATCGCCGACGAGCTCGCCCCCTGGCTCGGGCTCTGCCCGGCCGGCCACACGCACTACCGCTACCGCAAGCCGGTGCGCCAGCTCTCCTGCGGCGTTTGCGGCCGCGGTTTCTCGATGGCCAACCTCATCGTGTGGGAGCACCGCGTGATCACGCCTGCGGCCAGGCGCGTGGCGGCTGCCCGCAGCAGCTGAGGCCGGCGGCTGAGTTCAATCACCCTCTGGTAACCCGATACCGTAGTTACATGGCAGTTGCGAGTGTTGTGATCCCCACGGGTCAGTGGTTGGCCCCGGATGACGGCACACGCTGGTGGTTCGATTCCGGCTCCGCCGCGCTCGATTTCGCCTACACGGGCGAGATCGTCGCCGAGCAGGCGGACGGCGGCCCCCGCGACGACTCCGGTGCCGGCGTAGAGCTGCTGAACAGCATCGACAACCTCATCGCCTGGCTGACCGAACGCTTCGGCTCCGTGCAGGGTGCGCCCCGACCGGGCGACCTCGACGATGCGCGCGGCCTCCGTGATTCGATCGCCCGCCTGGCCGTCGCCTCCTCGCTCGGCGCCGAGCTGCCGGCATCCGATATCGACATCGTCAACCTGTTCGCGGCGACCCCCGACGTTCCCCCCGCCCTCGGCGGCGGAACCCGTCAGGCCGGGCACGCCAGCGTGCGCACACAGCAGGCGCTCTCGACCCTCGCCCGCGAGGCCGTGCGCCTGTTCGGGCCGGAGGCCGGCGGGCGGATCCGCAGCTGTTCCGCAGAGGACTGCTCGCTGATCTACCTCGACACCTCACGCGCCGGCAGCCGGCGGTGGTGCTCGATGCAGCGCTGCGGCAACCGCGCCAAGGTGCGCAAACACCGGGCGAAGGCCGCCAGCGCGGCCTAGCCCGCTCTGCCCGGCGGCCGCGCCATCACCATCACACCGTCATCACACGTCTGTGCAATGTCACACATTGTGACGCTATCGTTGAGCCATGACGACGACGCCATCACTCTCTGTCCGAACGGCCGACTACCACACGGCCGGTGAGCCGTTCCGGATCATCCTCGACGGGATGCCGGCGATTCCCGGCGAGACAGTCGGAGCGCGCCGGGTGTTCGCCCAGAACAGCGAGGAGATCGACCGCTACCGCCGGCTGCTCTGCAACGAGCCGCGCGGCCATGCCGACATGTACGGCGGATTCATCGTTCCGCCCGACGACGACGGTGCAGACCTCGGGGTGCTGTTCTGGCACAAGGACGGCTTCTCGACGGCCTGTGGGCACGGCACCATCGCGCTGGGCGTGTGGGCCATCGACTCCGGGCTGGTCGCCGCCGCGGATGACGGGGTGACCACCGTCACGGTCGATGTGCCATCCGGCCGCGTGGCCGCCAGGGTCGAACGGGTCGGCGGGCGCACGACGCGGGTGACCTTCCGCAACGTGCCGTCGTACGTGATCGCCCGCGGCGTGCCCGTCTCCACCAGCCGCGGCGATGTGCTCGTCGATCTCAGCTACAGCGGGGCGATCTACGCCTCGCTGCGCGCCTCCGACGTTGGCCTCGCCGTCACACCGGAGAACTACACCGAACTCATCGCCATCGGGCGCGAGGTCAAGTGGCTGCTCAACGACTCCGACCACGCAACGCATCCGGCCGACGAGCGGCTCTCCGGCGTGTACGGCACGATCCTCTTCGATGAGCTCGCCGCAACGGCATCCGGCCCGCACCAGCGCAATGTCACCGTCTTCGCGGACGGCGAGGTCGACCGCTCCCCCTGCGGCTCCGGAACCGGCGCCCGCGTTGCACTGTTGGCCGACGCGGGCACGCTGCTGCCGGAGCAGACGCTGCGCCACGAGTCGATCGTCGGCACGGTCTTCGAGGCCGGATTCGAGTCCGGCCCGCGCGCGGAGCACGGCGTCGCCACCGTGATCCCCGAGGTGACCGGCTCCGCGCACAAGACCGGCGAGCACCTCTTCGTGCTCGACGCCGACGACGAGCTCGGCACCGGATTCGTGCTGCGATGAGCGCCGCACCCCCATTCGTCTCCGCCGATGAGGTCTTCGCCGCGGTCGACTTCCGGCACGCGGTCGCCGCCCTCGACGCGGCTCTGCTCGCCGGCCTCGACCCGGCAGCCGGCTCACCGCGCAGCATCGTCGACGTGCAGAACGGCCAGCTCCTGCTCATGCCGGCCGAGGGGGCAGGCTTCGCAGGGGTCAAGCTGGCGTCCGTCGCCCCCGGCAACCCCGACCGCGGTCTCGAGCGCATTCAGGCGGTCTACCTGCTGATGGACGCCGACACCCTGACTCCGCTGGCCCTGTTCAACGGCACCGCCATCACCACGCTGCGCACACCTGCCGTCTCCGCGGTCGCGGCCGACCACCTCGCAGAGCCCGACGCGGCCGAACTCGTGGTGTTCGGCTCCGGCCCGCAGGCGTGGGGGCATGTGCACGCACTTCGCGCGGTGCGCCCCCTGGAACGCGTCACGGTGGTCGCCCGCAACGCCTCCCGTGCCGAGGCGCTCGCGGCGCGACTGCGTGGCGAGGGCCTGCACGCCAGCACAGGCGACGCCTCGGCCGTGGCATCCGCTCGCCTCATCGTCTGCGCGACGACCGCGAGTGAACCCGTGTTCGACGGTTCGCAGGTGCGGGACGACGCGTGCGTGATCGCGGTCGACTCACACGAGCCGACGATGCGCGAGCTGGACTCCGCGTTGATGGCCCGCAGTCAGGTCGTCGTCGAGGATCGGGCGACCGCGCTGCGCGAGCCGGGCGACATCATCGTGCCCGTCTCGGAGGGCGTGCTGGATGCCGCCGCGCTCGTGCCCCTCGCCGAACTCGTGACCGGGCGTGCCCAGGTCGACCGCTCCCGCCCGCGCGTCTTCAAGAGCGTCGGGCAGGGCTGGCAGGACCTGGTCGTGGCCGCCGAGGTGTTCCGGCGCGTCGGCGCGGACGGTGCGCACCCCGCTCAGGCGCCGAGGTAGGCCTCGATCACGCGGGGGTCGGCGGCGAGCTCCGCCGCCGGCCCCGACATCGTCACGGCTCCGCTCTCGAGCACGTAGGCGCGGTCGGCGATGCGCAGCGCAGCGCGTGCGTTCTGCTCGACGAGCAGGACGGTCGTGCCCTCCGCCTTCACGGCGGAGATGATCTCCATCACCTGCTTCACCACGAGCGGCGCCAGCCCCATCGACGGCTCGTCGAGCAGGAGGAGCTTCGGGCCTCCGACCAGGGCACGGCCGAGGGCGAGCATCTGCTGCTCACCGCCGGAGAGCGTTCCACCCTGTTGCGCCCTGCGCTCGGCCAGGCGCGGCATCAGCGCATAGGCCTGCTCGATGCGCTCGAGCACGAGCTTCTGATCGGAGACGAGGTAGCCGCCGATGAGCAGATTCTCGTGCACCGTCATCGTGGAGAAGATGCGCCTGCCCTCTGGGATGTGCAGCAGGCCGGCGCCGACGATGTCCCACGGGTTCATCGCGGTGAGATCGGCGTCGCCCCAGCGCACCGTGCCGGAGCGCGGGCGCACCAGGCCGGAGATCATCGACAGCGTCGAGGTCTTGCCCGCGCCGTTGTTGCCGAGCAGGGCGACGATCTCGCCCTCGTGCACCTCGATGCTGAGCCCGCGCAGCGCCTGCACCCTGTGGTAGAACAGCTCGACCTGGTCGAGTACGAGCACGCTCATTCCGTCTCCTCCGCTCCGAGGTAGGCCTCGATGACAGCCGGGTTGTTCTTGATCTCGATGGGCGTTCCGTCGGCGATCTCCTTGCCGAAGTTCAGCACGACGATGCGCTCCGACACCTCCATGACGAGGCCCATGTCGTGCTCGATCAGTACGATCCCGACGCCGAGCGCCTGAATCCGCCGGATGAGCACCATCAGCTCGGCCTTCTCCTGATGGTTGAGACCGGCGCCCGGCTCGTCGAGCAGCAGCAGCCGCGGCTGGGACGCGAGGGCGCGGGCGATCTCGACGCGGCGCTGCTCACCGTATGGAAGTTGCGTGACGAACAGCTCCTCGTCGCCGCGGAAGCCGACGAAGTCGAGCCAGCCGCGGGCGTCGAGCGTGCACCTCCGCTCGCTGGCCCGGTAGCGCCGGTTGTGCAGGAGCTGGTCGAAGACGTTCTGTCGGATCCTGCTGTGCATCGCCGTCTTCACGTTGTCGAGCACGCTCATGTCCGAGAACAGGCGGAGATTCTGGAAGGTGCGCGCCATGCCGTTCATGGTGATGGTCGACGGACGCACCCTGGTGATGTCCTCGCCGCCGAAGAGCACGCGGCCGGCGTTGGGGCGGTAGAAGCCCGTGATGCAGTTGAACGCGCTCGTCTTGCCTGCCCCGTTGGGCCCGATCACCGAGACGATCTCGCCCTCGTGCACATCGAAGCTCAGCCCGTCGACGGCGCGCACGCCGCCGAAGTGCACGGCCAGATCGCGGACGGAGAGCAACAACTCGCCCTGCTCGGGGGTGTCCGTCGGCTGGGTCTCTGTCACCTGGGTCATTGCCGGCTCCCTTGATCGGTGGCATCCTGATCGGCTGCAGGGCTCTGCTCCACCGCCGGAGGCTCCGGCGGCCTGGGCGTTGTGGCGTCCAGCTCCGCCTCGGCGGCGGCCACCTCGGCCTTGGACACCGCCGCCCAGGGGATGTTCGTCGTCGGCACGGGTTCGACGACGCGTTTCTTGAGGAACGGCAGCACGTAGTTGGCCGGCCAGAGTCCGGCCGGCCGGAAGATCATGACGACGACGAGCAGCACGCCGAAGATCAGGTAGCGCCACTCAGCGAAGTCGCGGAGGAACTCGGGGGCGAGCGAGACGAAGAGCGCGCCGATGATGACGCCGGGGGTCGAACCCATACCGCCGAGCACGACGGCCATGAGCACGAGCGCCGAGTAGAGGAACTCGAAGCTCGGCGGCGAGATCGCGCTGAGGTGGGTCGCGAGCAGGGAGCCGGCGACGCCGCCCCAGACGGCGCCGATCACGTAGGCGGAGAGCTTGGCCTTGTAGCCGTTGATGCCCATGGCCTCCGAGGCGTCCTCATCGTCGCGCACCGATTTCCACGCCCGGCCGAGCTTGCCGCCTGCCAGCCGTGCGGCGCCGACGGTCGCGACTCCGAGTGCCACGAACACGACGAAGTAGTAGAAGAGCACCTTGGCGCTGAAGAAGATGCCGCCCAGTTCGACCCCGTCCGCGAACGACCAGCCGAAGAATTCCCAGGTCGGGATGCCGTGGATGCCGCTGGCTCCACCGGTCAGCTCGAGGTTGGTGGCCGTGATGCGGATGATCTCGCCGAAGCCGAGGGTGACGATCGCGAGGTAGTCGGAACGCAGCCGCAGCGTCGGACCGCCGATGATCAGCCCGGCGAGGATGCAGGCGAGGATCACGAACGGGACCGTCTCGAGCATGCTCAAGCCGAACTGGGTCGAGAGGATGCCTGAGGTGTACGCGCCGACGGCGACGAAGGCGATGTAGCCCAGGTCGAGCAGCCCGGCGTACCCGACGACGACGTTCAGCCCCATCGCGATCATCACGTAGATGAACGCCGAGGTGAGGATCGAGATCACGTAGGGCGAGGCGGTGATGAACGGCAGCAGCAGCGCGCAGAGGAAGAGCACCAGACCGAGCATGCTCATGAACCGCTTCGGTGCCAGCAAGCCGCTGAGCGCCGGCGGGCGCTGGCGCATCGGAGCGGGCGCCGTGATGCGGGAGAACCGGTCCAGCCGTGGGAGCAGGGACTTGTCGGTCACGGAGATCACATCCTTTCCACGACGCGGGCGCCGAGGATGCCGGTTGGTCGGATCGAGAGGAACAGGATCAGGCAGGCGAAGGTGAACACATCACGCCACTCGCCGCCGAGCACGAAGGTGCCGAACGACTCGAGCAGGCCGAGCACGAGCCCGCCGAGCATGGCGCCGTAGAGGTTGCCGATTCCGCCGATGACGGCGGCCGTGAAGGCCTTGAGCCCGATGGTGAAGCCCATCAGGAAGTCGATCGAGCCGTAATACGCGCCGGCCATGACGCCGGCGGCACCGGCGAGGGCGGAGCCGATGAAGAAGGTGCGCGAGATCACCCGGTCGACGTTGACGCCCATCAGCAGGGACGCCCGCGGGTCCAGCGCGATGGCTCGCATCGCCCGCCCCTCACGGGAACGCATGATGTACGCCTGCAGGATCCACATCAGGCCGCCGGCGATGAGCATCAACACAACCTGGGGAAGTGAGATCCGGCCGCCGAGGATCGAGAAGGTCTCCCCGCCCATCCGGAACGGGAAGACCTTGGGCTCTGCACCGAAGATGAGTCGCACGCCGTACTCGATCGTGAATGACACACCGACGGCGGTGATCAGCACCGCAAGCCGTGGGCTCGAGCGCAGCGGCTTGTAGGCCACCCGCTCGATCAGGACGCCGATGCCGCCGGTGAGCAGCATGGTGATGAGCAGCACGAGCAACAGGATCGGCAGTGACGCCGTTCCGAGCAGTCCGACCGCTCCGCCGAGCACGACGAAGGCGATGAACGAGCCGAGCATGTAGATGTCGCCGTGGGCGAAGTTCAGGAGTTTGATGATGCCGTAGACCATGCTGTAGCCGAGGGCCACGAGCGCGTAGAACGAGCCGACGAACAGGCCGTTCCACACCAGCTGGAACAGCTGGTCGCTGAAGAAGTCAATCACGAGAGGACGATCCTCACTGCTGGGTGCGGGCGCGGCGGTGTGGCCGCGCCCGCACGCGGTCGGTTGGCGATGGAGCTCGTCTGGCTCCGACGCTCATCTAGCTCTGGAGGTCGTCCTTCAGCACGAAGGTGCCGTCAGGGCCGATCTGCACGATCGCGAAGCCGCCCTCGCTGAGGGTGCCCTGCTCCGTGAAGGTGAGCGGTCCGGAGAAGATCGGGAATCCGTCGAGCTCGCGGAGTGCGGCGACGACGGCATCCGTCTCGGTCGAGCCGGCAGTCGAGATGGCCTCAGCCATGACGCGCACGGCGTCGTAGGACTGGGTCGAGTACGGGCCGGGGTCTGCCCCGAATGCCTCGGAGTACGAGGCGATCCAGTCGCCTGCGCCCTCGAGCATGTCGGGCGTCTGAGTGAAGGTGCCGACGACGGTGTCGGTGTAACCGGGGCCGGCGATCTCGGCGAACTTCTTGTCGACGCTGCCGTCACCGACGAGGATCGGGCCGGTGTAGCCGGCGTCGATGAGCTGGCGCGTGATGAGCGCGCCCTCCTGGTAGTAGCCGGTCCACACGACGAAGTCCGGGTTGGAGTTCATCACGTTGTTGACGTTCGCCGAGTAGTCCTTCTCGCCGGGGGTGACCGACTGGTCGAGAACGATCTCGAGCGTGCCCTCCTCCGTGGCCTGGTTGACGAACGACGTCGCGAGGTCCTTGGAGTAGTCGGTGTTGTCGTTGAGCACGGCGACCTTGGTCGCACCGGACTTGAGTGCGTACTCCAGCGTCGCTGCGGCCTGCTGGGTTCCCGTCCCATTGATCAGGAACACCGTGTCGAGGCCGGCGTCGACGAGCTTGTTCGAGTTCGCGGCCGGGATCACCATGGGGATGCCGGCGTCGTTGAAGATCGGCAGGGTCGGCAGGGTCGCGCCGGAGCAGTAGCCGCCGACGGAGGCGACGATGCCCTGGGTGACGAGCTTGTTCGCAGCGGCGACGGAGGCGGTCGCATCGCAGGCGTCGTCTTCGGTGATCAGTTCGAGCTCGCGCCCGTCGATGCCGCCGGCCGCGTTGATCTCGTCGACGGCGAGCTGGCCACCGTTCTCCATGTAGACGCCGAAGGCCGATTCCGAGCCGGAGAACGGTGCGAGCATCCCGAGCTTGATGGTGCCCTCCTCGCTGTCTCCACCCCCGGCGTCCTGCCCGAGTCCGCCTGCACAGCCGGAGAGGATCAGTGCGGCCGTGGCCGCAAGAGCGAGGGGAACGAGTGCGCGTGCCGCTCGTGGTTGTCCGTGCATTGTCATGGTGTTCCTTCCGGGATACGTCAGTGGATCGTCGGATCGGGCGCCGAATGCTGCGCCCCGTGAGGTGGTGCTGAGTCTGCTGTGTGACATGTTACATAGTGCAATGGCGGAGGGGAAGCCCCGGCATCCGCTCGTCGGTCACGATTCGGACACGGGAGCCACCCGGTGGCGCCGGGGGCTCAGCGCGAGGCGGTTCCCCAGCTCACGGACTCCCCCGCCGGCGCGAAGCGCTGCGGAACGTTCCACGGGTTCGCCGTCTGCAGGGGTGCGGGGAGCAGGTGCTCCGCTGCACCCTGGTAGGCGACGGGGCGGAGGAATCTGCCGATCGCGGCCGTGCCCACCGAGGTGCTGGAATCGTTCGTTGTCGCCGGCCACGGGCCGCCGTGTTGCATCGCGGGCGTCACCGCGACGCCGGTGGGCCAGCCGCCGAACAGCACGCGGCCGGCATGACCGGTCAGCACCCGGACGAGCGAGCGCAGCGCCGCGGTGTCCTCGGAGTCGCCCGCGTGCACGGTCGCCGTCAGGTTGCCCTCGAACAGTGTCGGCACGACGGCGGCGAGCTCCGCGCCCTCCTCGTACTCGACGAGGATCGAGAGCGGGCCGAAGCACTCGTCCATGAGCTCGTCCCTGCCGGCGATGAGGTCCGCGAGCGAGACGGCGACGATGCTCGGTGTCACCCAGCCGTGGCCGTCGCCATCGATGCGCACGGATCCGGCTGCGACCGCGCGAACGCCGGGTGCCGCCAGGATGGCGCCGCGCCGCGCCGCGAAGCCGGCCGCAATCCGCTGATTCAGCATGCGGTGCTCTGGAACGGATGCCGCGGCATCCGCGATCACCGCATCGAGCCCGTGCCCGGCCGGCACGAAGACGAATCCCGGCTTCGTGCACAGCTGGCCGGCAGAGCCGGCAACGCTCGTCACCAGGCCGGTGGCGATGCTGTCGCCGCGGTCGTCGAGCGCCGCCCCGGTGACGAAGACCGGGTTGACGCTGCCGAGCTCACCGAAGAACGGGATCGGGGCGGGGCGCGCGGCGGCGATGTCGGCGAGCATCCGGCCGGCCGCGATCGAGCCCGTGAACGACCCCGCCTTGACCCGCGGGTCCTTGAGCATCGCGACGCCCTCCTGCTGACCGGTGATGAGCTGGAAGACGCCGTGCGGCATCCCGGCATCGCCCAGGGCTGCCGCAACGATCTGCGCCGTGCGGGCGGAGAGCTCCGGATGCCCGGAGTGCCCCTTGACGATCACGGGGCAGCCGGCGGCGAGCGCCGCAGCGGAGTCGCCACCGGCGACGGAGAAGGCGAAGGGGAAGTTGCTCGCCGCGAAGTTCAGCACGGGGCCGACGGGGATGAGGTAGCGGCGCACATCGGGCCGCTGGCCGAGCACGAACCCGGGATCCGCCTCGTCGATGCGCACATCGAGGTGGCCACCGTCGACGACGGTGTCCGCGAACAACCGCAGCTGCACGCAGCTGCGCGTGAGCTCGCCGCGCAGCCTCGCCTCGCTGAGGCCGGTCTCGCGCTCCGCGATCGCGACGAGTTCGTCTGCGGCGCCCTCGAGTGCGTCGGCGACCGCCACGATCGCCGCCGCCCGTACGCGCGGGCTCGTCGCTGCGAACGGTTCGGCAGCCGCCGAGGCTGCCGCCGCGATGGCGTCGAGGTCCTGGGTAGGGGTGATGCTCATGGTGACTCCTTGGTCGACGTGCGATGTTCTAAAACGTGAAGCCGGTGGGGAACGGGTCGGCGGGATCGAGCATGTACTGCCCCGTGCCGGTCACCCACGCCCGCCCGGTGATGGTCGGGATGACGGCCGGGCGCCCGTCGACGTCCGTGGCGGCGATCAGCCGGCCGATGAACCGGCTGCCGATGAACGACTCGTTGACGAAGTCGGTGTCCAACGCCAGTTCCCCGCGCGCCCAGAGCTCTGCCATGCGCGCGGACGTTCCCGTCCCACACGGGGACCGGTCGAACCAGCCGGGGTAGATCGCCATCGCGTGCCTGGAGAGCGTCGCGTCGGAGCCGGGGGCGATGAACTCGACGTGGTGGCAGTGATCGACCCCCTGGATCGACGGGTGCTTCGGCGGCGCCGTGGTGTTGATGGCGTCCATGATCGCGAGCCCGGCCTGGACGATTGCCTGCTGGTGCTCGCGGTCGAACGGGAGCCCGACGGCATCCAGCTCGACCATCGCGTAGAAGTTGCCGCCGAACGCCATCGAGTATGGAACCGTACCGATGCCCGGCACCTCGACCGTGGCGTCGAGCACGTCGACGTAGCTCGGCACGTTCTCGATCGTGACCGAGTCTGCGTGGCCGTCGCTGACGGCGACCCGCGCGATCACCAGCCCTGCCGGGGTGTCGAGCCGGATCGTCGTGACCGGCTCGATCACCTCGACCATGCCGGTCTCGACGAGCACCGTCGCAACACCGATCGTTCCGTGGCCGCACATCGGCAGGCAACCGGAGACCTCGATGTAGACGACGCCCCAGTCGCAGTCCTCACGCGTCGGCGGCTGCAGGATCGCGCCGCTCATGGCGGCGTGCCCACGTGGCTCGTTCATCAGGAACAGGCGGATGTCGTCAAGATGCTCCATGAAGTGGAGCCGTTTCTCGTTCATCGTCGCACCGGGGATGACTCCGACGCCGCCGGTGACGACGCGCGTCGGCATCCCCTCCGTGTGCGAGTCGACGGCGCTGATCAGTCGCGTGGAACGCATCGTCTGCTCCTCGGTTCTCAGGTGGCGTCAGCGACCCGCGATGTACGCGAGCGCCTTCTCCGTGTCGGCGCGTACGCGGGACTCGGTCTCCGCGCTCAGCGGTCCGCGCGGCGGACGCGTGCGGCCGCCGTAGCTCTGCCCGGCGATGTCGATGGAGAGCTTGATCGCCTGCACGAACTCGGTCTTGGAGTCCCAGCGGAAGACGGCGACGAGCGCCTTGTAGAGCTCGCGTGCCTCGTCGATCCGGCCCTCCTTGACCAGCGTGTAGATCTCGACGGCCTCCTTGGGGAATGCGTTCGGGTAGCCGGCGAACCAGCCGGTCGCACCGACGACGAGCGACTCGAACAGCAGGTCGTCCGCCCCGGCGATGACGTCGATGTCGCAGAGTTCCTGGATCTCGAGCACCCGGCGGATGTCGGTCGTGAACTCCTTGATCGCGACGACGTTCTCGAGCTGGGAGAGCTCGGCGACCAGATCGGGGGTGAGGTCGACCTTGGTGTCGATCGGGTTGTTGTAGAGCATGATCGGCAGCCCGACCTCGTTCACCTTGGAGTAGTGCTCGATGACCTCTGCCCGGTTGGCCCGGTAGATCGTCGGCGGCAGCAGCAGCACGCCGTCCGCCCCGTCCTCCTTCGCGTACTCGGCCCACTGCACGGCCTGGTGCCAGCCGACCCCGTGCACACCGGCGACGACCAGGCCGCGGCCCGCGACGGTCTCGACCGCCACCTGGATGACGCGGCGACGCTCCTCGTCTGTGAGGCTGGAGTACTCGCCGAGCGAGCCGTTCGGGCCGACTCCGCGGCATCCGTTCTCGATCAGGAAGTCGCAGTGGGCTGCGAACTTGTCGTAGTCGACGGCGAGGCCAGCCGGTGCCGACGCGTCTTCCTTGAACGCGAGGGTGGTTGCGA
>CAZZNX010000014.1:4521-12783 GCA_964655795.1 uncultured Leifsonia sp. | reverse complement strand
CCTTTCCTTGGACGTGTTCGGTGGGTTCTTGCGGTGAGAGTGTTGCGGCGAGTTCGCCGATGCGCACGGGGGCGGCGATGGGGCGGCGGTCGCTTCCGACCGACTCCGCTCCGGCCGCGGTGCCGAGCAACTGCTCGACCGTGCGGCCACAGATCCGGCCCTGGCAGATGCCGAGGCCCGCCCTGGTGCTGAGTTTGAGTGAGCGCAGCCCGCTCGAGCAGGTGTCGTGGGCGATGTCGCGCAGCCGCCCGTACGGCACCTCCTCGCAGCGGCAGACGATCGTGTCGTTGCCGAGCCAGGCCGACCAGCCGGGGCGGATTCCGTGCGCTGCCTCGATCCGGGCGGCGAAGCCGCCGGCGTTGTCGCGGGCTCGCACGGTTCTGGCCAGCTCGGGGTCGCGGAGATCGCCGCCGGCCGCACAGTGGCCGGCGATGCCGCCCTCCGCCAACGCGGCGTCGGATCCCCCGATGCCGGTGATCTCGCCGGCCGCGTAGACGCCGGGCATGCTTGCGCGCTGCGTTGCGTCCACCTCGACGAAGCCAGCGCCGGTGATGTGGCATCCGGCGGCGATCGGCAGTTCGAGCCGCGGCGTGAAGCCGTGGCTCACGCAGACGGCGTCGGCAGCGATCCTGCGTTCCGTTCCCGCGATCGGCGCCCAGTTCGCGTCAAGCTGGGCGATGGTGACCGCTTCGACCCGTTCGCTGCCGTGCGCCGCGATGACCGCGCGCCCGAGCCGGTACGGGATCCGGTTCCGGAGGTGACTGCCGAGGTAACCGGCCAGCTCCCCACCCTTCTTCGCAGACGCGAGCAGCTGCCAGGGCTTCGGCAGCCAGCCACGCAGCAGCGCGGACGTGCGGCTCGCCTCGTAGACGCCGAGGACCCTGGCACCCGTCTGGGCGAGGGAGGCGGCGACCGGCAGCAGGAACGGGCCGGCGCCGGCGACGACGACGCGTTCGCCGATGGCCACCCGCTCACCCTTGGCGAAGGCCTGGGCTGCACCGGCGGTGAACACGCCTGGCAGGTCCCAGCCGGGGAACGGCAGTGTGCGATCGTGGGCGCCGGTTGCGAACACGACGGCGTCTGGCGTGAAGCTGCGTCCGCGCCGGCGTCCGCCGTCGCTGGGGCCGATCAGCGCGTGCACGGTCGGTGCGGCATCTCCGGACTCGACCGCCCAGACCTGTGCGCCGGTGATGATCTCGCACCCGGCGTCGGCCTCCAGTCCGTCGCGGAGCGCCGTGAATGCCGACCAGCCGTGGTGCAGGATGCGCTCATCGGCTGCCGGGCGTTCGGCTGGCAGGTGCCGCCAGTACTGCCCGCCGAGCGCGTCGGCGGCGTCGAGCAGGATGACGGAGGCGCCCCTGGCGCGCGCGGCGGCCGCGGCCGCGAGCCCGGCCGGGCCGGCTCCGATGACGAGGACCCGGGTCACGGCGTCACCTCCGGAAGTGTGTCGTGCTGGCTCAGCACCTCGTCGCCGTCTGCGGTCGCGTCTGCGGCGCGGCGCATGCACGCACGCACATCGCGATCACCGTTGACGGTCACGATGCAGTCGAAGCACACCCCGATGCCGCAGAACAGTCCGCGCGGGGCGCCGGCGGTCGAGGTGCGCCGCCAGTCGAGGCGGCCGGAGGCCAACAACACACCGGCGATGCTCTGGCCGGAAACCCCTGCGGCGGTGACGCCGTCGACGGTGATCTCGATGGGGCTCGGCTGGAGCGGGCGGGCGCGGTCATCGCCGAAGGGGAGGAGCCGTGCGGTCATCACGCCACCTCCGCGAGGTGCGGGGCCAGGCTGGCTCGGTCGAGTCGGAACGGCGCGGGGTCGATCGGTGGAGTGCGCCGAAGCATGTCGGCCGCGATGATCTCGGCGGTCGCGAGCGACAGTCCGATTCCGGCCCCCTCGTGCCCGCTCGCGTGCCAGAGCCCGTCGATGCGATGGTCTGCGCCGATCACGGGCAGGTGGTCGGGCATGTACGGCCGGAATCCGCCGTAGCTGCGCATGATGCTCGCGCCGGCGAGGAAGGGGAAGATCCGGAGGGCCTTGACTGCCAGCTCGTGCAACACGGGCACCCGGAGACGGTCGTCGAATCCGATCTGCTCGCGACTCGACCCGATCAGGACGGTGCCGGCCGCCGTCGATTCGACAACGCTCGAGGTCTGCAGCGCGGCGTCGCTCGATTGCGTCGCACCGAAGTAGTCGCCGTCGTAGACCTTGTGGAAGATGCGGTGGGGCATCCGGCTCGTGACGAGCACGACCCCGCGCCGCGGACGAACGGGCAGCGTCGTTCCGAACGCCGCAGCAACCTCGCCGGACCACGGGCCGGCCGCGATGAGAACGGCGCCGGCCGCGATGTCCCCGGCGCTCGTGCGCACGCCACAGATGGCGCCGCTCGCATCGCGGAGCGCGCCGATGACCTCGACTCCCGTGTGGACGACGGCGCCGCTCCTGCGCGCGGAGGCCAGAAGTGCCTCCGTCATGATCACCGGCTGCACCTGCGCGTCCTCCGGGTAGTGCACGGCGGCCGTGATGCGCGGGTTCAGCTCCGGTTCCAGCGCGATGGCCTCGGCGACGCCGAGCTCGCGGGCGTCGACGCCCGCGGCGCGCTGGGTGCCCGCGAACGCCAGCAGGGGCGCAGCACCCGCCTCCGTGGTCGCGACGACGATGCCGCCCTTGCGCTCGTATTCGACAGAGGGGAATCCCGGGCCGAGCTGATCCGCGAGCTGCGCGGTGACGGCGGGCCAGAGCGAGGCGGCATACTGCGCGAGCAGCAGCTCGGCGCCTGGCCCCTTGTCGGAGACGAGGAGGTTACCCTCGCCCTTGGCGCTGGTGCCGGACGCCGCAGCGCCACGATCCAGGACGGTCACGGTCAGGCCGGCCTCCGCGAGAGTGCGAGCGCAGGCTGCGCCGATGATTCCGGCACCCACGATGAGTACATCCGTGACCATCTCGACTCCTCCTTTGGCGTGGCGACCTTAGTAATATGTCACACATTGCTAAAAGTTGCGAGCCCCGATTCAATTCGCTGTCTCCGCCGCACGTTCTGCGGCCGTGCAACGGGGTGATCGGGGCGCGCCGATGCCGATGATGGCACCGGCGCGTGAGCCATTGGGCTCAGTGCGCCGACTCGGCGTCGTCTTCCGGCAGACCGGCCCACCAGCCGAGGGTGTGACCGATGTGGCGGTGCATCAGGGCGCGGGCCTCATCGCCGTCGCCGGATGCCAGCGCCTCGAGCAGCTCGAGGTGTTCAGCGGCCGAGCGCTCCAGTTGGGCGGACTTGACGAGAGAGACCAGGCCGACGAGGCGGGTGCGTGAGCGCAGATCGGCGACGACCTCGACGAGGAGCGGGTTGCCGAGCAGCGCCGTGAGCCGGAGGTGGAAGCGCTGATCCAGGTAGCTGCGGAGGTCGCCGGACTGCGCGCCGGCGACGATCGTCTCTGCCATCTGGCGCAGTTCGGGGAGTTCATCGGCCGGCAGCGAGCCGGCCAGCTGCTGCATGGCCTCCGGTTCGAGCAGGCGACGAACGCCGACGATCTGGCGGAGGTCCTCCTCGCTGACATCCGTGACCCGGAACCCCTTGTTGCGCACGGCTTCGACGAAGCCCCGCTTCTCGAGGTTCAGCATGGCCTCGCGCACGGGCGTCGCTGAGACGTTGAACTGCGCGGCGAGACCGGGGGCCGAGACGAGTTTGCCCGGGGGCATCTCACCGGAAATGATGGCCGCGGCGAGCGCGCGTTCGACCATCTCGCGCAGGCTCACCCCGCGCTCGAGGCGTTCGACTCCGACAAACGTCATACTCTCAGCCACGACGCCCTCTTCCTGCAGCAGCTCGAACCGGGCATGCCCGCGACGCACGGTATGCGCCTGTTCCCCTTGAATCGTAGGGCACCGCGTGCGCGGTTCCGTGTCACTGGAGCCCCCGCACCCAGTTTTCGAGTCCGGTCGCATCGCGTGGGAGCGCCTCGCTGAGGTTCTCCGCCCCGGTGGCCGTGACGACGAGGTCGTCTTCGATGCGTACGCCGATGCCGCGCAGCTCGGGCGGAACACTCAGGTCGTGCGCGTGGAAGTACAGCCCTGGCTCGACGGTGAGCGCCATGCCCTGCGCGAGTTCCGCGCCGTTGTAGTGCTCGTGTCTGGCCTTGCTGCAGTCGTGGACGTCAAGGCCGAGGTGGTGGCCGATTCCGCAGATGAGGTAGCGCCGGTGATGCTGGCCAGCCTCGCTCAGCGCCTCGTCGACCGACACGCCAAGCAGATCCCAGTCGTGCAGGCCCTGCGCGATCACCGCCATGGCGGCGTGGTGGAAGTCCGTGAAGGTGTTGCCCGGGCGCACCGCGGCCATTCCCGCCTCGTGGGAGGCCTGCACGAGGTCGTGCACCTGCCGCTGTGCTGCGGTGAAACTGCCGTTGATCGGAAAGGTCCTGGTGACGTCGGAGGTGTAGAAGGTGCGCGACTCGACGCCGGCGTCGAGCAGCAGCAGATCCCCGTCGCGGATCGGCCCGTCGTTGCGGGTCCAGTGCAGCACCGGTGCGTGCTCCCCCGCCGCGACGATGGTGCGGTACCCGGTCGTGTTGCCCCGCGTGCGCGCGACGCGGTCGAAGGTGCCCTGCAGCCAGCGTTCCCCTCCGTCGGCGTTCGCCCTGCGCAGTTCGCCGGCCACGGCCTCGAAGCCTTCGACGGTGGCGTCGACGGCCTCGCGCAGCTGGGCGATCTCCCAGTCGTCCTTCACGACGCGCAGCTCCGAGATGCTGCGGCCGAGTTCCGCCGCGCCTCGCGCGTGCAGTTCCATCGGCAGGGAGGAGGCCGGAGTCGGCCGCCCGGCCGAGTAGAGCGCGCCCGCCCGCGCCAGGCCGAGGTCGCCCGCGAGGCCGCCGAGGCCACGCACCTCGACCGCCAGCGCCTCCGACCATTCGCGCAGCGTCGGCGCGCCACCCATCCAGAGCTCGCTGCGTTCGCGCCCGGAGAGGTAGTCGGGGTCGCCGGCGACGATCGGTTCGCGCAGGTAGAGCACGCTGTCGTGGCCGTCGCCGCTCGGGTACATCACCAGCACGGCGTCGGGAGACGGGCATCCGGTCAACCAGAGGAAGTCGCTGTCGGCGCGGAAGGGGAAGAACTCGTCGTCGTTGCGCAGCATCGCCCCGCCGGCGGAGACGATGAGCGTCGCTCCCGGCCACTCGGCGCTCAGCCGCTCGCGGTGCCCGGCCGTCGAGGCCGCGAGCCCGGCGGCGAGGCGCGGTGCGCGATCGGGAACACCCCAGTTCTCTGCCATGCGCCGCTGGAATCCCGCGTTCGTCGTCAGGACGGGCAGTCGGCCCCGTTCGCTCGTCGTGATCGTTGTCATCGTGCTCCTCCGCGGTGGTCCAAGAGTGTGAAAAGTCGCTCGGCGACGACTGGGCCGTGCAGCCCGTCGTGCTCGAATTCGTTGGTGATCCAGGTTGTGGCGTTGCCCAGCCGGGCGGCCGTCTCCCTCGAGAGTCCCGAGTCGATGTACATGTCGTCGTCGTAGACGGCGGCGACCAGGGGAACCTCGTTCGCGGCCAGCCGCTCCCGGTCATACAGCGGGGTGTGGTCCCGCCAGGCGGCCAGCCCGTCGACGGCCGCCCTGAACGGCCGCAGCGAGCGGATCTCGTCGAACATCCACGGGTACATCATCTCGCCGGTGAAGCAGAGCGGTCGTTCGGCCGGGTCGACCTGCGGATGCCGCGCCCGCTCGCGTTCCGCGGCCCAGGAGGTGGCCGCGGCATCCTGCCCGTAGATGCTCTCCTGCATGACGGCGAAGAGCGGGTTGTCGTCGTAACTCGTTCGCGTCATGACCTGGGCGAGGAAGGTGTCGCTCAGGCCGGCGCCGTCGGGGCTCTCGCCCTCGAATGCCTCCTCGAAAAGCCAGTGCAGTCGTTCGGCGCCCGGCCCCATGCCAAGATCGATGCCGAGCGTCTGCAGCCGGCGCACGGTGAGTCGGTCGCCGTCTGGAAGACGCGTGTCTGTTGCCTCGAGGTGATCGGCGACGGCGGCGACCCTGCCGCGGTCATGTTCGTAACGCTCGTAGAAGCGACGGGTCTTGGCGGCGACCCGCGGATAGGTCCGCCGGTACGTCTCCTCCGGGGTTGCGTCCAGGCCGGCCAGACCGCCGGCGACGTAGCAGGCGGCCAGACCCTCCGGTGCCGTCGACAGATAGCTGAGCGTGATGAAGCCGCCGTAGCTCTGGCCCAGCGTCCGCCACCGCACACCCCCGAAGACGGTGTGCCGCAGATGCTCGAGGTCACGCACGATCGAGTCGGCCCTGAAGTGCATGAGGTGGGCCGCGGCCGCCCGCTCATCGAGCGAGCGCACCGTCGCAGCGGTCACGCGGGAGCTCCTGCCCGTCCCGCGCTGGTCGAACAGGATCACACGGAAGCGTTTCAGTGCCGCGCCGAGCCAGCCGTCCGTCGAGACGGGCCTCGGCGACTTGCCGCCGGGGCCGCCCTGCAGGTAGACGAGCAGCGGCAGCTCCTCCGCCCGGCGGGCCGGGTCGACGAGCTCGCGGGCGAAGACCTGGATCTGGCCGGCATCCGGGTTCGCCCAATCGAGCGGGACGGTGATGCTGTGTTCCCGCACGTGCATGCCGGGAATCGTGTACTCGATGGTCATCGCGGTGTCCTTGCGTGAAGTGTCGCCCCGCTCACGATGCGGTGCGGATCCGGGAGTCCATGAGCGCGTACATGGTGTCGACGATGATGTTGATGACGACGATGAACAGACCGCCGACGAGCACGACCCCGATGATCACCGGACGGTCCTGGTTCGCCACCGAGGTGACCGCGAGCCGTCCGAGACCGGGGAGGCCGAAGACGGTCTCGATCACGATCACACCGCCCAGCATGAGACCGATGTCTGTGCCCAGCTGGGTGACGAGGGGCGGCATCGCGCTGCGCAGTGCGTGTCGGTAGACGACGCGGCGCTCCGTGAGGCCCTTGGCCCTGGCCGTGCGGATGTAGTCCTCGCCGAGCACCTCGAGCATCTGTGCCCTGGAGAGCCTGGCGTAGATCGCCGCGGACACCAGCGCGAGGGTGAGCCACGGCAGCAGCAGGTGCCACGCCCACTGCCCGGCACTCTCCGTCAGCGGAACGTAACCGCTCGGCGGGAACAGGATCAGGCCGGCCCTGGTCGGTATGAAATAGAGCAGGTAGAGCGCCATCATGCCGAGCACGAAGGTGGGGAAGCTGATTCCGACGACGGCGAAGGCCTGACCGGCCCGGTCGCGGAAGCTGCCGGGGTGGCGGGCCGAGGTGATTCCGATCGGCAGGCCGATCGCGAGCCAGAGCACGACGGCGCCGAACACGAGCGACACCGTCACCGGGATGCGGTCGGCGATGATCTCGGTCACGGGCAGCTGGCTGCGGTACGAGTAGCCGAGGTCTCCCTGCAGCAGGTTCGACATGAACACGCCGTATTGCACGTAGATCGGTTCGTTCAGCCCGAGGTTCTCCCGGATCTGGGCGAGCACCTCGGCTGTCGCCTTGTCGCCGGCGATCGCGCGTGCAGGGTCGCCGGGCGCGATATAGAACAGGGCGAAGACGAAGAGGCTGAGCACGAACAGCACGAGCACGGCGAAGCCGACCCGTTTGAGCAGATATCTCCAGAGCATGGGTCAGGCCTTCCTGCTCGCGCGCGGGTCGAGGGCGTCGCGCAGCCCGTCACCGAGGGTGTTGAACGCCAGGGTGGCAATGAGCAATGCCGTTCCCGGGATCAGCACGAGCCACGGGGCGACGAGGTAGATCGAGTTGTTCGCCGCCTCGGCGAGCATCCCTCCCCAGCTGGCCGTCGGCGGGACGACACCCATTCCGAGGAACGACAGCGTCGCCTCGAAGACGATCGCGCCAGGAACCATGAGCGTCGTGTAGATCAGGATCGGAACCATCAGGTTCGGCAGGATGTCGCGCACGATGATCGAGAACTGGCCGGCGCCCAGCGACCGTGCAGCCTCGACGAACTCGCGCTGCCGCAGCGCCAGCGTCTGCCCGCGGATCACGCGGGCCAGCGGCGTCCAGGTGAAGAACACGATGACGCCGGTGCTGAGCGCGAGGCTCGGTCCGACGACGGAGACGAGGGCGATCGCGGCGAGCAGGAACGGGATGCTCATCACGAGATCCATGACCCGGCTGAGCACGGTGTCGACCTTGCCGCCGAAGTAGCCGGCGGTGATGCCGACGAGCACGCCGATCATCGCGGCGGCGAGCGAGGCGACGACGCCGACGACGAGCGAGACCCGTGCCCCGTATGCGAGGCGGACGA
>CAZZNX010000014.1:0-4511 GCA_964655795.1 uncultured Leifsonia sp. | reverse complement strand
CAGCTGATCGGTGCCGAAGAGGAAGGTCTCACCCGGTGGGACGGGCAAGCCCTCCGGGGTCAGGCCGATGTCCCGGAACTGTTCGTTCGGACCGTGCCCGGTGAGCTGTGCGATCAACGGCGCCGCGATGGCCAGCACCACGATCAGGAGGATCCCGGCGACGGCAACCATGCTCGCCGTGTCCCTGACCAGTCGACGCGCGGTGAGCGAGGCGGATCCCCGCTGCACGACGGCATCGGGTCCGATTTTCTGCGCGCCGCCGCGGGCGACGGCGACCGCGGTCGTCGCGGCTCCGCTCACCCTGGCCGGCCGCGAGGTGGGCACGTTCATGCTGCGCCTTCTTCCTGGAGCTGTGCGGTCGCCCGCGAATCGATGAGCCTGGGCGTCGCGCCCCGCTCCGGTCTGGCGAGCGGCGCGGACGCGGCGAGCAGGGTCTTGGTGAACTGCTGCTGCGGGTTGCGGTAGAGCTCCTCGGTCGGGGCGAGTTCGATGATGCGGCCGGCATCCATGACCGCGATGCGGTCGCAGACGTGTCTGACGACGGAGAGGTCGTGGGAGATGAAGAGGTAGCTGAGGTTGAACTCGCGCTGGAGGCTGCTCATCAGGTTGAGCACCTGGGCCTGGATCGACACGTCAAGCGCCGACACCGGCTCGTCACAGATGATGAGCGCCGGCCGGAGCGCGACCGCGCGGGCGATGCCGATGCGCTGCCGCTGACCGCCGGAGAACTGGGCGGGGAAGCGGTTGTAGTGCTCCGGGTTCAGGCCGACGAGCTCCATCAGCTCCTGCACGCGGCGTTTGCGCTCATCCCCCGAGCAGATCTTGTGCAGTCGGAAGGGGTCGCCGATGATCGATCCGACCCGCCGACGGGGGTTGAGCGCGCCGTACGGGTCTTGGAAGATCAGCTGCACGTCGCGGCGCAGTTCGCGCCATTCATCCTTGTTCATCGCCGAGAGCCGGTGCCCGGACACCTCGACCTCGCCGGAGCCGGCCGGGATGAGCCCGGCGATCACCCGGGCCAGGGTCGACTTGCCGCATCCGCTCTCCCCGACCAGGCCCAGGGTCTCGCCCCGTTCAACGGTCAGGTCGATTCCGCGGAGCACCGGCACGTCTTCGCGCCGGCGCTTGTCGCGGAAGGAGAGTTCGACGCCGTCGAGGCGGACGAGCGGAGGCACGGCGGCGGTCTCCGTGAGCTGCGTGAGGGTGGCGTTGCCCGCGATGGCCAGCGGCCGCTCCGTGCGCACCGCGTGCGGCGCGGCCGTCTCGGCGGGTGGTTCCTCCAGCCAGCACTGCGCCTCGCTGCCGTTCTCGTAGCGGCGCAGCGGCGGCCGCTCGTTGTGGCACCGCTCCATCACCTCCGGGCAGCGTTCGGCGAACACGCACCCGGAGACGGCGTTCAGCAGACTCGGCGGGCGTCCAGGGATGGGGACGAGTGCGGTGCCCGGTGCGTAGTTGCTCGGCGAGGAGCGGAGCAGCCCTGCGGTGTACGGGTGCACGGGCAGCCCGAACACCTGCTCGGCCGCCCCCAGCTCGAGACGGTGCCCCGCGTACATCACCATCAGGGTGTCTGCGACGCGGCCGAGCACGTTGAGGTCGTGGGTGATCATCACGATCGTCGCGTCGAATTCCCGTCGCATCACGTCGAGCAACTCGAGTATCTGCGCCTGTACGGTCGAGTCGAGCGCGGTGGTCGGTTCGTCGGCGATCACGAGCCGCGGGTTCAGGCTCAGCGCCATGGCGATCATCACCCGCTGGCGCATTCCGCCGGAGAACTGGTGCGGGTAGGAGTCGAAGCGTTCGGCCGGGTTCGGGATGCCGACCTTGCCGAGCATCTCGATGGCCATGGCCTTGGCCTCTGCCTTGCTCACCGAGCGGTGGGTGCGGATCTGCTCGATGATCTGCCAGCCGATCGTGAACTGCGGATGCAGGCTGCTGAGCGGGTCTTGGAACACCATGCTGATCGAGGCGCCCCTGATGGCGCGCAGCTCGGCCTCCGACATGGTGAGCAGGTCTCGGCCGTCGAAGAACACCTCGCCGGTGACCTCCGCCTGCGGGATCAGCCCCATGATGGCCTGGACCATGACGCTCTTGCCCGATCCGGACTCTCCGACGATGCCGAAGAACTCGCCGGCCTCGACCGAGAACGACACATCTCGTACGGCGTGGATCACCCCGTCCTCCGTCGGGATCCTCACGTTGAGGTTGCGGGCCTCGAGAACGGCCATGGTGTCTCCTCTGTCGTTGGTGAACGCGTGTCAGTGAACGCGTGTCGTCTGCGCCGTGCCTGCTCGGCGCGGCACGGGGTGGCGCACCGCAGACGCGGTCCGCCACCCCTGGGCCCTGCTGTTACTCCGAGAGCCAGACGTTCGCCCAGTCGCCCTGCACGCTGAGCGCGTACGGCGTGAAGCCCTGGACGCGCTCCGAGTGGTACAGGATCGCCTTGGACGACGCGATCGGGATCGTCGGGGAGTCCGCGAGGACGAGCTCGTCGACCTGGGCCCACAGCTCGGCGACCTCGTCCGGATCGGTGGCCTTGATGGCCTCCGCAGCGAGAGCGTTCGCCTCCTCGTTGTTGTAGTCGACGTAGTTGTAGGTCTGCGGCGCACCGGTGAAGGTGTACTGCGGCTGGAAGACGGAGCGCGCGGCGCCGCCCTGCCAGTCCGGCGTCCACCCGGTCGGGGCGATGTCCCACACGCCCGCGGCGGTGGCATCCCGGTCGACGAGGAACTTCGAGTAGTAGTCGGTCGGGTTCACCGGAACGAGTTCGATCGTGAAGCCGGCCTTCTCGAGGCTGGCCTGGATGGTCTGCGCGATCTCGGAGTCACCTGCGCGGCTGCGGAACGGCATCTTCAGCGTGAGGCCGTCCGGGTATCCCGCCTCGGCGAGGAGTTCCTTGGCCTTCTCCGGGTCCCCCTTGCCGCCGTCGCTCGGGTACGGTGCGAACTCGTGGAAGCCGAGCACGCCGGGGCCGAAGATGCCGTTCTGCACGACCGCGATGTCCGGCCCGCCGAGCGTCTGCACGACGGCGGCCTTGTCGACCGCGTACTGCAGCGCCTGGCGCACGGTGAGGTCCTTCAGTGCGCCGCCGTTGTTCTCGCTGACGGTGTTGATCCAGATGTTGGGCTGAACGCCACCGCTGGCGACGAAGCTGAGCTTCGGGTCGCCTGCCGCCTTCAGCTGCTGCACGACCGCGGGCGCGGGTGCGGTGTCGAAGAGCATGTCGCCTGTTCCGGCCTGGAGCTGCTGCATGATGGCGTCTCCGGTGAGACCGACCGTCAGCTCGATGCCGTCGACGTTCGCGGCACGGAGCGGGTCGCTCTCCTTCGTCCACGCCGGGTTGCGCACGAGTACGAGCGACTTGTCCGGGGTGTAGGACTCGACGGTGTACGGGCCGCTGGCGATGAAGTTCGCACGGTACTCACCGGAATCCGGGACGTACTCGAGCACCTCGACGGGTGCGGGCGACGCCGGGCTGAGCGAGAGCATGTAGACGAAGTCACCCGCGGCCTCGTTGAGGTTGATCTCGAGCGTCTTCTCGTCCACGGCGACCAGGCCGGAGATCGTGTTGGCCTCGATGTACTCCTTCATAGGGGCGGCTTCGGGCGCGACGCCGGCGAAGCCCTCACAGAAGCTGTCCATGCCCTGGATCAGGTCGTGGAAGTACCCGAGCATCGGGCTGGCCTGGGAGGGGTTGCAGAGGCGCTGGAATCCACGGATGAAGTCGGCTGCGACGATCGGACGTGCTCCGTCCGGGGCATCCCACTGGGCGCCGTCACGAATCGTGAAGGTGTAGGTGAGTCCGTCGTTCGTCGGCTCCGGCACCTCGGTGGCCAGGTCACCCTGAGGGACCAGCCGCTCGGCCTCGTCGTCGATCGTCTTGTAGCTGATGAGCTGCCTGCTCACCGCGCGCATGAGGGCGGTGACGGGCACGAATGCCGTCAGGGCCGGGTCGAGGTGGTCGATGTCGCCGGTGCCGAGAACCTTGAGGGTGCCGCCGGTCTCCGCCGCCCCGCCGCTCTCCTCCGTTGTGGCCGGCGTGGCCGAGCAGGCCGCGGTGCCGAGCAGCACCGCGGCGGCGAGCACCCCGATCGTCTGCAGCTTCAGGCTGTATCTGGTCATATGTGACTCCTCGTTGATATCACTCGGGTGGTGCAGGGATGAAACTGGGCGCTGCGCCCGTCGCCGGAGCTCGCGCCCCGACCCGGTCACGGGTACCGGCCACGACCGCTCGATTCGTCGTCGAACCAGTCGGTGTCGACATCCACGGGGATGTTATGGATGTGTGATCGGTGACATATTACTAACTCGAAATGAAATATACGGGAAGCCTCGGCGTTCCGCTAGCCCCAGGCGGCAACGATTCAGTCGCGCAGAATCGTCAGCGCATCACCGGTGTCGAGAGCGCCCGCCGCACGGATCATCGCGGGGTCGACGCCGGCCGCGACCAGCTGTTGTGCCGAGGCACTGGCGGGCAGCAGGTGGGCGACGGCGCCGCGCGGTGCGGGGACTGC
>CAZZNX010000013.1:36867-47179 GCA_964655795.1 uncultured Leifsonia sp. | reverse complement strand
CGCTCGGCCCCGTTTCAGAGGGTCTGTTCATCTGGATCTTTGGTCTCGGCGCGATTGTTGCCCTGACCGTGTGGATCACGGCAAAGTCCAACTGATCTACGCAAGCAATGACACAGCGTACAAAGGAGAACCATGGCACAGGACGATAACGGCGGTAAGGACATCACCGCTGCCGATTCGTCGGGCCTCGCCCATGCGGAAGAATCCGCAGGCCTCGCCGTCATCACGCGCGACGCCCTGACCGACCCCGGACTGCCGCCGCACCGCGCGCGCATCACGGATGTCGATCCGAAGGCTGAGAAGCGCGCAGAACGCACCGTCTACACCCTCTTCTACCTGTCGATCGTCGGCAGCATCTGGGCGGTCGCCGCCTACATGCTGTTCCCGATGGAGTCGAACAACGTCGGAGATGTGCGACTGAACAACATGTTCGTCGGCCTCGGCATCACCCTCGGACTCCTCGCCATCGGCATCGGTGCAGTGCACTGGGCCAAGGCGCTCATGTCCGACAAAGAGGGCATCGACGTTCGTCACACCACTCGCGGCACCGAAGAGACCCGCGCCCGCGCGGTCGAGATCTTCCAGGAAGCCAACGAGGAGTCCGGGTTCGGCCGTCGCACTCTGATCCGCAACACGCTGATCGGCGCGCTCGTCGCCTTCCCGCTTCCCGCCGTCGTCCTGTTCCGCGGCCTGGCGCCGCAGGACCAGAACCCCGTCGAGCTGCTCTCGCACACCATGTGGGCGAAGGGAACCCGTCTCGCGAGCGACCCGAGCGGTGCTCCGATCAAGGCCTCCGACGTCACGCTGGGCAGCGCGTTCCACGTGATCCCAGAGGGCCTCACCGACCTCGGTCACGGTGAGGGCTACCTCGAGGAGAAGGCGAAGGCGGTCGTTCTGCTGATGCGCCTGAAGCCGGAGGATCTCCACGAGCTTCCCGAGCGTGCCGGCTGGTCGTACGACGGCATCGTCGCATACTCCAAGATCTGCACCCACGTTGGTTGCCCTGTCGCTCTGTACGAGCAGCAGACGCACCACCTGCTCTGCCCGTGCCACCAGTCGCAGTTCGACGTGGCCAACCACTGTGAGGTCATCTTCGGACCGGCCGCTCGTGCGTTGCCACAGCTGCCGATTGCGGTGGACGACGAGGGTTACCTCATCGCACAGAGCGACTTCACTGAACCTGTCGGCCCGAGCTTCTGGGAGCGTCATTGAGCACCGCAACTACCACGAGCGCACCGACGTCCTCGGACTCGGCAGCGCAGAAGCCCGGTGGGTTCACGGCCGCCGCAGCGAACTATCTTGACGAACGCACCAGCGTCTCCGGTGCCGTCAAGGAATTCGGTCGCAAGATCTTCCCCGACCACTGGTCGTTCCTGCTCGGTGAGGTCGCGCTCTTCTCGTTCGTCGTCATCCTGCTCTCCGGATCGTTCCTGACGTTCTTCTTCCAGGCCTCCATGGTCGAGGTGCACTACGACGGCTCCTACGTGCCGCTCAAGGGTGTTGCCATGTCGGCGGCGATGTCGTCGACGATGGACATCTCCTTCGACATCCGTGGCGGACTGCTGATGCGCCAGGTGCACCACTGGGCTGCACTGCTCTTCGTGGCATCCATCGGCCTGCACATGCTCCGCATCTTCTTCACCGGTGCGTTCCGCAAGCCGCGTGAGCTCAACTGGGTGATCGGCTTCGTGCTGTTCATCCTGGCCATGGCCGAGGGCTTCACCGGATACTCGCTCCCCGACGACCTGCTCTCGGGCAACGGCCTCCGCATCATCGATGGAATCATCAAGGGCATTCCGGTCATCGGAACCTGGACCTCGTTCCTGTTCTTCGGTGGCGAGTTCCCCGGCGACCAGATCGTCGGGCGCTTGTACACGCTGCACATCCTGCTGCTGCCTGCGATCGTCGTGCTCTTCATCGCGCTCCACCTGCTCTTCGTCGTTGTGCACAAGCACACGCAGTACCCGGGTGCAGGCAAGAACGAGCAGACCGTCGTCGGCTACCCGGTTCTGCCGGTGTACGCCGCCAAGGCCGGTGGATTCTTCTTCATCGTCTTCGGCATCATCACGCTGATCGCCTCGATGTTCACGATCAACCCGATCTGGAACTACGGCCCGTACGACCCGTCCCCCGTCTCCGCCGGTACCCAGCCTGACTGGTACATCGGATTCGCCGACGGCGCGCTGCGTCTCGTTCCGCCGGGCTGGGAGTTCGTGCTGTTCGACCGCACCTGGTCGTTCAACATCCTGGCTCCGTTGATCATCATCGGCATCTTCATCGTGCTGGTCCTGATCTACCCGTTCATCGAGGCCTGGATCACCGGCGACAAGCGCGAACACCACGTGCTCGACCGCCCGCGCAACGCACCGACCCGCACCGCGATCGGCGCAGCCGGTGTCACGTTCTACGCCGCCCTCTGGGCAGCGGCCAGCTCGGACATCATCGCGACCCACTTCAAGCTGACGATGGAGGGCGTGATCCACGGCCTCCAGGCCATGCTGATCCTCGGACCGTTTGTGGCGTACTTCATCACGAAGCGCCTCTGCATCGCCCTGCAGAAGAAGGATCGCGAGATCGTCCTGCACGGCTTCGAGTCCGGTCGCATCGTCAAGCTGCCCGGTGGCGAGTTCATCGAGGTGCACGAGCCCCTCGACGAGTACGAGCGCTGGCGCCTGGTCGACTACAAGGACTACAAGCCGCTGATGATCCGCCCGAACGCCAAGGGCAAGATCACCGCCGGCCAGCACCTGCGTGCTGCCCTCTCCCGCTGGTTCTTCGAGGACCGCATCGCTCCCGTCAGCAAGGCGGAGATCGAGCAGTCGCACGGAGAGCACCACTAGCGAGAACCGCTTGATCAGGGCGTTGGAGACGTACACACGTCTCCAACGCCCTTCTCTTTTTCATTGGCAGCCAGCTGTGCCGAAAGGAACGACGTGACCCTCGAGACTCTCGCTGCGTGGCTGCGCTGCCCGCACTGCGGTGAAGTGCTGCTCCCCCAGCCGCCCCTTTCCGTTCGGTGCGGGAACGGGCACAGCTTCGACGTCAACAAACGCGGCTACGTGAACATGCTGGCATCCGGCAACCGGATGATCGGCGACTCCCCCGCGATGCTCGACGCCAGGCAGACGTTCCTCGACGGCGGTCATTACGCACCGGTACGCGACACAGTTGTCGCGCTTGCCTCTGTGGGGCTCGCGTTGGGGCCACAGAGCGTCTTCGACGCCGGCTGTGGCACTGGGTACTACCTTGACGGTGTGCTCGCCACACAGGGCGACGAGGCGTCGGCACTGGCCATGGACATCTCCGCCCATGCTGTCGCACGCACGGTGCGCGGCATCGGCCAGCGCTGTGACGGTCTCGTCGCAGACACCTGGCAGCCCCTCCCGGTTCGGGATGCCGCGGCCGGACTCGTCATGACCGTCTTCGCGCCGCGCAACCTGCCCGAGTTCCACCGGGTGCTCGACTCGACCGGCGCCCTGCTCGTCGTGGTGCCGACGGCCGCGCACATCCGCGAGCTCCGCGCCGATGGCCGCGCGCTGGACATCCCGGCCGAGAAGGCCGAACGCCTCGTCGACGACGCCGCGGCGCTGTTCTCCCTGGAGAGCCGGGAACGGGTCGAGTACGTCGCAGAGCTGAGTGCCGCGGACGCTGGTCAGCTGGTCTCGATGGGGCCATCGGCCCACCACACAGCAGACTCCGCAGAGAGCGACGCCCCGGAGCTGATCGCCACGACCGTCAGCGTCGACGTCCTGCTGTTCCGCCCGGTCGCCCAGTAGCTGCAGGCGTCTAGCGCCGAACGGGACCTACTCGGTAGTGGTAGCGGTCGACCGTCACGAATCCGGCGCTGCCATAGAGGCGGAGCGCGGCGACGTTGCCGGCTGCGACCTGGAGGGCGACGGAGGAGCAGCCGAGGGCCGCTGCCTCCCCCAGCGTTGCCCTGAGCAGCGTTCCGCCGTGGCCGCGGCCGCGTTGGGCGTCGGCCACGCCCATGCAGCTGAGTGCGGCGACGTCACCGTGCACGCTCAGCCGGGCGACGGCGATGTCCGAGTCTGCGCTCATGAGGTAGCGTGCCGGAGTTCGGGCGACGATCTCGAGCTGGACGCGGTCGGCGCGCTCATCACCTCGGCCATCGGTGGCCAGGTAGCTCGCCGTCCATTCCACCGACGGTTCGTCGGTGACGGCTGCGCCACCGATGCCGGCGTGCTCCGGCCGGAGCCGCAGCAGCTGCACGAGAGTCGGCGTGTGGAGCGTGTAGCCGCGCTTGGCGAGTGTGTCGTCGATTCCGGAGAACGGCGCGTGATTCGGGATCTGGGCAATCGTGGGGAGGGCTCGTTCGGCGTAGAAGGCCTCGAGCTCCTCGATCGCCGTGCCGGCGCCCGCCCGCGGCACGGCCGAGTTGGCGCGGTTCGTGACTCCACGGTCGGCACGGAGCAACCACGACGCCGTCTCGACGCGCTCCTGCGGCATCCACGACACCGTCCAGAACGCGGAATCCGCCGATACGACAGAGGAGGCCCCGCGCAGTTCTGACATGCGCGGGGCCTCCTCTGTTGTGCCTGTGTGGCGGTGTATCAGCGTGCGAACAGACCGCGGTAGTACTCGTAGACCCAGCCGACGATGCTGATGGCAAGGATTCCGGCGGCGATGAAGCAGATCCAGAAACCGACCGCCAGACCCAGCATGAACAGCGCCAAGGCGCCACCCAGCATGATCGGCCACCAGCTCCACGGGCTGAAGAAGCCGAGCTCGGCGTCTCCATCGTCGATGTTGGCGTCGAGGCGGTCCTCGGGAAGGTCTCCGCCCTGAGCCGCGAAGACGCGGTCAAGGTAGAAGGCGATGAAGCCGGAGAGGATACCCGAGAGCGCGATGGCGATCGTGCCGACCCACTCGAGCTGACCGGTGTCGATGACGGTCCAGACGCCGTAGATCGCTGCGACGACGACGAAGAAGACGGTCAGGATCCAGAACAGTACGGAATTGACGCGCATTTACTTGATTCTCTCCGACGCGGCATCGAAGGTGGGCGCATCAGGAGCGTCCTTGGCCGGGCCGACACCGATGGGCAGAGCAGCCTCCGGGTGGTTCAGGTCGAATGCGGGCCGCTCAGAGCGGATGCGCGGGATCGACGTGAAGTTGTGACGCGGCGGCGGGCACGAGGTGGCCCACTCCAGCGATCCGCCGTAACCCCAGGGGTCGTTGACGGTGACCTTGGGTGCGTTGCGCGCCGTGATGTACACGTTCAGGAAGAACGGGATCATCGAGGAGGCAAGAACCATGGAGCCGATCGTGGAGAGCTCGTTCATCCAGGTGAAACCGTCGCTCGGCAGGTAGCTGGCGTAACGACGCGGCATGCCGACGACGCCGAGCCAGTGCTGCACGAGGAAGGTCGTGTGGAAACCGATGAAGAGCAACCAGAAGTGCCACTTGCCGAGACGCTCGTTGAGCATCTTGCCCGTCCACTTGGGCCACCAGAAGTAGAAGCCACTGAACATGGCGAACACGACGGTGCCGAAGACGACGTAGTGGAAGTGGGCGACAACGAAGTAGGTGTCAGACACGTGGAAGTCGAGCGGCGGCGACGCCAGGATCACACCGGTGAGACCACCGAAGGTGAAGGTGACGAGGAAGCCGATAGCCCAGAGCATCGGTGTCTCGAAGGTCAACGACCCTCGCCACATCGTTCCGATCCAGTTGAAGATCTTCACACCCGTCGGAACCGCGATGAGCATCGTCATCAGGGAGAAGAAGGGCAACAGAACCGAGCCGGTGACGTACATGTGGTGTGCCCACACCGTGACCGAGAGAGCCGCGATGGAGATCGTCGCGTAGACGAGCGTCTTGTATCCGAAGATCGGCTTGCGGCTGAACACCGGGAAGACCTCGGACACGATGCCGAAGAACGGCAGCGCGATGATGTAGACCTCGGGGTGGCCGAAGAACCAGAACAGGTGCTGCCAGAGGATCACACCGCCGTTGGCCGGGTCATAGATATGCATCCCGAAGACGCGGTCACCGGCTGCTGCCAGCATCGCGGCGGCGAGAACCGGGAAGGCCATCAGCACGAGGATCGAGGTGACCAGCGTGTTCCAGGTGAAGATCGGCATGCGGAACATCGTCATGCCAGGGGCGCGCATCGTGATGATCGTGGTGATGAAGTTCACGGCACCGAGGATCGTTCCGAAACCGCTGAGGCCGAGGCCGAGCATCCAGAGGTTTCCGCCGATACCGGGTGAGAACGTCGTCGATGCGAGCGGCTGGTAGGCGAACCATCCGAAGGATGCCGCACCCTGCGGGGTGAGGAATCCGGCGACCGCCATGAGGCTACCGAAGTTGAACAGCCAGTATGCGAAGGCGTTCAGACGCGGGAATGCCACGTCGGGGGCGCCGATCTGCAGCGGCATCAGCACGTTGGCGAAGCCGGCGAAGAGCGGCGTCGCGAACATGAGCAGCATGATTGTGCCGTGCATGGTGAACAGCTGGTTGTACTGCTCCTTGGTGGCCACGATCTCGAGGCCGGGAGCGAACAGCTGCGCGCGGATGATGAGAGCCATCACGCCGCCGATGCAGAAGTAGATGAACGAGGTGATCAGGTACATGTACCCGATGACCTTGTGGTCGGTGGATGTGATCCACCTGACCAGGATGTTGCCCTTGCGCTCGACCTGCGGCGCGCCGAACGGCGTCGAGGTCGGTGCGGGTGCTGTGGTGGTGCTCATGGCCTAGTGGTCCTCCTTGAGCTCGGGCGCCCCGGTACCCGGCAGGTTCTGGTTGCGGTCGTACTCGAAGCCGAGCTGGCCTTCCTGACCGGCGTCACGCAACGACTGGATGTAATCGTCGTACTCGGCCTGGGAGACGACCTCGACGTTGAAGAGCATGAGCGAGTGGTACTCGCCGCAGAGCTCGGCACACTTGCCCTTGTACGTTCCCTCCCTGGTGGGGGTCACGTACATGTAGTTGGTCTTGCCGGGGAACATGTCCTTCTTGTACAAGAAGTCGATGACCCAGAAGGAGTGGATGACGTCGCGGCTGTCCAGGGCGATCTGGATCTTCTGATCAACGGGCAGCACCAGAGTCGGCAGCTCTTCCTCGTTGATCGCACCCGGCTCGCCGTCGAGTTCGGGCTGAGCCTGAATCCCGGGCGAGTAGACGTCTTCGTTGATGTAGTTGAAGTCCCATGCCCACTGCTTGGCCATGACCTGGATCTCGACGTCCGGCTCTGCGTACGGAGCCTCGATCGCCGCCTGGTCACGTGCGGTGAAGGCGAAGAAGCCCAGCACGAGGATCAGCGGAACGATCGTGTAGAAGATCTCGATCGGCATGTTGTAGCGAAGCTGTACGGGAAGGCCAGTCTGGCCCTTCCGACGGCGGTAGACGATGACGGCCCAGATGATGAGCCCCCATGTGATGAGGCCCACAATAAGCAGCACGCTCCAGGATGTGGTCCACAGACCACTCACCATTGAGGTGTTCGACGTGACAGGGTTTTCACCCTCCACGAATCCTGGGAGGAAGCCGTTGAGCTGTGCCTGGGTACACCCGGCAAGAACTACGGCTAGCGTCGCTGCGATTGGAATTGCAGCCCATCGGAGTCGGCGATTGTTACGCACCGGTGACCTTTCGGGAGACTCGAAGACACTTCACAGGGAAGTGCCATTGACCGTTTCTAGCCTACTCCGCTCGCGGCGCCCGATTGTGCATTCGCACGGCGTTGCATCAGTCATTTCACAAAAAACCGGGGCAGAAGGTGGTTAAAACGCCTCGGGAGGGCATCCGCATGGATGCCCTCCCGAGGAAGATGCGTTATAACTCGCCAGGTCAGTGGAACGAATCCCCGCACGCAGCTTCCGCCGGCGTTCGGGTTGTCGATCGTGAAGCCCTGCTTCTGGATCGTGTCCTCGAAGTCGATGGATGCACCATCGAGGTAGGGCACGCTCATCTTGTCGACGATGACCTCGACGCCGTCGTAGTCGACGACGGCATCGCCGTCGAGCTGGCGCTCGTCGAAGTAGAGCTGGTAGATCAGTCCGGAGCATCCGCCGGGCTGCACGGCGACGCGCAGGCGGAGGTCGTCGCGACCCTCCTGCGTCAGGAGGCTCTTCACCTTCGCGGCAGCGGCCTCAGAGAGGCCGACTCCGTGCTCGGCGACGGTCGTGGTGCTTGTGTCGGTCATGCTGCTCCCTGCATCTGAGACCAAGTGGTCATGAAATCTCTTCAGATTCTACCCCGGTCAACCCCGAGTGGGCTGGGATCATTCCCGAGCGTTCAGCCGGGCGAGGAGCAGCGCCTCGCTGAGCACCGCGCGCTTGAAGACGCCGAGGTGCAGCGACTCATTCGGGCTGTGCGCACGCGAGTCAGGATCTTCGACGCCTGTGACGAGGATCTCGGCCGCCGGGAACTCCCGCACGAGGTCGGAGATGAACGGGATCGAACCGCCGATGCCGGTGTCGACCGGCTCGACGCCCCAGGCGTCGGCCATGGCCTGTTTCGCCTCGCGCACCGCCCAGCCGCTCGTGTCGACGAGGAACGCCTCGCCCATGTCGACCTCACTGATCGTGAGCTCTGCGCCCCACGGAGCGTGCGCGCGCAGGTGCGCCTCGAGGGCGGCGAACGCCTCGGATGCCGGCTGCCCCGGTGCCACGCGGGAGCTGACCCGTACGCTCACCACCGGCGCGAGGGTGTTGGACGCGTTGGCGACGCTCGGCGCGTCGATGCCGGTCACGGTGACGGTCGGCTGGGCCCAGATGCGGCTGAGGATCGTGCCGCGGCCGATCGGCGAGACGCCGGGCAGCAGGCCGGTCTCGGCGCGGAGCTGCTGCTCCGAATACTCCGGCGTCACGGTCTCGTGGCTGCTGAGGCCGTCGACGGCGACGGAGCCGTCGGCGTCGTGCAGAGACGCCAGCAGGCGAATCGTGGCGAGCATGGCATCCGGCACCGCTCCCCCGAACATGCCGGAGTGCGAGGCGTGCTCGAGGGTGCGCACGGTGAGCTTGAACGTGACGTTGCCGCGGAGGGCGACGGTGAGCGCCGGGGTGGTGATGTCCCAGTTGCTGGAGTCGGCGACGACGATCGCATCGGCGGCGAGGGCGTCGCGGTTGTCGCGGAGGAAGTTGGCGAAGGAGCGGGAGCCGAACTCCTCCTCCCCCTCGATGAACAGGGCGATGCCGAGGTCGAAGTCGGGGCCGACGGCCTCGATCAGTGACCGGACGGATGCCACGTGCGCCATGATCCCGGCCTTGTCGTCTGCGGCGCCACGGCCGTAGAGGCGGTCGCCGCGGACGACGGGCTGGTAGGGCTCCGAGTCCCAGTCGGCGTCATCGCCGGGAGGCTGCACATCGTGGTGCGCGTAGAGCAGCACGGTCGGGCGGCCGTTGCGGGCCGCCCGGGTGGCGAGCACCGCCGGCTGGCCGAGCTCGCCGGCATCCGAATCGCCCGCCTCACCCTCGATGGCGGCACGCTTGATCTCGACGCTCTCGAAGACGCCGAGCTCGCGCACGAGCGCCGCGACTGCTTCCGCACTGGCCTCGACGTGTGCCGGGTCGAACGCCGACCATGCAACGGACGGGATGCGCACGAGCGCCGAGAGCTCGGCGATCGTGCGGGGCAGATCGAGTTCGACGCTCTCTCGCACCGCCGCTTCGATCTCGGCCTGGCTGTGCGAGCTCTTGCTGGGGGTTTGGTGGGGCGTCTGCGTGGTGTCGCTCATACGACTAATCTTAAAGGAACCAACCCAAGGACTTGATGTGGCAAAGAACCAGGCCAGCAATGGCAGCGATCCCGTGACCAGCGACGAATCCACGGAAGAGACCGTTTCGGCGGTCGGCAAGGGCGCCCCGACGCCGACGCGCAAGCAGCAGGAGGCCGCCAACAAGCGCCCCCTCGTTCCCGGCGACCGCAAGGAGGCCGCGAAGGCCGCCCGTGCGAAGTCGGCCGAATCGCGCGAGCGTGCCCGCATCGGCTTGGCGAACGGCGAGGAGAAGTACCTCCCGATGCGCGACCGCGGCGAGCAGAAGCGCTACGTGCGCGACTACGTCGACGCCCGCTTCAGCATCGGCGAGTTCATGATCCCGGTGATGTTCCTCGTCATCATCCTCACCTTCATCCCGAGCCCGGAGGTGCAGACCTACGGCATCCTCGCGCTGTGGGCCTTCTTCATCATCGCCGTCGTCGACAGCGTGATCCTGGGCTTCAGCCTCACGCGCAAGCTCGGGGCGAAGTACGGCAAGGACAAGGTCGAGAAGGTGCGCTGGTACGCGGCGATGCGTGCACTGCAGCTGCGCGCCATGCGCCTGCCGAAGCCGCAGGTCAAGCGTTT
>CAZZNX010000013.1:36616-36854 GCA_964655795.1 uncultured Leifsonia sp. | reverse complement strand
AGGCTGCGGGAGAATCTGACAGAGGCGGTCGCTCATGCGGCCGCCTCTTCGTCGTTCTGGAGCGCTCAGCGGGGTCGTTCTGGAGCGCTCAGCGGGTGAAGGCGCCCAGCCGCACGAGCGGGATGCGCATCTCCTCGTCGCTCAGTGAGCCGTGCTGGCCGACCATGCTGCGACCGGCCATGGTGATGTCGCGCGAGTCGTAGTAGGCCACCAGCTTGCGTGCGGCCACGATCACGTC
>CAZZNX010000013.1:18150-36606 GCA_964655795.1 uncultured Leifsonia sp. | reverse complement strand
ATGCGCGGCAGGGCCCTCGGGTCGACGTCGCCGAAGATCCCGTCGGCGACCGCCTCGGCCTTCGTCGAGACCCAGACGCGGTCGCCCTCGGTGCTGCGCCAGCTCTCGGCGAGGTCGTCGGCGGCGGATGCCGGCAGCCCCGGCTCCAGGTAGAGCTGGAGGCAGCGCGGTTCGCCACCGACGTGGCGAACGCCGGCGATGAGCTCAGGCACCGCGTCGTAGAGCACGTGCTTGTCGAGCGGGACGTCCACGATGCCGTGGTCGGCCGTCACGAGCACGCCGACCCCCTTCGGCAGCGCACGCGCGAAGTCGGAGACGGCGGCGTCGAGCTTCTCCAGCTCGCCCAGCCATTTGTCGGACTCCCAGCCCTTGGCGTGGGCCGCCATGTCGAGTTCGGCGACGTAGAGGTAGACGATGGCGCGCTCGGTGGTGTCGATCACGCGCCGCGCGGCCGCGAAGCGCTCCTCGAGCGTGTCGGCGCTGAGGTACTCGGCGCCGCGCAGCACGGCGCCGGTGAGCCCGGAGGTCGCGTAGCGCGCCGTGCCGATCGCGAAGGCCGGCACTGCGGCATCCTGCGCCTTCTCGAAGATCGTCGGCTGCAACTGCCAACTCTCCGGGCGCATCGCGGCATCCCAGCCCTTCAGCTGGTTGACCACGCGGTCATTGTCGGCGTCGAGCACCGAGTAGCCGACCATGCCATGCCCGCCCGGTGCAACCCCGGTCGTGAGCGTGGCGATGGCGGAGGCGGTCGTCGCGGGGAACACGCCCTCGATGACGTCGCTCTTGGCGAGGCGGGACGCCAGGAAGCGGGCGTGGCCGGCACGGCTGCGGAGGGCCGTGGCTCCGAGTCCGTCGACGAGCAGGACGACGGCGTGGCTGCTCTGGGGCAGGGCGAGGGCGTTCGCCTCGCCGAGCACGCTCTGCAGCGAACTTTGCAGAACATCGGCAAGGCGAGGTCCACGGGAAATACGGGCGGGTAGCATGGGCATCGCGCCCAGTCTGACATAACGCCGGGCGGCACCTGCCCCCTGCCCCGGTACGACGAGAAACCACGGATGACGCGCAACAGCACCAACACACCCGGCACCGCCGGCGCAGACTTCACCGAACGCATCGAAGACGTCGATGTCGCCACCGAGATGCAGGGCTCGTTCCTCGAGTACGCCTACTCGGTGATCTACTCCCGCGCCCTGCCGGACGCGCGCGACGGCCTGAAGCCGGTGCAGCGCCGCATCCTGTACCAGATGGCCGAGATGGGCCTGCGCCCGGACAAGGGCCACGTCAAGTCGGCACGCGTCGTCGGCGAGGTGATGGGAAAGCTGCACCCGCACGGTGACACCGCGATCTACGACACCCTCGTGCGCATGGCCCAGGCGTTCACGCTCCGCGTACCGCTGATCGACGGCCACGGCAACTTCGGCTCGCTGGATGACGGCCCGGCCGCGTCGCGCTACACCGAGGCCCGCCTCGCCGCGCCCGCCCTCGCAATGACCGAGGGCCTCGACGAGGACGTCGTCGACTTCGTCCCGAACTACGACAACCAGTTCATGCAGCCCGATGTGCTGCCGGCCGCCTACCCGAACCTGCTCGTCAACGGCGCCAGCGGCATCGCGGTCGGCATGGCAACGAACATGGCACCGCACAACCTCATCGAGGTCATCGGCGCCGCCCGACACCTCCTCGCCCACCCGAACGCCACGCTCGATGAGCTGATGGAGTTCGTTCCCGGCCCCGATCTGCCCACCGGCGGCACCATCGTCGGCCTGGCCGGCATCAAGGATGCCTACGCGACGGGCCGCGGCAGCTTCAAGACCCGCGCACGCGTCAGCGTCGAATCGATCACCGCGCGCAAGACCGGCCTCGTCGTCACCGAACTCCCCTACCTCGTCGGGCCGGAGAAGGTCATCGAGAGGATCAAGGACGGCGTCAACTCCAAGAAGATCAGCGGCATCTCGGATGTCACCGACCTGACCGACCGCACCAACGGCCTGCGCCTGGTCATCGGCATCAAGACCGGTTTCAGCCCGGAGGCGGTGCTGGAGCAGCTGTACCGTCTGACGCCGCTGGAGGACTCCTTCAACATCAACGCCGTCGCCCTCGTCGACGGCGGCCCGCAGACCCTCGGCCTGCGCGAGCTCCTGCTCGTCTACGTCAACCACCGCGTCCAGGTCGTCACCCGCCGCTCCGAGTACCGTCTGGCGAGGCGCCGCGAGCGGCTGCACCTCGTCGAGGGCCTCCTCGTCGCGATCCTCGACATCGACGAGGTGATCCAGATCATCCGCGGCAGCGATGACACGGCACAGGCGCGCACACGCCTGATGGACATCTTCGACCTCAGCGTCATCCAGACCGACTACATTCTCGAGCTGCAGCTGCGCCGACTCACCAAGTTCTCGCTGATCGAGCTCGAGGCGGAGGCAAGCAAGCTGCGCGCCGAGATCGACGAGCTCCTCGCGCTGCTCGCCAGCAAGCCCGCGATCAAGGCCCTGGTCTCGCACGAGCTCGCCGAGGTCGCCGAGCGCTTCGGCACCCCGCGCCGCACCCTGCTGACCGACGCGAGGCCGAGCATCGCCGGTGCCGCCGCCAAGCGTGCCGCCGCGATCCTCGAGGTCGCCGATGTGCCGTGCCGGGTGTTCCTCAGCACGACCGGGCGCATCGCCAGGGTCGACCTGCCGATCGGCGAGGAGGGCCAGGCCACGATCACTCCCCCGGCCCGCCGCAGCAAGCACGACGCCATCCGCAGCAGCATCGACACGACGAGCCGCGCCGAGATCGGTGCCGTCACGAGCCTCGGCCGACTGATCCGCTTCACCCCGGTCGACCTGCCCATGCTGCCGCCGACCTCCGTGCAGCTGGCCGCCGGCGTCAAGATCGCCGACTACCTCTCGCTGCCCAACCGCGACGAGAAGGTGCTCGCGCTCGTCTCGCTCGAGTCCGACCGCTCGATCGCGCTCGGCACCAAGCAGGGCATCGTCAAGCGCGTCACCGCCGGGGCGTACCCGAACAAGCCCGACTTCGAGATCATCGGCCTGAAGCCGAAGGACGAGGTCGTCGGTGCTGTGCAGGGCGGGGAGGACGACGAGCTCGTCTTCATCACCTCCGACGCGCAGCTGCTGCGCTTCGCCGCGGCATCCGTGCGCGCGCAGGGCTGCCCGGCCGGTGGCATGGCCGGAATCAACCTCGGCAGCGACGCCCACGCGATCTCGTTCACGAGCATTGCGCCGGATGCCGTCGAGGAGGCGGTCGTCGTCACGATCGCCGCAGGCAACCAGACACTGCTCGGCATCGATCCCGGCAGCGCGAAGGTCAGCGACTTCAGCGAGTTCCCGGCAAAGGGCCGCGCCACCGGCGGTGTTCGCGCTCAACGCTTCCTCAAGGGTGAAGACGAGCTCACGCTCGGTTGGGTCGGCTCGCCGCCCGCCCTCGCGGTCGGACCGGACGGGTCCGTGCGCGCCCTGCCCGACGGCGGTTCCAAGCGCGACGCCTCCGGCACCCCGCTCGACTCGGTGATCGGTGCGGTCGGCCGACAGATCGGCTAGCCGCCCCGCGCTCTGCGCCACTTGCGGAGCCCTGCGCCACATCATGTGGCGCTGGGCTCAGCAAGTGGCGCAAAGCGTTGCCGCGATCGCCGGCTCGGGGAGTTGCACTGTCACGGAGCACCCGGTCGACTCGGCTGTTGTGCACAGTCAGCCTCCGGCCGTCGGCCTCTCCACAGCCGACAGGCTCGTTCGTCGTCGGCCACGACCGCAGCCCAGAATCACGGCATGCGCGATTCTCTCCCGGTCACCGACAGCGGGCTGCATCTCAGTCGAGACGCCGAAGCCGTCGGCCTGCACGCCCGCTTTCTGGCGACGCGAGAATCCGGGCAGCTCCTACCGCTTCGCCGCGGGGTGTACGCGTCGCAGGAGCAAGCGGCCGCCATGACAGAGGTGGATCGCTATCGTGCGCTGGTGCTCGCGGTCGGACTGCAGCGCAGGCAGCCCGTCTTCGCGGGCTTCTCGGCAGCTGTGTTGTGGGGTCTCCCGGTCGTGCACCCGATTCCGGCCGACGTCTATCTGCTGGCGCACGGTGCCTCGGGGCGGCGCCGAAACGGCGTCGTCGAGTTCGCCCGTCGAGATGGAGTCCACCTTGACGGGCTCAACGGCCTCGCACTCACCGCACTGCCGGACACACTGATCGACGTGGCGCGCACGATGCCATTCCTCACCGCGATGGTGATGGTCGATTTCGCGCTCCATCGGCCTCGGTTCGGCAACGTCGCGCCGCTGTGCACGGAGGCCGAACTGATCGACGCGTACGAACGGCGATACCCATTCCCGGGGAGCACCCGCGTACTGGCCGTCCTCGAGCGGCGCACGACGCTCGTCGAGAGCGTGCTCGAAACGGTGAGTCGCGTGCACGTCGAACAGCTCGGCTTTCCCACGCCGGTGCTGCAGTATCCAGTGGTGCTCCCGCGGAGCGGTCGCACGGTCTACCTCGACACCGCGTGGCCAGAACACGGCGTGTGGGGCGAGGCCGACGGAGACGGCAAGTATCTGGGCAACGCACGCAGCGACCGCGACGCGCGCGACATCGCCGCGATCATGCTGGCCGAGAAACGTCGCGAGAACGAGGTGCGCGCTGCAACCCACTGGAATTGCGCGCGCTGGGGCTGGGGCGAGGCCTGGAGGTTGCCTCAGCTGCGGGCGATCCTGATCGAAGCCGGGCTGCCGATCATCCGACGGCCGCAGCCGACCACGAAGCGCGGTGCGCGCCGTCGCTGAGCACACGCTCTGCGCCACTTGCTGAGCCCAGCGCCACATGATGTGGCGCTGGGCTCAGCAAGTGGCGCAGAGGCGCGACGGTGGGAACGGGCGCGTGCGCCGGAGAAGACGCGCTACACGTCGATGCGGTCGCGCGAGAGCGTGTCTGAGCTTTCGACGATGAACTCCTTGCGCGGGGCGACCTCGTTGCCCATGAGCAGCTCGAAGACGCGGCCCGCGTTCTCCGCGTCGCTGAGGTTCATCCGGCGGAGCGTGCGGTGGCGACGGTCCATCGTCGTGGTCGCGAGCTGATCGGCATCCATCTCACCGAGACCCTTGTAGCGCTGGATCGGATCCTGGTAACGCTTGTTCTGCTTCTTCAACCCGGTGAGCACACCCTGCAACTCCGCCTCGGAGTAGGTGTAGATCGTCTCATTCGGCTTGGAGCCCGGGTTCATGACGATGACCCGGTGCAGCGGCGGAACGGCGGCGAAGACGCGCCCCTCCTCGATCATCGGCCGCATGTAGCGGAAGAACAACGTCAGCAGCAGCGTGCGGATGTGCGCGCCGTCGACATCGGCGTCGCTCATGATGATGACCTTGCCGTAGCGGGCGGTGGAGATGTCGAAGCTGCGGCCCGAGCCGGCGCCGATCACCTGGATGATCGATGCGCACTCCGCGTTGCTCAGCATGTCGGAGACGCTGGCCTTCTGCACGTTGAGGATCTTGCCGCGGATCGGCAGCAGCGCCTGGTGTTCGCTGTCGCGGGCGACCTTGGCGGTTCCGAGGGCGGAGTCACCCTCGACGATGAACAGCTCGCTGTTGGCGACGTCGTTGGAGCGGCAATCGGCGAGCTTGGCCGGCAGCGAGGAGCTCTCCAGGGCGTTCTTGCGGCGCTGCGTCTCTTTGTGCGCCCGCGCGGAGATGCGCGACTTCATCTCGGCGACGACCTTGTCGAGCAGGAGCGCAGACTGCGCCTTGTCGTCGCGCTTCGTCGACGAGAAGCGCTCCGCCATGCTCTTGGCCACGACGTTGGCGACGATGCTGCGCACGGCGGGCGTGCCGAGCACCTCCTTGGTCTGGCCCTCGAACTGCGGCTCGGGCAGGCGCACGGTGATGACGGCGGTGAGCCCGGCCATCACGTCGTCCTTCTCGAGCTTGTCGCTGCCGGCCTTGAGCCTGCGCGCGTTCAACTCCACCTGCTGGCGCAGGAACTTGAGCAGGCCCTGATCGAAGCCGAGCTGGTGCGAGCCGCCCTTGGGGGTCGCGATGATGTTGACGAAGCTCTTGACGACGGTGTCGTAGCCGGTCCCCCAGCGCAGGGCGATGTCGACGACACAGTCGCGCTGCAGCTCGGTCGGCAGCATGGCGCCGTGCTCGTTCAGCACGGGCACGGTCTCGGTGAAGTGCCCTGTGCCGGTCAGGCGCCAGGTCTCCGTGAGCGCGGCATCCGTGGCGAGGTGCTCGACGAACTCCGAGATGCCGCCCTCGAACTGGAACGAGGTCGTGTGGGTCTCGTGGCCGGTCTCATCGATGATGTCGAGCGCCAGGCCCGGAACCAGGAAGGCCGTCTGGCGGGCGCGGCCGATCAGGTCATCGACCTGGAATCCTGCGCCCTTGGTGAAGATCTGGCGGTCGGCCCAGTAGCGCACGCGTGTTCCGGTGACACCCTTCGCCGTCTTGCCGACGACGCGCAGTTCGCTCTTCTTCTCGAAGGGCGTGAACGGGGCGTCCGGGCTGGGGTTCTTCGGGTCGGCATCCGCGAAGATGCCGGGTTCGCCGCGGTGGAAGGACATCGCCCAGGTCTTGCCGCCGCGGTCGACCTCGACGTCGAGGCGTTCGGAGAGGGCGTTGACGACCGAGGCGCCGACACCGTGCAGGCCACCGGATGCCGCGTACGAGCCGCCGCCGAACTTGCCGCCGGCGTGCAGCTTGGTGAAGACGACCTCGACGCCGCTCAGGCCGGTCTTGGGCTCGATGTCGACGGGGATTCCACGGGCCTTGTCGCGCACCTCGACGCTGCCATCGGAGTGCAACACGATGGCGATCTCGGTGCCGTGCCCGGCGAGGGCCTCATCGACGGAGTTGTCGATAACCTCCCAGAGGCAGTGCATGAGGCCGCGCGAGTCGGTGGAGCCGATGTACATGCCCGGGCGCTTGCGCACGGCCTCGAGGCCCTCGAGGACGGAGAGATGGCGGGCGGAATAATCAGAACTCACGAGGTCCAATCCTAGTAATCGCGGGGCGTTCCCCCGTGATCGAAACACTGCGCAACGCCGTTAGGTCACGACTTGGGCGTCAAAGCCTACGCGGTGAGCGAAATAGCACGAGAAAGCGGCATAGTTCAAGGCCTCTCGTGTTTACATTGGATATCAGCAATGGAGGAGGAGCCCATGTCACAGATCACCAGCCCGAACAGTGCGGTCGACGAGCTCGAAACCCCACACCAGCTCACGGCTCTCGATCGATGCGATGCATGTGGCGCTCAGGCGTACATCCGCGTGGTCGTCAGCAGCGGTGAGCTGTTGTTCTGCGCTCACCACGGTCGCAAGCACCAGGAGAAGCTCTCGGCGCTCGCGCACAGCTGGCACGATGAGTCCAGCCGCCTGCTCGACGACAACAAGAGCTAGGACAACAAGAGCTAGGCAGAGCCAGCCCTACTCGCTCTCGAGCCCGAGCCGCACCGCAATCTGATTGCGTGCGGCTCGTGCTATTTCATCGACGGATGCCGCGCGCTCCCCGCGGCTGTACTCCGCACCGGCGCGCCGGAAGATCCGGGTGAGCAGCTCGTCGGCGAACGAGGGGTTCTTCGCGAGAACCGGGCCGTGCAGGTGCGTGCCGAAGACGTCGCCCATGACAACGCCCTCCTGGTTGGAGTCGCGACCGTTGCCGCTGCCGGAGAGCACCCGGCCGAGCGGGGACGCCTCGGCGTGGTTGTAGTCGCGGGCGTGGTTCTCGAAGCCGATCAGACGGCCGAACTTCGTCTTGACCGCGAGGTCATCGGTGACGCGTGTGTCGCGGGGAACCGCTCGCCCGGGCAGGATCCCGATTCCCTCGATGGACTGCGCGGGGGTTCCGGCCGTGCCGGAGAGCTCGATTCCGTGGCTGAGCAGTTCCCAGCCGGTGCCGATCGCGAGGATCGGCACGCCCTCGGTGCCCCAGCGACGGAGCTCATCGATCAGGGTGCGCAGTTTGTCACGCGCCGCGACGAGATCGGTGTCGGAGCCGGAGCCGATGACGACGGCGTCGACGTGGTTCGGCAGCTCCGCGGCATCCTCGATCGCAATGACCCGGGCCGTTGCCCCGGCCCATTCGGCCCGGCGCGCGAGAACGCGGGCGTTCTCGGCGTCGCCGTTGCTGTTCAGCAGGCTCGGGAACAGGGTCACGAAGGTGAGCTCGGGCCTGATCGGCTGATTGGCGCTCATTCTGGTGCCTCCACGGCGCTCAGCCCGAGGTGCGCACGGGTGCGACGCATCGAGTCGGCGGAAAAGATGACCGTCTTGACGCCGCGCGATGGGTCCGGCAGCGCCAGGAACTCGTCGACGGCCGCGCCGAGATCGTGCACGATGCGGCCGATCTGCACGTTGTCGTAGCTGAGCTGCAGGGCGAGCTCGTCGGCCTTGGAGCCGGAGACGATGTCGACGTGCCCGAGACTGGAGGTGTCGACCGGCCAGAAGTAACTGGGGTCGCGCACGTCGGAGCCGAGCGCGAACAGGATCTGCTCCGTGGCCGGGTCGAGGTGGTCGATGTTCAGCTGGTAGCTGGCCGGATTCTGCACGAGCACGAACTCGACGGTCTTGCCGCGCACCTGCAGCGTCTCCCCGCGGCCGAACACCGGTGGAATCGAGCCGATGGTCGAGACGGCGATCGCCGGGTCGAAGCGGCTGCCGAGCACCGCGCGGGCGCCGGCCAGTGCGGCGGCCGCGTCGACGGCGTAGTGCGTCCCGCGGGCGGGGAGGCGCACGGTCGTGACCGGTCCGCCGTCGATGGTGACCTCGCTGGAGCGGCCGGAGACCGATCGCACGAGGACGCCCGCCTCGGACGGCATCCGACGCTCGGTCATGGATGCCAGACCGAGGCCGCGCGGGTTCTGGTCGAGAACGTCGGCATTCACGCCGAAGCGCGGAGTGTCGACGGTGCCGTGCAGCCGCGAGACGAGCTGTTCGAGGAACGCGTCGTCGGCGTTGATCACAACGGCCTGGCTGGCGCGCAGCGCGATCTTCTCCAGCATCGCGGCGACCATCTCGGAGTCGTGGAAACGGTCGATCTGGTCGACCATCACATTGGTGAGCACGACGACACGCGGCTTCAGATCATCCGCGATGAGCGCTCCATGGCCCTCGTCCATCTCGAGGACGGCGATGTCGCCGGCGATGCGGCCGCCGAGGCTGGCCTCCTCAAGGAGTGCCGACGTCAGGCCCTGGGTGATGTTCGCCGTCGACGGGTTGGTGAAGACCTTCTTGCCGTGGCCGCGGAGGGCGGCGACGAGCATCTTCGTCGTCGTTGACTTGCCGCTGGAGCCCGAGACGATGACGAGCCCCTCCGGGAAGGAGTTGAGCGTCGTGGTCAGGAACCCCGGCGCGATCTTGTTGACGACGAGCCCGGGGATGGCCGAACCTCCGCCCGGCTTGCGCAGGCGCGCAAGCAGGCGGACACCGCGACCGATGAGGATCGCGGGGGCATAGCGGATTCCCACCGGCCTACTCGAGGTAGTCGCGCAGCGACTGCGAGCGGCTCGGGTGACGAAGCTTGGCCATCGTCTTCGACTCGATCTGGTGACCCCGAAGGTGTCGCCGAGCTGGTCGAGGGTCTTCGGCATGCCGTCGCCCAGGCCGAAGCGCATGCGGATCACGCCGGCCTCGCGCTCGGAGAGGGAGTCGAGCAGCGACTCGAGCTGCTTCTGCAGCATCGTGAAGCCGACGGCGTCAGCGGGGACAACGGCCTCGGTGTCCTCGATGAGGTCACCGAACTCGCTGTCGCCGTCTTCACCGAGTGGCGTGTGCAACGAGATCGGCTCGCGGCCGACCTTCTCCGGCGTCATGTCGAGCTCGCGGCTGAGCTCCTCTGGCGTTGGTTCGCGGCCGAGGTCCTGCAGCATCTGGCGCTGAACACGGGCGAGCTTGTTGATGACCTCGACCATGTGCACGGGGATACGGATCGTGCGGGCCTGGTCGGCCATGGCGCGGGTGATCGCCTGACGGATCCACCAGGTGGCGTAGGTGGAGAACTTGAAGCCCTTGGTGTAGTCGAACTTCTCGACGGCACGGATGAGGCCCAGGTTTCCCTCCTGGATCAGGTCGAGGAACTGCATTCCACGGCCGGTGTAGCGCTTGGCGAGCGAGACGACGAGACGGAGGTTCGCGCCGAGCAGGTGGCTCTTGGCACGGGCGCCGTCCTTGGCGACCCACTGCAGTTCGCGGCCGAGCTGCGACTTCTTCTCTGCGTCGCTCATGTGCGAGAGCTTGTCCTCGGCGAAGAGGCCTGCCTCGATGCGCATGGCGAGCTCGACTTCTTCGGCCGCGTTCAGAAGCGCGACCTTGCCGATCTGCTTCAGGTAGTCCTTGACCGGGTCGGCGGTCGCGCCGGTGATGGCGCTGGAGTAGACGGGGACCTCGTCCTCGTCGTCGACCATCGAGAGCACGAGCGCACCGGTCGGCAGCGGCTCGGTGACGACGGCGCGCTTGGGCTTGCCGTCCTCGTCCTCCTCGTCGGCGTCGTCGGCTGCGGCGTCGGGGGCCTCGACAACGGCCTCATCGACGACGACGACCTCATCGTGCTCTTCTTCCTCGTCGCCCTCTCCGGCGGCCGCGGTGGTCTTCTTGGTTGCTGCGCGCTTGCGCGGTGCGGCCTTCTCAGTTGCCGGCTTCGCTGCGGCGGCACCGGCGGCCTTGCGCACGGGAGCCTTTCTGGCCGCAGGCGCCTTGGCGGCAGGGGCAACAGCCTCGGCGGCGGTGTCTTCGCTCGCTTCGGGCTTCGTGGATCGGGTTGCCATTCGAGCACCTCTCAGACGGGCGAGCGGCGGGCCTTCCCATCGCAGGAAGTGAGCCGCTCGTCGACGTTCCACTCGCGACAAAGCCGCAAATGGACATTACGAGGACCCATGTCAAGTCTCAGTCCGTTTCCTGCGCGCGAGCACAGGAAACCCAAGTCAAGAACGGGTCCGCTCTCGATTATTGCACGGATTCCGAGGGCCGGATGCCACAGGGCACCGGTGCCACGTCATTCGTCTCGGTGGCGGCGCATCCGCCTGGAGAGTGCAACCCAAATGGGGGCAACCTCTATTCCCTCTTCGTGCCGCATCTGGTGGCGGGTACGGCGCCGCGCGTGCAGCAGCATCACCACGCCGAAGCCGATCACGACGTACTGCACGAGGAACGCCAGGCGGAAGGAATCGTAGGCGTAGAGGTCACTCGGCTCCCCCGCTGCGACCCGTGCGTGATTGAGCAGGTCGAGGATCGCGCCGACGACGAAGATCATCACGAAGCTGGCGACGAAGCCACCCATGTTCACGATGCCGTTCGCCGAACCGAGGCTCCGCATCGGATTGAAGGTGCGGGCGAAGTCGAGCCCGATCAGGGATCCGGGCCCGCCGACACCCATCACGACGACGAGCAGCACGATCAGCCAGAGGGGCGGCTGCTCCGGCCAGAGCAGCACGACGCTCCAGACGAGACCGATCACGTAGACGATGCCGAGCACCAGGCTGCTGCGGCGCAGCGGGAACCGCGCGGTGAGCAGACCGAGGATCGGCCCGGCGACCATGCCGGAGCCGACGAGCACGAGGATCATCAACGCCGCCGTCTGCGGGCTCAACCCGACACCGAAGACAAGGAACGGGATACCCCAGAACATCGTGAAGACGGTGCCGGAGGACTGCGAGACGAAGTGGGACCAGAACCCGAGCTGTGTGCCCGGCCGTTTCAAGGCCGCCCGGAGGTGGTGCATGGCGGTGCTGAATGTTCCGGTGTGCCGCCCATCTGGCGCGTCGCGCGGGCGGTCACGCAGGCACAGGATGCCGAGGAAGAGGGCGAGCGCCGATGCGGATGCCGCCGCGACGAAGGCCGGGGTCCAGCCGAAGTGCAGCAGGGCCCAGGCGAACGGCACGGCCGAGAGCACCTGCCCGAGCTGGCCGATGTTGCCGACCCACTGCGAGAGCTGGGGCACGATGGCCCCGCTGAACCAGGAACTGATCAGGCGGATCAACGAGATGAAGATCGCCGCGTCACCAGCGCCGACGAGCACGCGGCCGATCACGGCGACCGTGATGCTCGGGGAGAATGCGACGACGAGCTGCCCGATGCACATGAGTGCCGTGCCGACGAGCATGAGCGCACGCGGTCCGAAACGGTCGATGAGCACGCCCACGGGGATCTGCAGGCTCGCATAGACGACGAGTTGGAGCACCGCCAGCATCGAGAGGGCCGCAGCAGAGCTGTCAAACCGCTCGGACGCCGCAACACCGGCGACACCGAGGGAGGTGCGCTGCAACACCGCAACGAGGTAGAGGAAGGCGCCGATCCCGAATATCAGCCAGGCACGACGAGAATTCACTCACCGAGCCTATCCGCCGCGGTCACGGAGTCAGCGGGGGCTCACCGTCATTGCGACGCTTGAACGCCAGGAACTTCTCCAGTTCCGCGGCAATCTCGTCGGCCGTCGGCAGCTCGCCGTCCTCATCCGTCAGGGGCGAGCGCAGCGTCGTTCCCGCCATATAGCTGTCGTGACGCTCCTCGAGGGTGCCGACCAGCTTGGCCAGCTCACCGTTCTCGGCCACCTGCGCATCGATCTTGGAGACGAACTCGCGGTTGGCCTCACGCAAACGGTCGGTCGGGAAGATGAGCCCCGTCGCCGCGCTGACACTCTCCAGCGCGGAGATCGCGGCGGCCGGGTACTCGGTGTCGGCGAGATAGTGCGGGATGAGCAGGATGAATCCGACGGTTGGACGCCCCTGCTCCGCGAGCCGGTACTCCACCAGGTGCAGCGCGTTGGCCGGCACCTGGGTGTGCGGACGCCACACGGACATCGCCGAGGTCAGGTCCTCCCGATTGCCACTCACGGTCACGCCGATGGCGCGGGTGTGCGGAACGGGCATCGGGATGGAGTGGACCCAGGTTGTCCCCGCGACGCCGAACCGCTCGACGAGGTCGAGCAGCGCACGGCTGAACTGTTCCCAGCGGAAGTCGGGTTCGAAGCCGGCGAGCATGAGGAACGGCTGGCCCAGCTCGTCGCGCGCGAGGTGCACCCGCAGTGCAGGCGGCTGGTAGTCGGTGAGGTGGTCCTCGTCGAAATAGATGATGGGACGCCTGGACCGGTAGTCCAGCAACAGATCGGCGTCGAACTCCGCGACGACGACGTGGCTCATGGTGCCGAGCAAGTACTCGGTGAACTGCCCGACGGCCCCACCGGCGTCGGCGAATCCCGTGAGCCCGGCGACGAGGTGCAGCCCCTCCGGCACGCTCGCGGCCTCCGGGGTCAATCGATACAGTTCACTCGCGTCACGCATACCCTCATGCTATTCGCGTCGGCTGTCGCGGGCGCGGCGAGGCGGCCATGCCGTGAGCGAACACGGTATTCCCGGCAATCACCGACACGCACGCGGCCGTGGCACGCAACTAACATCGAGACATGACCTTCTCCTCCCTCGCCGTTTCGTCTGCCCCCGCCACAAGCTCCGAGGCCGATGTGCTGCTGCTCGCCGCCGTCACCGTCGACGGCGCCGCTTTCATGCGGGCCCCCGACGAGTTCGCGGAGCTCGACGAGCAGCTCGCGGCGCTGGGCTTCACCGGCGCATCAGAGCAACTCGTGCGCATCCCGGCCACCGTCGGCTCCGCCCGCAGCATCGCGATCGTCGGCCTCGGCAAGACGGTGTCGACCGAGAGCCTCCGCTCCGCGACCGCGTCGGCCGTGCGCCGCCTCGTCGGCGTGGAGAGCGTCGCCGTTGCCATCCCCGTCGCGGATGCCGCCGAGGCCGCAGCCGTGCTCGAGGGAGCGACGATCGGCAGCTACTCGTACACCGAGTACCGCCACAGCACGCTCGAGCGCACCAAGACCCCCGCAGAGCAGGTCACCGTGCACCTGGAGCAGCACGCCCCGGCCGCCGAGCCGGTTGCCGAGGACGAGGTCGACGACGCCCCGGCCCCGCTTGAACTCGATGTCGACGCCCTGCTCGCCCGCGCCGCCGCCGTCGGCGAGGCATTCGCGCTCGTCAAGGACCTCGTCAACGCCCCGCCGTCCGACCTCTTCCCCGCCAGCTTCGCCGACCGCGCCGTCGCCGCGGCGGCAGAGCTGCCCGTCGAGCTGGAGATCTGGGACGAGGCCGAACTCGCCGCCGACGGCTTCGGCGGCATCCTGGGTGTCGGCCAGGGTTCCTCCCGCCCGCCCCGTCTGGTGAAGGTCAGCTACTCCCCCGTTGCACCCGAGGGGCACGATGCCGTGAAGCACCTCGCCCTCGTCGGTAAGGGCATCACCTTCGACACCGGCGGAATCTCGCTGAAGCCCGGTGCATCGATGGTCGGTATGAAGTACGACATGACGGGGGCGGCAACCGTGCTCGCCGTCACACTTGCCGCCGCCCAGCTTGCACTGCCCGTGCGTGTGACGGCCTGGCTCTGCCTGGCCGAGAACATGCCGTCCGGTACGGCGACACGCCCGAACGATGTGCTCCGCATCCGCGGCGGACAGACCGTCGAGGTGCTGAACACCGATGCGGAGGGGCGCCTTGTGCTTGCCGACGGTCTGGTCGCGGCATCCGAGGAGCAGCCGGACGCGATCGTCGACGTCGCCACCCTGACCGGTGCCCAGATCGTGGCCCTCGGCAGCCGCTACACCGCCGTGATGGGCGATGACTCGCTGCTCGCCCGCGTTCTGCAGGCCGCGGAGAGCGCAGACGAGAAGCTGTGGCCGATGCCACTGCCCGAGGAGCTGCGGGCAACCATTGACTCGGATGTCGCCGACATCGCCAATGCCAAGATCGGCAATCCGGCCGGTGGAATGCTGCTTGCCGGCGTGTTCCTGCAGGAGTTCATCGGCAAGCGTTCCGACGGCGAAACACGGATTCCGTGGGCCCACCTCGACATCGCGGGGCCGTCGCACAACGAGGGTGCGGCGTACGGTGCCACCGGGGCGGGCCCGACCGGCGTGACCGTTCGCACGCTGCTCAAGCTCGCCGAGGAGTATGCGCGCCCCTGATCGACCATGGCCGCCCATAGCGGCGGCCAGCCCATAGTAGGGTTGTATGGGCAAGAATGGCTTGCCCACACGCCTGCTCGTGGGTCACAAATCCGCGGAGCAGAACAGGCCGATCGACCTGATGCACAAGGGAGTTACTGAGTGTCCGAGCAGAATTTTGACATTGTCGTCCTCGGTGGAGGAAGCGGCGGCTACGCAGCCGCATTGCGAGCGGTACAGCTCGGCTTCACCGTCGCATTGATTGAGAAGGACAAGCTCGGCGGCACCTGCCTCCACCGCGGCTGCGTCCCGACGAAGGCCCTCCTGCACACCGCAGAGGTTGCCGACGTCGCCCGCGACGCCGCCAAGTACGGTGTGAACGCGACTCTCAACGGCATCGACATGACCGCAGTCAACGCCCACCGCGACGGCATCGTCACGAGCAAGTGGAAGGGCCTGCAGGGGCTCATCAAGGCGCGCGGCATCACCGTCATCGAGGGTGAAGGCCGCCTCGTCTCCCCCACCAGCATCCAGGTCGGTGCCGACACGATCGTCGGCAAGCACGTCATCCTCGCCACCGGCTCCTACTCGCGCTCGCTTCCCGGCCTCGAGCTCGGCGGCCGTGTGATCACGAGCGAGCAGGCTCTGCAGCTCGACTACATCCCGAAGAAGGTCGCCGTGCTCGGCGGCGGCGTGATCGGCGTTGAGTTCGCCAGCGTCTGGAAGTCCTTCGGCGCCGACGTCACGATCATCGAGGCGCTGCCGCACCTGGTCCCGAACGAGGAAGAGTCGATCTCCAAGCAGCTGGAGCGTGCCTTCCGCAAGCGCGGCATCGAGTACTCGCTCGGTGTGCGCTTCCAGAGCGTCACCCAGAACGAGAGCGGCGTCGTCGTCACCCTCGAAGACGGCAAGACCATCGAGGCCGAGCTGCTGCTCGTCGCCGTCGGCCGTGGCCCCGCCACCGCTGGTCTCGGCTTCGAAGAGCAGGGCATCACGATGGACCGCGGCTTCGTCATCACGAACGAGCGCCTCGCGACCAACGTTCCCGGTGTCTTCGCGATCGGCGACATCGTTCCCGGCCTGCAGCTCGCGCACCGCAGCTTCCAGCAGGGCATCTTCGTCGCCGAGGAGATCGCGGGCCTGAACCCGATCATCGTCGAGGACGTCAACATCCCGAAGATCACCTACTGCGACCCCGAGGTGGCATCGGTCGGCTACACGGAGGCCAAGGCCGCCGAGAAGTTCGGCGCGGAGCAGATCAGCAGCTACGACTACAACCTCGGCGGCAACGCCAAGAGCTCGATCCTCGGCACCGCCGGATCGGTGAAGATCGTCCGCGTCAACGACGGGCCCGTCGTCGGCGTGCACATGATCGGCGCCCGCGTCGGCGAGCTGATCGGTGAGGCCCAGCTGGCCGTCAACTGGGAGGCATACCCGGAGGACATCGCACCGTTGATCCACGCGCACCCCACCCAGAACGAGGCCATGGGCGAGGCATTCCTCTACCTGGCCGGTAAGCCGCTGCACGCCCTTTAGGCCGCGCGCACCCACGACTGCAATAAGCTCAGAATGAATAACGCTTTGAAGGAGACAATCGCATGAGCGAATCCGTCAGCCTCCCGGCACTCGGTGAGAGTGTCACAGAGGGCACGGTCACCCGTTGGTTGAAGAACGTGGGCGACCGCGTCGAGGTCGATGAGCCGCTGCTCGAGGTCTCGACCGACAAGGTCGACACCGAGATCCCATCGCCGATCGCCGGTGTGATCGAGGCGATCCTCGTCCAGGAGGACGAGACCGTCGAGGTCGGCACCGCACTCGTCACCATCGGTGACGGTTCCGCCGCGGCCCCCGCCGCACCGGTCGCCGAGGCACCTGCTGCCCCGGAGCCCGTCGCGGCTCCCGAGCCCGTCGCCGCTCCGGCACCCGCTGCAGCTCCGGCACCGGTTGCCGCTCCCGCACCGGTCGCCGCTCCGGCACCGGTTGCCGCTCCGGCTCCGGCCGCTGCTCCGGCACCTGTTGCCGCTCCCGCTCCGGTCGCTGCTCCGGCTCCCGCCGCCGCTCCCGCTGCCCAGGCTCCCGCCGCGGCATCCGGATCGCACGCATCGACCAGCGGCTACGTGACCCCGATCGTTCGCAAGCTCGCCAACGAGCAGGGCGTCGACCTCAGCACCCTCACCGGCACCGGTGTCGGCGGCCGCATCCGCAAGCAGGATGTGCTCTCCGCCCAGGCTCCGGCGGGCTCCGCCCCGGCGGCAGCACCCGTTGTCGAGGTCTCGCCGCTGCGCGGCACCGTTCAGCCGATGTCGCGACTGCGCAAGGTCGTTGCGGAGCGCGCGGTCATCTCGATGCAGTCGACGGCTCAGCTCACGACGGTCGTCGAAGTCGACGTGACTCGCGTCGCCATGCTTCGCGACAAGGTCAAGGCCGAGTTCCTCGCCAAGACGGGCAACAAGCTCTCGTTCATGCCGTTCTTCGCGCTGGCAGCCGTTGAGGCGCTCAAGGCGTACCCGGTGATCAACGCGACCGTTGACGGCGACTCGATCGTCTACCCGGACCACGAGAACCTCAGCATCGCCGTCGACACCGAGCGCGGTCTGCTCACGCCCGTCGTGCGTGACGCGAGCTCGCTGAACATCGCTCAGCTCGCTGCCCAGATCGCTGATCTGGCCGGCCGCACCCGCGAGAACAAGCTCAAGCCGGACGAGCTGGCCGGCGGCACGTTCACGCTGACCAACACGGGTTCGCGCGGCGCGCTGTTCGACACCCCGCTGGTGTTCCTGCCCCAGGTCGCCATCCTCGGCACCGGAATCGTGGCCAAGAAGCCCGTCGTCGTCAGCGACAACGGCATCGACGCCATCTCGATCCGTTCCACGGTGTTCCTCGCGCTCTCCTACGACCACCGCATCGTCGATGGCGCAGACGCGGCCCGCTTCCTCACCACGGTGAAGGCGCGCCTCGAGGGTGCAGCATTCGAAGGACAGCTGGGACTCTAGTCAGTCACGCTCGTCAACCGGCCTCGCTCCCGATCATCGGGAGCGAGGCCGGTTTCGTTTGCCGCCTCCCACTCCCCCTAGACTGACCGAATGCTCGACTTTGTCGTCGCGGGGCTAAGCGCCAACTCCGTGCCGTATCTCGAGGGCCTTGCCCTTCAGCGCGCCGTCCATCAGTCCGTCGTCTCCTGTGATCGCCCAGACACCGTGATCTTCCTTGAACATGATCCCGTGTACACCGCAGGCAAACGCACCCTCCCCGACGAGCGCCCGCTCGGCGACGTCGCGGTCATCGACGTCGATCGGGGTGGCAAGATCACCTGGCATGGCCCCGGCCAGCTCGTGGTCTATCCGATTCTTCGTCTTCCAGACCCCATCGACGTCGTCGGCTATGTGCGCACGCTCGAGAGCATCGTGCTCGAGGTTCTGAACGAGCTCGGCGTCGCGGCACACCGTGTCGACGGGCGCTCAGGCGTGTGGTTCACCGACGGTGATCGATGCAACAAGCTCGCCGCCATCGGCATCCGGGTGGCAGAGGGCGTGACAATGCACGGCCT
>CAZZNX010000013.1:11865-18041 GCA_964655795.1 uncultured Leifsonia sp. | reverse complement strand
ACTGCTCGTGCCCATGCAGGCCGCACTTGAGCGGGCTTTCGACCGCGAGCGGGTGCTCCTGTGAACGCGGCTCCCGATGGGCGCAAGATGTTGCGCCTCGAGGTGCGCAATGCCCAGACACCGATCGAACGCAAGCCGGACTGGATCAAGACCCGGGCGAAGATGGGCCCGGAGTACAAACAGCTGCACGCTCTTGTGAAGAGCGAGGATCTGCACACGGTGTGTCAGGAGGCCGGCTGTCCCAATATTTACGAGTGCTGGGAAGACCGCGAGGCGACGTTCCTGATCGGTGGCGCCCAGTGCACCCGGCGCTGCGACTTCTGCCAGATCGACACGGGCAAGCCGGCCGACTACGACATCGATGAGCCGCGTCGCGTGGCCGAATCTGTGCTCCGGATGCAACTGCGCTACGCGACCGTGACGGGTGTGGCCCGTGACGATCTGCCCGATGAGGGATCCTGGCTCTACGCGGAGACGATTCGCGAGATTCACCGCCAGGCCCCCGGAACCGGTGTGGAGATTCTGGTCCCGGACTTCTCCGGCAACCCCGAGTACCTCGGTGAGGTCTTCTCCGCCAGGCCGGAGGTGTTCGCGCACAACGTCGAAACGGTGCCGCGCATCTTCAAGCGCATCCGGCCGGCATTCACCTATGAGCGTTCGCTCGACGTGATCTCGCAGGGTCGCGCGGCAGGGCTCATCACCAAGTCGAACCTGATTCTCGGCATGGGTGAGGATCGAGCAGAGGTCTCGCAAGCCCTGAGAGACCTGCACTCGGCTGGAACCGACATCATCACGATCACCCAGTACCTCCGGCCAAGCGCGCGACACCTGCCCGTTGCCCGCTGGGTGAAGCCGGAGGAGTTCGTCGAACTCAACCACGAGGCGGTCGAGATCGGTTTCCTGGGCGTGTTGTCTGGGCCGCTGGTGCGGTCGTCGTACCGTGCCGGGCGGCTGTGGGCCCAGTCGATGCGGGCAACCGGACGCCCGATACCCGCCGAACTGCAACACCTGGCCGATGCGTCGCTCGGGTTCGCGCAGGCCGTCTCCTAGCAGGATGGGCCGCTCGGGGACCTAGTAGTCGAAGATCTCCCGCAGACGCCAACCGGCCTCGCTCCTGATCAACAGGAGCGAGGCCGGTTTCGTGTTCTCACCGCCGGCCCCATCTCCAGTGCTGTGCGCCGACAGCAGTGCCGCACCTCCGTTCTGTTCGACGAGCGTGATGCTCGCGGGCTCGTACGCGGCCGGCAACTCGGCCGTCCCGCTCTGCTGGGCACGACGGATGCCGGCGGCATCCGTGTCGGCGATCGGACTGCCGAGGTCGTCGACGCCGTCGAGGCAGAGCAGCGACGACTCCCGGAAGCAGCTCTCCCGGACAGCGAGCAGCTCGATGGCCGCCTGCACCGGGTCATCCCCCATCAGCATGGACGGGGCCGGATCGGGTGGAGCGGTGCCGGGCGGAGCGGTCTGCCCAGCCGAGCTCCGAGGCGGCGCGGTTCCCGGAGGTGCCGCCTCGCTCCGCGGTCCGTCCGGCGGAAGCACCGTGATCGCGAGCACGAAGAGGGCGGAAGCCAGGGCGCCCGCGACGACGATCGGTCGCCGATGTCGACGAATCCCCGCGCCCAGTGCCGAACGGAGCGCCGTGATGCTGCGACCGCCGAGCGACTCCGCCGTGGCGTCGCTCAGCGTCGAGCTGAGCGCATCGGGCACACCCCAGCGCCGCCAGGCGGGCGGCGCCCGATCGGGCTCGTCCCCCGCCTGGGCCGGCGCCCGGATCCCAGCGGCCTCGACCCTGGCCGGCAGGCCTCCATCGGTGGCGTCACCAGGCATTCGCACCGCCAGTGCGCGGGCGAGAGCGAAGAGGCGCCGCTCCAACTCCTCGGCGAGCGGCAGGAAGGGGTGCGCTTCCAGACGGGCGTCGAGCCAGCCAAGCAGGTCCTCGAGATCGTGTCGTGCAACACTGTCGGCAACGATCTCGGCGCACAGTTCGTGCACGAGAGCGCCGAGCGCCTGATACTCAGCGCGAAGCGCCTTGGTGCGCTCGGCCCCCTCCGCCAGCGGGCGTGCGCTCCCCCAGTGGGTGAGACGCGCCCGACCACTGGAATCGAAACGCACGGTGGCCGCGCTGATGGCTCCGTGGCACAGGCCGACCGCATGCAGCGCGGCGAGGGCAACGGTCAGCGGGGCCAGGATGGTCACGACCTCACCCGCCCGCAGCTGGGCACGACGGGAGAGCAAATCGGCCAACGTCGCTCCGTCATCGCGCTCCATCACCAGGCACAGTCGGCCATCCGGCAGGCTCACCACATCGTGGAGCGGCGCCGAGACGCCGCTCGGGAGTGCGGTGAGCACAGCGATCTCGCGATCGATGCGTTCGGTGGCCGTGTCGGCGTGGAAGACGCGCAGCGCCACCGTCTCACCGCCCGGGGTCGCATGGCCGAGATAGACGGCCGCGCTCGTGCCGACGGCGAGGCGGCGCACGACACGGTAACCGGCGAGGTCCGTGAGCACGTCATCAGCGCGGCCAGCCTCGCGCGCAGCATCCGCGCCGATGGCGGAGTCGGGCTCCGGCCCGCTTCGCTGCGCTCGTCTCTGTCGCTTCACGGGCCCAGCCTGCCCGAGCTTGAGCGTCCGGGAGCGTGCGCGTTTCGTCCTGTGCAGAACGCGCAGACACGGCCCGCCTGTGCACAACACACCGCGCCATGAGGAGCGGTCATCACAGGCCCCGCGGACTCGGTATTCTAGACAGCATGGCACGCAGCTCGGAGAAGTCTTCCACCCCCAAGCAACCTGGTCGCTTCAAGCAGATGTGGCAGGTCTTCCAAATGACCCGCCGCTACGACTCCAGCGCGCAGTGGCTCATGCTTCTCGGATTCCTCGCCCCGATCATCGTCGGTGTCGCGCTCGGCATCTGGCTCGGCGCAGGCAACGGGTTCACGATCGCGCTCTGGATCGTCGCCGGTGTGCTCGCCGGCATCCTCATCGCGCTGATCATCCTCGGCCGCCTCGCCGAGAAGGCCGCCTACTCGCAGATCGAGGGCCAGCCGGGCGCCGTCGGCGCCGTGCTGCGCAGCTCGCTGCGCCGCGGCTGGATCGGCAGTGAAATGCCCGTCGCCGTGAACGGCAAGACGCAGGATGCCGTCTACCGCGCCGTCGGCCGTGGCGGCGTCGTGCTCATCGCCGAGGGCGCGGCTTCGCGCACCGGCCGCATGCTCGACGACGAGAAGCGCAAGATCGTGCGCATCCTCCCCAACGTTCCCATCACCTTCGTGCACGTCGGCCGCGACGAGGGCGACGTGCCACTGCACAAGCTGCCCCGCAGCCTGTCGCGCATCAAGAACACCCTCTCCAAGGCGGAGGTGCTAGCGGTGAACAACCGCCTGAGCTCGCTCGGCACGCAGCTGCCCATCCCGAAGGGCATCGACCCGTTCAAGGTGCGCCCGCAGCGCGGCCGCTAAGCCCCAACCGGTCGACACACAGACCATTCACTGACGGATGCCGCATCGTGCGGCATCCGTCAGTGTCGTTAACGCGCGAGCTTCATTCCCTGGAGGGCCGGCTCACGCCGCGCTAAACTTCGGGCATCTCAACGAAGAGGAGAGCACCGTGGGCAAGGCGGTCATGTACGGCTCGGTGTCGGTGGACGGCTTCGTCGCAGACGAGGACGACCAGCCCGGGCCGCTGTTCGACTGGTTGGTGAGCGGCGACGTCCCGTTGGACGAGAGCGGCGTGTTGACGGTGTCGCAGAGGTCCTATGACTACGTCCGGCCATACTGGGACCAGATCGGGGTGACAGTCGTCGGCCGCCACGTCTTCGACCTGACCGACGGCTGGGACGGGAAGCCTCCGAGCGGGATTGACCACGTGGTCGTCGTGACGCACCGGCCACCGCCGGAGGGTTGGGACCGCGAGGCGCCGTTTCACTTCGTCGACGGCGTCGCGGCAGCCATGGCACTGGCGCACGAGCTTGCGGGTGACCGCATCGTCGAAGTCGCCGCTGGTGATGTCGGTGGTCAGGTGCTTGCCGCCGGCCTGGTCGACGAGGTGCGCATGGACGTCGCACCCGTCGTATTCGGATCCGGCAAGCGCTACTTCGGGCCGCTCAACGCGCAGCAGCTGTTGGAGGATCCCGACGTGGCGATCCAGGGCGATCGAGTGCTGCACCTGAGCTATCGGGTGCGCCGTCAACCGAGCTGAGCTGCGGAGCGCTAGGCGCGGATCAACACCGTTCCGGCGACCTTGTCGTGGAAGCCGCGCTGGTCTGAATCCCAGACGAGCGCGGGGATGACGACGACGAGCAGCAGCGTGCGCACCAGAGCGCGCCAGAGCGGAACCCGCTCCCCGTCCAGGGTGATCATGCGCATGCCGCAGATCCGGTGCCCGATGCTGCCGCCGAGGGAGGTGATCGCGAGGATCTGCAGCAGCGCGAAGACGCCCATCGTCGCGAAGGAGTACGCGAGCGACTCGTACGGCGCGATGAAGAGCGAGATGCCCATGGCGATCGCCCAGTCGATGGCGATGCCGCCGATACGACGCCCGGCCCGTGCCACGGAGTGGGCGCCATCATTGGGCAAACCCAGCCGCTCACCCGGCCACCGGCTCGGCGGAAGCTCGCCGAATGTGCGGCGGGCGGAGTTGCGGGAGGAAGAGGAGGCAGACATCCCGACCAGTCTATCCAGCGGCGGCATCTGTAACATGCTCGAAACATTCGCGTCACCCGCGAGAAATTCTCCCGCCATACTCTCGGGGAAGGTTGCGCGGAGCAGCCGTCCGGTTCCAGATCTGGGAGAAGTCCTACATGTTCAGCGATTCATCTGAGGTGCTCAGCTACATCAAGGAAAACGACGTCAAGTTCCTTGACATTCGTTTCACCGATCTGCCCGGTGTGCAGCAGCACTTCAACATCCCGGCATCCACCGTCGACGAGGAGTTCTTCACCGTCGGCCAGCTCTTCGACGGCTCCTCGATCCGCGGCTTCGCGTCGATCCACGAGTCGGACCTGCAGCTCATCCCCGATGTGACCACCGCGTACATCGACGTCTTCCGCAAGGAGCTCACCCTGGTGATGCTCTTTGACATCTACAACCCGCGCAACGGCGAGATCTACTCGAAGGACCCGCGTCAGGTTGCCCGCAAGGCCGAGAAGTACCTGGCATCGACCGGCATCGCCGACACCGCATTCTTCGCGCCGGAGGCCGAGTTCTACATCTTCGATGACGTGCGCTACGAGGTCAACCAGCACACGAGCTTCTACTCCGTCGACTCCAGCGAGGGTGCCTGGAACTCGAGGGCGGCAACCTCGGCAACACCACGCCGTACAAGGGTGGCTACTTCCCCGTCAGCCCGGTCGACCAGCACGCCGACCTCCGCGACGACATCAGCCTCAAGCTGATCGACGCCGGCCTGATCCTCGAGCGCAGCCACCACGAGGTCGGCACCGCCGGCCAGGGCGAGATCAACTACCGCTTCGACACCATGGTGCACGCGGCCGACGACATCCTGAAGTTCAAGTACATCGTCAAGAACACCGCCAACCAGTGGGGCAAGACGGCCACCTTCATGCCGAAGCCGCTCTTCGGCGACAACGGCTCCGGCATGCACACGCACCAGTCCCTCTGGGCCAACGGCGAGCCGCTGTTCTACGACGAGTCCGGCTACGGCGGACTCTCCGACATCGCCCGCTGGTACATCGGTGGCCTGCTCAAGCACGCCCCGGCCGTGCTCGCGTTCACGAACCCCAGCGTCAACTCCTTCCGTCGCCTGGTGCCCGGTTTCGAGGCTCCCGTGAACCTGGTCTACTCGGCCGGCAACCGCTCCGCCTGCATCCGCATCCCCATCACGGGCACGAACCCGAAGGCCAAGCGCATCGAGTTCCGCGTTCCGGATGGCGCGAGCAACCCGTACCTCGCCTTCGCCGCCCAGCTGATGGCCGGCCTCGACGGCATCAAGAACCGCATCGAGCCGCACGAGCCCGTCGACAAGGACCTCTACGAGCTTCCGCCCGAGGAGGCCAAGGCAATCCCGCAGCTCCCCGGATCGCTCGAGGAGGCCCTCGACGCACTCGAGGCCGACCACGACTTCCTGCTGCAGGGCAACGTCTTCACGCCGGAGCTCATCGAGACCTGGCTCGACTACAAGCGCGAGAAGGAGATCAAGCCGCTCCAGCAGCGCCCGCATCC
>CAZZNX010000013.1:11596-11812 GCA_964655795.1 uncultured Leifsonia sp. | reverse complement strand
ATGAAGAAGGGCCCGCATCCATCAGGATGCGGGCCCTTCTTCATTGCTGCGGCGACGGACTACAGGCCGCCCAGTTCGTGGAGGTTGTTCTCACCGGGGAAGAAGCCCGTGTAGCTCGTGTTCTGCCCCCGCTCGAGTTCCTCGAGCTCTTCGGCCTCAATCTCGTCGGCCTGAATTTCCGCTTCCAACTTCGGGTCGAGCCCTGATCCGGTTTCA
>CAZZNX010000013.1:0-11586 GCA_964655795.1 uncultured Leifsonia sp. | reverse complement strand
TTTGCTTCATCAGTCATGGGGACAATGTACTCCCCCACGCAGTCATGCCGCGAGAGCAAAAGCTCACTCCGCATCGCGCTCGGAATCGAACGCCTCGGTGTCTTCATCCCACGCTTCGAGATCGTCTTCGTCGTAGGGCTCCGCGTCCTCACCGACATCGTCGAACACCCCATCGGGACCGATGGTCTCGACCTCGTCTTCAGCGGCGAAATCACTCATGACAGGCACCTCCCCGTTCTCCGGAATGCGCTCTCGAATGCGCTCTCGAATGCCGAGGATAGGTCGACCTGCCCCGGCAGACAAGCCCTTTTCTGTGCGCATTTCCACGCCGGGATGCAACGTGGTTGCGTGCGGACCCGGCGCGTCGTGCACTTCCTGCGTGCCGTTGCCGTCTGAGGCGAGGCGGTGTAGACCTGAAGGAAGTTCAACCGAATCGGAGAGAACGATGCCTGACAAATCGCCACACTCACACCACGCCAAGAAGGCGCCGGCCAAGACCTTGAAACAGAAGCGGGCCGAGAAGCACGCCAAGCACCACGACCCCAGCCTCGACATGAACTCGGCGTCCGACGCCATTCACAAGACCGACAAGTAGCATCGGCCGGCCTCAGCCGGTGGGCGTTCCCCGTTCGGGGATGCCGTAGAACTCGCGCTCGAAGACGGCCCGCGCACGGCGGGTGACCGCGAGGTAGTCCTCCTCCAGCTGGTTCGCAGCGCCAGGTGGGTAGTTCAACAGCCGTGCGACGCCGCCCAGCTGGGTGCGGTCGCGCGGAAGGATGTCGCTGGTCTTGTTAGTCCAGAGCGTCATCGCCGATCGGGCCCTGGATGCGAGCAGCCAGGCGGCGCGGAGCGTCGCGGCATCCGCGGCCGGCACGAGACCGGCATCCGTCGCCTCCGCCAAAGCGATGAGGGTCGACGGGGTGCGCAGTGCCGGGATGGCCGCGCCGTGCTGCAGCTGCAGAAGTTGCACGAACCACTCGACATCGCTCAGCGAACCGCGCCCGAGCTTGAGGTGGCGCAGCGGGTCCGCGGCCTGGGGCAGACGCTCGTTCTCGACCCTCGCCTTGATGCGCTTCACCTCGCGCACCGCGCTCTCGGCGATTTCCTTCGGGTAGCGCACGGAGTCCGCCACAGCGACGAAATCGTCGAGCAGTGCCGCATCGCCGACCGCGCCGCGGGCGCGGAGCAACGCCTGGGCCTCCCAGGTGAGCGACCAACGGGCGTAGTACGCCTTGTACGAATCGAGTGAGCGCGTGACGGGGCCGTTCTTGCCCTCGGGGCGCAGCCCGACATCGAGGTCGAGCGGTAGACGGCTGTCTTCGCTCAGCCGCTTGAGCTCGGCGACGATGTGCTGCGAACGGTATTGCGCCTGTTCGGGGGCGAGACCGGCCGGCCGGTAGACGTACATCACGTCGGCGTCGGAGCCGAAACCGAGTTCCTGCCCGCCGAAGCGCCCCATCGCGATGACGGCGAACTCGATGCCATCATCGGCGATGCCGGTGGTGATGCCGTTCGCCGGGGCACGGATCGCACGGACGAGCCCGTCGATGAGGTTCTCGGTGACGTCGCTGAGCCCGAGGCCGAGCTCTTCGACGGTGCACAGGTCGAGGGTGGCCGAGAAGGCGAGGCGCAGCACCTCCCGTCGACGGATGCCGCGCAGCACCGCCGCCGCGGCATCCGCGGTCGCGTGCCGCGCCAGCACCGCCCGTGTCTCGTCGGCCAGGGCAGCGCGCGTGCGCGGCCGCAGATCGTCCTCGTCTTCGAGCCAGGCGACGGACTCGGGGGTGAGCTCGAGGAGTTCGCCGATGAAACGCGACCCGGAGAGCACCTTCGTGAGCCGCTCGGCGGCCCCGGAGGAATCGCGCAGCATGCGCAGGAACCAGTGTGTGCCGCCCAGGCTGTCGCTGAGGCGACGGAAGGCGAGCAGGCCGTAGTCGGGGTCCGCGCCGTCTGCGAACCACTGAAGCATCACCGGCAGCAGGTGGCGCTGGATGGTCGCCCGACGCGACACCCCTGCGGTGAGCGCCGCGATGTGGGCGAGCGCCCCACGGGGGTCGAGGAATCCAATGGCGGCCAGACGCGCCTCGGCCTGCGCGCTCGTGAGGTTGAGCCCCTCGGCCGGCAGCGCCGCCACCGCCGAGAGCAGCGGGCGGTAGAAGAGGCGCTCGTGCAGCCCGCGCACCCGGATCTTGCCGGCCGCGCGGAGTGCGCTGAGTTCACTCGCACTCGAGGCCAAGCCGCTGGCCCTGGCCAAGACGCGCAGCGCGTCGGGGTCGCGCGGCATCAGGTGGGTGCGGCGCAGGCGCTGCAGCTGGAGCCGGTGCTCGAGCAGTCGCAGCACACGGTAATCCTGGGAGAACTCGGCAGCCTCGACACGGCCGATGTAGCCGCCTTCCGCCAGTGCGACGAGCGCGGGCAGCGTGCCGAGCTGGCGCACCGATTCGTCGCTCTGCCCGTGCACAAGCTGCAGCAGCTGCACGGTGAACTCGATGTCGCGTAGGCCACCGGGGCCGAGCTTCAGCTGCACATCGACCTCGTCGTCGGGGATGTGCGCCGTGACGCGTTCGCGCATGCGCTGCACGGAGTCGACGAAGCCCTCACGGGCGGAGCTGTTCCACACGGCCGGGGCGAGCGCGGCGACGTAGCGCTCCCCCAGCCCGCGGTCGCCGGCCAGCGGGCGCGCCTTCAACAGCGCCTGGAACTCCCAGTTCTTCGCCCAGCGCTCGTAGTAGGCCAGGTGCGATTCCAGGGTGCGCACGAGGGCGCCGTCCTTGCCCTCCGGGCGGAGATTCGCGTCCACCTCCCAGAGCGGCGGTTCGATCAGCGCCTCCGAGATGCCGCGCATGGTGAGCATGGCGAGGCGGGTGGCGATCTCCACGGCGCGCGCGCTGTCGAGGCCGTCATCCGGCTCGGTGATGAAGATGACGTCGACATCGCTGACGTAGTTGAGTTCACGGGCACCGGCCTTGCCCATGCCCATGACGCAGAGCCGGGTGGCATCGACCTCGGCGGCGGCGAAGAGGCCGAAGCCCGGCTTGTCGGCGATCGTGACGGCGCGGCGGGCGACGGCGAGCGAGGCATCCAGCGTCGCACCGGCGAGATCGGCGAGGGCGCGGGCAACGCCGTCGAGGCCGGCGACGGGATCACCCTGCTCCAGGTCGTAGGCGGCGAGCCGGGTCAGCCACCAGCGGTAGCGCACCCGCAGACGGCCCCAGGCGGCCTCGTCGCCGGCGGTGTCGCCGAGCGCACTGCCCTGAACGGCCGCGAGCATGTCGAGGGCGAGCTCGGTGGGCGGCGCGATCAGCGGTTGCGCAACCGCGCTCATCTGCTCCGGGCGGCGCAGAAAGAACTCGGCCAGCCCCTCCGAGGCGCCGAGCACCCGGATCAGGCGCCTGGCGGCATCCGGCTCGCCGAGCACGGCGAGCGTCTGTTCCGGTGCCTGCCGGAGCAGCGCGATCAGGCTCGCCAGGGCGGAGTCGACGTCGGCGGCTGTCGCGAAGTCCGGCAGCAGCGCGCGCGCGGACGCCCCGCTCAGTTCCTCGAACTCGGCCAGCCCGCTCGCGGTGCTGCTGAGCTCGCGGAAACCGGTGCGCGCGAGCTCGGTGAGGCTGAAGCGGTCAGGACTCATCAGGCCGGCGACGTCCTAGAGGATCTCGAGGTTGTTGCGCAGCTCGAACGGCGTCACCTGCGTGCGGTACTCGCGCCATTCCTTGCGCTTGTTCATGAGCACGTAGTTGAACACCTGTTCGCCGAGCGTCTCGGCGACGAGCTCCGACTCCTCCATGTACTGGATGGCGTGGTCGAGGCTGGCCGGCAGCTGCGCGTAGCCGAGCGCACGGCGCTCGGTGTCGCTGAGGCTCCAGACGTTGTCCTCGGCCTCCTCCGGAAGCTCGTACTCCTCCTCGATGCCCTTGAGGCCGGCGGCCAGCATGAGCGAGTATGAGAGGTACGGGTTCGCGGCGGAGTCGATCGCACGGTACTCGATGCGGGCGCTCTGACCCTTGTTCGGCTTGTACAGCGGAACACGGATGAGCGCCGAACGGTTGTTGTGGCCCCAGCAGACGAAGCTGGGCGCCTCGTCGCCGCCCCAGAGCCGCTTGTAGGAGTTGACGAACTGGTTCGTCACCGCGGTGATCTCCGGAGCGTGCTTGAGCAGGCCGGCGATGAAGTGGCGTCCGGTCTTGGAGAGCTGGTACTGCGCGCCCGGCTCGTAGAAGGCGTTGGCGTCGCCCTCGAACAGCGACATGTGCGTGTGCATGCCGGATCCGGGGTGGTCGGAGAACGGCTTCGGCATGAACGTTGCGTAGACGCCCTGCTCGATCGCCACCTCCTTGATGACGGTGCGGAAAGTCATGATGTTGTCGGCCGTCGTCAGCGCATCGGCGTAACGGAGGTCGATCTCGTTCTGGCCAGGACCGGCTTCGTGGTGGCTGAACTCCACCGAGATGCCGAGGTCTTCCAGCATCCGCACCGAGCGGCGGCGGAAGTCGTGCGCAGTACCGCCAGGGACGTTGTCGAAGTAGCCGGCGGAGTCGACGGGGATCGGGCCGTTCTTGCCGTACTTGGACGACTTGAGCAGGTAGAACTCGATCTCGGGGTGCGTGTAGAAGGTGAAGCCGCGGTCGGCCGCCTTCTCCAGCGTGCGCTTGAGCACATTGCGCGGGTCAGCGACGGCAGGAACACCATCGGGCGTGCTGATGTCGCAGAACATGCGGGCGGTCGGGTCGACGTCGCCGCGCCACGGCAGGATCTGGAAGGTGCTGGGGTCTGGGTGCGCGAGCAGATCCGACTCGTAGGTGCGGGTGAGGCCCTCGATGGCCGAGCCGTCGAAGCCGAGGCCCTCTGTAAAGGCACCCTCCACCTCTGCGGGCGCGATGGCGACCGATTTCAACGTGCCGACGACGTCGGTGAACCACAGGCGAATGAATTTGACGCCCCGTTCCTCAATGGTTCGAAGAACGAAGTCACGCTGCTTGTCCATTCATGCCCTTTCTCGCTGGCTTCCAGAGTAGTGCTTCGGCGGGCTTCGGGCGGGCCGACTGGCCAGTGATCGTGACAGGCCAGTGATTAGACTGAGCCGCATGTCTGATCACGCAGCTGAAGTTGTCAATCCCTACGGTGGATCCAGCACCACCGGACCGAAGCGTGTGCGCACCCGCCACTTCCAGAACGCCAAGGATCAGGGCATCAAGATCACCGGCCTGACCAGCTACGACCAGCTCACGGCCCGCATCTTCGACGAGGCGGGCATCGACTTCCTGCTCGTCGGCGACTCGGCCGGCAACAACGTGCTCGGCTACGACACAACCCTGCCCGTCACCGTCGACGAGCTGATCCCCATGACCCGCGCTGTGGCCCGCGCCGTCCGCCGTGCCTTCGTCGTGGCCGACCTCCCCTTCGGTTCCTATGAGGTGGGCCCGGAAGATGCCCTGCACACCGCCATCCGCTTCATGAAGGAGACGGGAGCCCACGCCGTCAAGCTCGAGGGCGGTGAGCGCAGCGCGCAGCAGATCCGCCGCATCGTGCAGGCCGGCATCCCGGTCATGGCCCACATCGGCTTCACCCCGCAGAGCGAGCACGGCCTGGGCGGTCACATGATCCAGGGCCGCGGAGCCGGGGCAGAGCAACTGCTTCGTGACGCGCTGGCCGTGCAGGATGCCGGCGCATTCGCCGTCGTGCTTGAGATGGTGCCGGCGGCATCCGCCGCCGCGGTGACGGCCAAGCTCAGCATTCCGACGATCGGCGTCGGAGCCGGGCCGGATGTCGACGGGCAGCTGCTCGTCTGGACCGACTTCGCCGGCATGAGCGACGGCCGCGTGCCGAAGTTCGTGCGGCAGTACGCCAATGTGCGCCAGGTGTTGCTGGACGCCGTCACGGAGTTCCGCGGCGACGTCGACGCGGGCGTGTACCCGGCGCCAGAGCACAGCTACGAGTAGCCGCCTGCGGCGTCACACCCGCGCGGCGTCGCGCCCGCGTTCTGCGCCACTTGCAGTGTTGTGCGCCGTTCGGTTCTGCGTCATAGCGCGGTAAGTGGCGCGCAACAGCAGCGCCATCACGCGATATTTCGCTGAATCCCGCCAGTGTGTTGTGCACAGGTGGCACGCACCGCGCCTCCATCCACAGCCGCGCGGCCACGGATACCGCGACCCCCGCGCCCTGCCGATACTGGGCGCATGAGTCAACTGTCGATCCCCGAGCGCGTTGAAGCAGCACTGATAGTCGCGAGCGAACACGGCCGAGTGGCCTCGATCGAGTCGATGCTGCGCACCGAGCTTGCCCGCGGAAGCATCGTGCGATTGCGCCGCGGTGTGCATGCGCACACGGCGCTCTGGCAGCAGCTGTCCCCGACCGAGCGATACCAGGCCTTTGTCATCGGTGTCGCCCGCGGCGCGCCGCAGCGGCCCGTGCTTTCACACAGTTCCGCAGCGGCCCTACTGGGGCTACCGCGCGTCGAGCCCTGGCCCGGCGTTGTGCACGAGCTCGTCGAGCGTGGCGGCGGCGGGCATTCCCGGCCCGGGCGGCAGCAGCACTCACTGGGACTCAATGCGGAAGACATCATCAGCCGCGAAGGATTGCTGTTGACAACGCTCGAACGCACCCTCGTCGACCTCGCAGCGAGCAGCGCAGCATTCAGCGCGGTCGCTGCCATCGATGCCGCTCTGCGCACGGGGCGGAGGTTCGGTGCGCCAGCGATGACCACGAAGGGGGCACTCCTGGAAGTATGGGAGCGCATGCTCCCGTTCCGTGGTTCAATTCGTGCCAAAGAGCTACTGGAGTTCGGCGACGGATCGTCCGGTTCGGTGAACGAGTCGAACAGCCGGGTGACGATGGCGCGGCTCGGGCTGCCAGCGCCCGAGCTCCAGCGGGTCTGGCTCATCGACGGGGTGGAGTACGACACTGACTTCTACTTCCCGAGCATCGACGCGATCGGAGAGGCAGACGGCCGCGGGAAATACGTCGACCCCGTGATGCTCGCGGGGCGCACGCCCGCTGAGGCGGTGTACGAAGAGAAGGTCCGCGAGGACGCGCTGCGACGTCGGGCTCGTGCATTCACCCGGTGGGACTATGCCATCGGCATGAGTCTGCCGAGGCTGGGTGCGCGCCTCGCCGAGATCGGGGTGCTGCCCGAGCGGGCGCCGCGATTGCGCAGCGCGCCGCGAACCGCGCTATGACACAGTAGCCGGCGGCGCACAGCGCGGTACGTGGCGCAGAACGCGGGGTGCGCGACGCTAGTTGTCTTCGGCGGCCTCTTCTGCGGCCCACTTCTCGGAGTTCGCGCGCAGCTTCTCGAGCGCGTGGGTAGCAGCTTCCTCCGTGGGGAAGGGGCCCACGCGATCAACGGATGGGGACGCGTAACCGAATTCCACGGCGCCGGTCTTCAGGTTGTACCAGAACTGTTTGTCTCCACGCTCGGTCATAAGCTTGATCCTATGCCCAAGGATTCCAACGGTCACCTGATTGCGGGGCGACTCTCGCCCCAGCGTTCCGTGCCAAGCAGCATTGCCCGCCCCGAATACGTCGGCAAGGCGGCCCCGGCCGAGTACACCGGCACCAACATCTACACGCCGGAGCAGGTCGAGCTGATCCGGGAATCGGGCCGAATCGCCGCCGACGCGATCGCCGCGGCATCCGCCATCATCGCCCCCGGCGTCACGACCGAGCAGCTGGACGCCCTCATCCACGAGTACCTGCTCGACCACGGCGCCTACCCGTCGACGCTCGGCTACCGCGGCTACCCCAAGTCGAGCTGCACCTCGGTGAACGAGGTCGTCTGCCACGGGATCCCCGACGACACCGTGCTCGAGAACGGCGACATCGTGAACATCGACGTCACCGCGTTCAGGAACGGCATGCACGGCGACCTCAACCACAGCTTCATCGTCGGCGAGGCCAGTGAGGATGTCGCGCTGCTCGTCGAGCGCACCCGCGAGGCGCTGGCCCGCGGCATCAAGGCGGTCGCCCCCGGCCGCGAGGTCAACGTGATCGGGCGCACGATCGAGTCCTACGCGAAGCGCTTCGGCTACGGCGTCGTGCGCGACTTCACCGGGCACGGCGTCGGCTCGGCATTCCACAGCGGGCTCATCATCCCGCACTATGACTCCGCCCCCGAGTACAACGACGTGATGGAGGTCGGCATGGTGTTCACGATCGAACCCATGCTCACCCTCGGCACGCACGAGTGGGACCTCTGGGCCGACGACTGGACCGTCACGACCAAGGACAAGAGCATGACCGCCCAGTTCGAGCACACCCTCGTGGTGACCGAACGCGGTGCGGACATCCTCACCCTGCCCAGCGCCCTGTAACGCAAACACAGTAGATTCGTCAGTATGAGTGCACGCACGGCCATTGGCATCGACATCGGCGGAACAGGGATCAAGGGAGCCGTGGTCGACCTCGGCACGGGGGCTCTGCTCTCGGATCGCCGCAAGGTGCCCACCCCCGCCGGCGGCCGGCCGGCCGACATCCTCGAAGCGACCGAACGGATGCTCGAGGGGCTTCGCGAGGAGTTCGGCGCGCTGCCCGTCGGTGTCTGCTTCCCCGCCGTCGTCAAGGGCGGCCACACGCTCTCCGCCGCGAACATCTCCGATGAGTGGATCGGCCTTCCAGCCGAGTCCCTCTTCGAGGAGCGGCTCCAGGTGCCGATCCACTTCGTCAACGACGCGGATGCCGCGGGCTACGCCGAGGTCCGCTTCGGGGCAGCCAAGGACCGCGACGGCGTCGTGCTGCTCACGACCCTCGGCACCGGCATCGGCACAGCACTGCTCTACAACGGCGTGCTGGTTCCGAACACGGAGTTCGGCCACCTCGAGCTGGACGGCCACGACGCCGAGAGCCGGGCAGCGTACTCCGCGATGGAACGCGACGAACTCAGCTGGGAACAGTGGGCGGAACGCCTGCAGCGCTACTACAGCCACCTCGAGGTGCTCCTCTCCCCCGACCTCTTCATCGTCGGCGGCGGCGTCTCCAAGAACCACTCCGACTTCCTGCCGTTGCTTGACCTGAAGACGCCGATCATCCCGGCCGTGCACCGCAACAACGCCGGCATCCTCGGCGCAGCCGATCTGGCCGCCGCCGGACTGAGCGCAGGCCGGCACACCGCGCAGAGCGTGTGATGGCCGACGGCAGCCCCGTGGAGACCGACGCCGTCACCGATGCCGTCGCGGATGCCTTCTTCCTGGGGCACCTCGCCCGCGGGGCGGCACCGGCCGCCGCATGGGGTGTGTTCGACGCCGACGGACTGCAGCAGCTGAACAGTGCCGGAGTCGCGCCGGATGCCGCCTTCCGCATCGCCTCGTGCACGAAGAGCTTCACCGCGGCGACCGTGCTGTCCCTCCGCGAAGAGGGTCTGCTCGGCCTGGATGATCCGATCACCCGCTTCGTGCCGGCGCTGAACCTGGAGCGGCTGCCCTCCCGCGGCTCGGCGGTGCCGACGCTGCGCATGCTGCTCACCATGTCGGCCGGGCTGCCGACCGATGACCCGTGGGGAGACCGCCAGGAGAGCCTGACAGCGGACGAGTTCGACGCGCTCCTGTCTTCAGGAGTGCGTTTCGAGTCGGAGCCCGGAACCCGTTTCGCGTACTCGAACCTCGGCTACGCCATACTCGGGCGAGCTATCGAGGTCGCCGCAGGGCAGCCGTACCGCCGCGTTGTCGAGCAGCGCCTGCTCGACCCCCTCGGACTGACCGACACCGGCTTCGACGATTCCGTGCCGGCCGCCGGCGGCATCGTGACCGGTCACCGCCGGCACGCCGGCGCGTGGGAGCCGCTCCCCCTCAGCGGCCCTGGTGCGTTCTCGCCGATCGGCGGGCTGTTCAGCACGGTCGCCGACCTCGCCGCGTGGGGGCTCTGGCTGGCGCGCGCCTTCGACACCCCGGCCGACACGGATGCCGCAGACGCCGCGGTGCTGAGCGCGGCGTCCCGGCGGGAGATGCAGCAGCTGCACCGCCTCGATCAGGATGCGACGGGGCACCCGACCGGCTACGGTTTCGGACTCTTCGTCGAGCAGTACTCGCCGACGGGCCGCGTGATCTCCCACTCGGGCGGCTATCCCGGCTTCTCGGCACACATGCGCTGGTCGCTCGAGCACTGTTTCGGCGTGGTCGCCTTCGAGAACGCCACATACTCCCGCGTGTCGGCGGTCACGACGGAGGCATTCGACGCGCTGCTCTCCGCGCGTGAGCGCTCAGCCTCTGCCACGCCGGCACTCGACCTCTGGCCGGAGACCCGTGCCGCCCAGCGCAGCGTCACCGACATCCTCACCGCGGCAGATGCGCTCGTCGAACCGCTGGCGTCGGCGCTCTTCTCGGAGAACGTCGAACTGGACCAGCCGTTGGCCCGTCGCCACTCCGCTCTCCGGTTGGCCGTTGCAGACATCGGCGGCCTGGCCGGCGCCGGCGCCGTGCCCGCAGCGGAAACGTCGGAGGGCCCGGCGCACCTTGTCTGGTTCCTCCCCGGCCAGAGCGGCCGCCTGCGCGTCGAGATCCGGATGACGCCGGAGGCAACGCCCCGCGTGCAGACGCTCCTCATCGCCGCAGACCGCGCCGGCCGCTAGCCTCACCGAGCTGCAAACGGCCCGCCCGACCACCGGCTGCGAGGCCGCCGTGAGGATTCCGGCGCGCTCCGTGAGGAAAACGTAAGGAGCCCGAAGCGGGTACAGCGAACGGAGTTGACTCACCCTGTGGCCACCGGCCACGGCCGGGCGGCATGCCTCCCGGCACCGCCCTACCGGGAGAGTTCTCGTGATCGACATCGTCTTCATCGGCGCGATCGTGCTGCTCATCGCAGTCGTCGCCCTCATCGCTCGGGGGGTGGAGAAGCTGTGAGCGGATTCGATCTGCGCACCGCGCTCGACCTGCTGAGCGCCGCACTGGCCGTGGCCGCCGTCGCCTATTTGGTGTACGCCTTGCTGAAACCGGAGCGCTTCTAGATGGCCCCGCTGATGTTCTTCATCCTGCAGCTGGCAACCGTGGCCCTCGTGCTCGCGGTGCTCTACCGCCCACTCGGCGACTACATGGCCGGCGTCTACACAAGCCCCAAGCACCTTCGGGTCGAACGCGGCATCTACCGCGTGATCGGCGTCAATCAGCATGCCGAGCAGACCTGGCCGACCTACTTCCGCAGCGTGCTCGCATTCTCGGCCGTCGGCATCCTGATCGTCTACGGACTTCAGCGTCTGCAGGCGTTCCTGCCGTGGTCGCTCGGACTGCCCGCCGTGAGCGAGCAGGTCTCCTTCAACACCGCGATCTCCTTCGTCACCAACACGAACTGGCAGTCGTACTCCCCCGAGGTCACGATGGGCTACAGCGTGCAGCTGCTCGGCCTCGCCGTGCAGAACTTCGTCTCGGCCGCCGTCGGCATCGCCGTGGCCATCGCCCTGGTGCGTGGCCTGGCCCGACGCGTGAGTCCGACCATCGGCAACTTCTGGGTCGATCTCGTGCGCGGCTCGCTCAGGATCCTGCTGCCGATCGCCGCCATCTCGGCCGTCGTGCTGATCATCGGCGGCGTCATCCAGAACGTCAACGGCTTCCAGGAGGTGACCACACTCAGCGGTGGCACCCAGTCCATCCCGGGCGGCCCGCTCGC
>CAZZNX010000012.1:42994-48476 GCA_964655795.1 uncultured Leifsonia sp. | reverse complement strand
CTGGCTTGAGGGAGCAGCCGAGGAACGAGGCCGCCCCCGAAGCCCTGAGCGTCTGGCGTGATCGGGCCAGCAGTGTCGGCTAGAGGGCGCGCTCGCGCTCCAGCTGCGTGTACGCGCGGGCCACGCGGGCGATCCACCAGTCGCGCCGCGCCGGTGCCGCGGCGTACTGGCCGAGCAACGCTGCGTCGGGCTGCACCCGCCGCACGGCGATCGAACCGTCCTCGGCGAGCACCGGATCCCGCGTGACGTCGGCCGCGAGCAGCGAGGCGGTGCCGAGCCCGCAGTCGTATTCCAGTTCCGGAATGCTGGCGGCGAGGTGGGCGCCCATGCTCAACCCGATCGAGGTGTCGAGCGCGCTCGAGACGACGACGGGCAGCCCCGCCCGTTCCACGATGGCGAGGGCACGGCGGATGCCGCCGAGCGGCTGCGCCTTGATCACGAGCAGGTCGGCGGCGCCGGCCGCGGCGACCGCCAGCGGGTCCTCCGCACGGCGCACACTCTCGTCCGCCGCGATCGGGATGCCCATGTAGGCGGTGCGTCGGCGGATCTCGGCGAGTTCCTCGACGGTGGCGCACGGCTGCTCCGCGTACTCGAGGTCGAACTCGGCGAGGGCGTGCAGCGCGTGCTCGGCCTCGTCGACGTTCCAGCCCGCGTTGGCGTCGATGCGGATCCGCCCCTCCGGCCCCAACGCCGCGCGGGTCGCGCGCACACGGGCGATGTCGGCGGCGAGCGTCTGGTCACTCGCGGCCACCTTGACCTTCGCCGTGCGGCATCCCGGGAAGCGGGCCAGAATGTCGGCGACCTCGGCGGCATCGACGCCGGGGATCGTCGCATTCACCGGGATGCTCGTGCGGAGCACGGGTGGCGTCGGCTGCCAGCCGAAGTCGATGGCGGCGCGCAGCCAGTTGGCGGCCTCGGCGTCGTCGTACTCGACGAAGGGCGAGAACTCGGTCCACCCCTCCGGGCCCTCGAGCAGCACCGCCTCGCGCACGGTGATCCCGCGGAAGCGGGTGACCATGGGCAGGGTCACGACCCGGGCATGGGTGAGAATCTCGGCGAGCTCCGGCAGCGGCGACAGGGTCATGTGCATAGTCTTGCACCGCGGTCATAGGCTGGGAGCATGACTGCCCTGGTTTCCGAGATCTTCGACGCGAGCGAGTGGAGCGAGGTCGCCGGGTTTGAGGCGCTGAGCGACATCACCTACCACCACAGCACCGACGGGCGCGTCGCGCGCGTCGCGTTCAACCGGCCGGAGGTTCGCAATGCGTTCCGGCCGCGCACCGTCGACGAACTCTACGCCGCCCTCGAAGACGCGCGCATCAACCCGCGCATCGGCGTCGTGCTGCTCACCGGCAACGGGCCGAGCCCGAAAGACGGCGGCTGGGCATTCTGCTCCGGCGGCGACCAGCGCATCCGGGGCCGTGACGGTTACAAGTACGCGGAGGGCGAGACGGCATCCGGCATCGACGCCGCCCGCTCCGGCCGGCTGCACATCCTTGAGGTGCAGCGCCTCATCCGCTTCATGCCCAAGGTCGTCATCGCCGTCGTTCCCGGCTGGGCCGCCGGCGGCGGGCACTCGCTCCACGTCGTCTGCGACCTCACCATCGCGAGCGAGGAGCACGGCAAGTTCAAGCAGACGGATGCCGACGTGGGCAGCTTCGACGCCGGCTACGGCAGCGCGTACTTCGCCCGCCAGATCGGCCAGAAGAACGCCCGCGAGGTGTTCTTCCTCGCTCGCGAGTACTCGGCGCAGCGCGCCTACGAGATGGGCGCGGTCAACGCCGTCGTTCCGCATACCGAGCTCGAGGTCGTCGCCCTGGAGTGGGCCCGCGAGATCCTCACCAAGTCGCCGACGGCGATCCGCATGCTGAAGTTCGCCTTCAATGCCGTCGACGACGGCCTGGTCGGCCAGCAGGTCTTCGCCGGCGAGGCCACGCGCCTGGCCTACGGAACGGACGAGGCCGTCGAGGGGCGCGACTCGTTCCTCGAGAAGCGCGAACCCGACTGGTCGCCGTACCCCTGGCAGTTCTAGGCCGGCGCCCCGTGACCCGGCCCCTGCTCGCGATCGACGGCGGCTCAGCGCCGGAGGTGCTGCACGCCCTGCGGGCCGCGCTCTCCGGGGCCGGGCCAGCCGTGCTGCCGCTTCCCTCCCCGGTTGAGCAACACCCGTTGGTTGAGCTTGTCGAAACCACGAACGAGACGGTGCCGAGGCGGGTGGCCCTGGTGATCGAGACCTCCGGCTCGACCGGTGCGCCGAAGCGGGTGGCGCTGAGCACCGATGCGCTGCTGGCCTCGGCCGCGGCATCCGCGGCGGCACTCGGCGGGGCGGGGCAGTGGCTTCTCGCCCTGCCCACCCACTACATCGCGGGTGCGCAGGTGCTCGTGCGGTCGATCGCCGCCGAGACGGAGCCGGTGATCCTGCCCGGCGGGCATTTCGACCCGATGCTGTTCGCCGAGTACGCCGAACGCCTCGAGGCACCGTTGCGCTTCGTCTCGCTCGTTCCGGTGCAGCTGGCCCGCGTGGTCGAGGCGGCGGAGAGCGACGACGCCGTGCTGGCCGCGGCGCGCCGATTCGACCGGATCCTCGTCGGCGGGCAGGCGACGCCCCCCGCGTTGATCGCACGCGCGGAGGCGCTGGGACTCCGCGTCACACGCACGTACGGTTCCTCCGAAACGGCGGGAGGCTGCGTGTATGACGGTGTGCCGCTGCACGGCACGGAGATGCGGATCGTCGGCGGGCTGGTCGAACTCGGCGGCCCGACGCTCGCAGAGGGCTACCTCGACGACGAGGAGCGCACCGCGGCGGCATTTGTGGAGAGCGAGGGCCGGCGGTGGTACCGCACCGGAGACCTCGGCGAGATCGCCGATGGCCGGCTCCGCGTGCTCGGCCGTTCGGACAACGTGATCATCAGCGGGGGAGAGAAGATCTCGCTCGATGCCGTGGAACGCGTGCTGCACACGCTGCCCGGCTTCGACGGAGCGGTGGCCGTCGCCGTCGACGATGCCCAGTGGGGCCAGTCGATCGTTGTGGCGTGCGAACGCGCCGACGGGGCGGATGCCGCGAGCCGGCTCGATGCGGTGCGTGAGCACGTGGCATCCGCCCTCGGCAACGCGGCCAGGCCCCGCTCGGTGCAGACGTTCGCCACGCTGCCCCGACTCGCCTCGGGCAAGCCGGACCGGGTCGCGCTGGCTGCAACGCTGGGCGCGCGCGGGGACTAGCGCAGCCGTGCTGCATCGCCGCCGCGATTAGCATGGAGTCGTGGCAGCATCCTCCCGGCCCTCGCGGCCCAAGCAACAGCGACTCAACCCTGCAGGCAGTGGCAAAGCCGGCAATGGCAAGCCCGGAAACGGCAAGCCCGGCAATGGCAAGCCAGGGGCGGCGCCGCGCGCGGCGGCAGGCGACTGGATCTCCGGCGCCCGCCTGCGCACGCTTCCACTGGCCATCGCCCCCGTCGCACTCGGAACCGGGGCGGCCGTCGTCGCCAACGGCAACGGCCACTGGGAACCCGTGCTCGCCGTGCTCTGCCTGGTCGTTGCGCTCTGCCTGCAGATCGGCGTCAACTACGCCAACGACTACTCCGACGGCATCCGCGGAACCGACGACCACCGCATCGGCCCAGCCCGCCTCACCGGCTCCGGTGCCGCGCAGGCGAAGCAGGTTCTCGCGGTCTCGCTGGCCTTCTTCGGGCTCGCGGCCCTGGCCGGGCTCGCCGTCGTCATCATCACCCAGCAGTGGTGGCTGCTCGCGGTCGGGGCCGCCGCCATTGCCGCCGCCTGGTTCTACACCGGCGGCAAGCACCCCTACGGCTACTACGGGCTCGGCGAGGTCTTCGTCTTCGTATTCTTCGGCCTCGTCGCCACGTGCGGAACCACGTGGGTGCAGGCGGGTGCGGTCAACACCGAGAGCTGGCTCTCGGGCGTCGCGATCGGGCTCATCGCCTGCGCCGTGCTGATGGTCAACAATCTGCGCGACGTCGAACCCGACACCGCCGCGGGCAAGCGCACACTCGCCGTGTTGGTGGGCAAGACCGCCGGGCGGGTGCTGTTCTGCGTGTTCCTGCTCGTGCCGTTCCTGATCGCCGGCTTCTTCTCGCTGATCTACCCGCTGGCGCCGCTGACCTTCTTCGTGCTGCTGCTTGCGCTGCCGGCCGCGCTCATCACCCTCACCGCGAAGACGGCGAAGGAGCTGATCCTGGCGCTCAAGCTCACCAGCTTCGTCGCGCTCGGCTACGGCCTGACGCTCGGGGCCGCGTTCGCGTTCTGAGCGCGGCGCGGACGTGCGTAGCCGGTTCGCGGATGCGGCGCGCTCCGGCGGTTGCTCGGGCGCCCGAATCGACTGATTCGGCGCGCGCATCCGCCGACTGGCTACGGGATGAGCACGGCGAGCGGAGCGGAACTCACTCCAACGGAGCGGAACTCACTCCAACGCGGAGCTAGTTCTTGTCTGAACCGGCGTCGGCGACGTGCGCGTCGAGCGCGGCATCCTCTGCCTCGTCGTCTTCGCGCACGGTCGGCTTCTCGGCGTGACGCACCTCGTAGAGTCCGCGGGCGACCTCTTCGCGCGGGCGGCGCAGGAAGATGTAGGAGACGCACAGGCCGATGACGGCCGCGATCAGCGTGGCGATCCATGGGTTCACCTGAATGAACAGCAGTGCGAGCAGAGGCACGAAGAATGCCAGCAGTCGCACGACGGTGAAGGTGATCCAAGAGCGCTTATTCACCCCTTCAGTCTACGGCGGCGACTGCTGGGCAAGAGCCGTGCGCGCACCGCAGGCACCGCCAGCTCTCTCCCACTCTTCCGGCCTAGACTGAGGGCATGACCCGCCTGCTTGTTGGACTCGCAGTCGCGACCGTGGTGCTCACGGTGTACGCGCTCGTCGATGCCGCGCTGTTCGACCGAAACCGCATCCGGGGCCTGCCGCGTTTCGCGTGGATCCTGGTCGTGCTCTTCATCCCGATCATCGGTCCGCTGCTCTGGATCGTGGTCGGCCGCGGTCGTCGCAGCTCCGTCTCCCGTCAGCCGCGCACCATGGCGCCGGATGACGACCTCGAGTTCCTCGGCCGTCTCGGCCGCGACGCCGAGCAGGAACAGCGCATCCGCAAGCTCGAAGAGGAGCTCTCCGAACTCGACAGCGGTGCGGCTTCCGCGTCGGAGAAGCCTGCGGATGACAGGGCGACCCCCGACGCCAAGCCGAAGCAGCCCGGCGACGCCGACGGCACCGGCGATGCCCCAGGCGCACCCGGTTCGCGGGATGCCTGAGGCCAGCGACTCCCGCTCGGCTGACGGCGCTGACGACAACGCGCACAGCGGCAGCCCGGCAAGCGACTACGCCTGGGCCCTCCTGACCGAGTTCGTGCGCCTCGGCGTGCGCCATATCGTCGTCAGTCCCGGCTCCCGCTCGCAGGCGCTCGCCCTGGCGGCCGCAGAGCTGGAGCGGCTCGGCGCGGTGCAGCTCCACGTGCGCATCGACGAGCGCAGTGC
>CAZZNX010000012.1:18286-42984 GCA_964655795.1 uncultured Leifsonia sp. | reverse complement strand
GTTTCACCGCGCTCGGCCTCAGTGTCGAGAGTGGCGCCCCCGCGCTCGTCGTCACCACGTCCGGCAGTGCGCCGGCGCACCTGCTGCCCGCGGTGCTGGAGGCCAGCCACGGTCGGGTTCCGCTCGTGGTGCTCTCGGCCGACCGGCCAGACGAGATGCGCGGCATCCGCGCGAATCAGACGACCGTGCAGCCCGGCCTCTTCGGCTCGGCCGTGCGGCTCTCCGTGGACGTTCCCGCTCCGCAGGGCGATTCCGCCGAGCCCTCGGATGCGCTGGGGCGCGCCCGGGCAGCCTGGGCGGCGGCGATCGGCGCCCCGGAACCCGGCCCGGTCCACCTCAACGTCGCGCTGCGCGAGCCGCTCTCCGCACCGATTCCGGATGCCGCGCTTGCGCTGTTCGCGGCAGAGCGCGCCGAGCATGACAACACAGACGACACAGCCGACACTGACGAGGCCACCGCGGCGATGGCGGCAGCCACCGTGGCGACCGAGATTCCTCGGGGGCCCGGCACGATTGTCGTCGCCGGGGCCGGCGCAGGCGTCGAGGCCGAGGCGTTCGCCCGTGCCGGTCACTGGCCGCTGTTGGCCGAGGTGTCGAGCGGCGCACGCTTCGGCCCCAATCTCGTCGTCGCGGCCCGCGAACTCCTCGGTTCCCCGGAGTGGGCGCCCGAGTTCGGCGACACCGTCGAGCGCGTCGTCGTGTTCGGCCACCCGACGCTCAGCCGAGAGGTTCCGGCTCTCATCGCCCGCGCCGGTGTCGCGACCGTCGTGGTCGACGCCGTCGGCCGCGAGTGGTTCGACCCATCGCGCAGCGCCGAGCGCGCCGTCGCTGTCACTACCACGGCCGGTGCGCCGAGTGCCGAGGAGCGCCGCTGGGTCGGCCGCTGGGTACATGCCAGCAGAAGCATACGAGACCAGGCTGCGTCGGCCGGTGCGGCCACCGACTCCGCCACGGACTCGGCCACAGCGCAGCAGCCTCTCCGCAGCGGGGTCGCCCTCGGTGGGCACGTCGAGAACTTCGCCGCGCAACGGGAGTACGTCGCGGCGGAGTTCCGCGCCATCCGCGAGCCGCTCACGCGCAGCAGCCTCGTGCAGGCCGTCTGGGCCGCGAGCTGGCCGCTTGACCGCCTCGTGTTCGGCGCGAGCCGTTTGATCCGCGAGGCCGATCGAGTCGTGCCCGGAAAGAAGATCCCGGTGCACGCCAACCGGGGTCTCGCCGGCATCGACGGCACGATCGCCACCGCCATCGGCATGGCGCTGGCCGCCCCTCCCGGCACGGGAACGGTGCGCGTGCTGCTCGGCGATCTCGCCGCGCTCCACGACGTGTCATCCCTCTTCTTCGGCGTCGGCGAGCCGCGCCCGCGGGTACAGCTGATCATCGGCAACGATGGCGGCGGCACGATCTTCGACACGCTCGAGGTCGCGCAGCGCGCGCAGCGTGACGCCTTCGACCGGGTGCAATTCACCCCGCAGAACGCCGATTTCGCAGGCGTAGCCGCCGCCGCCGGCTGGCAGCACACGCTGGTGAGCACCCGCGGTGGGCTGAGCGAGGCCTTGACGGCCCCCATGGCCGGCCCGTCGATCATCGAGGTTCCGCTGCCGCGCTGAGTCGAGGGAGCGCCCGCCGTGCGCTCGGCCGGAGTCTCGGTCGACACGCCGTAGGGGCCGCCCGAAGCGACGGCGCGGCGCCCGAAACACCGGCCGAGCGAACCGTGCCGGGGAGGTTGGCGCCGCGGCATCCGTTGTTCGAGGGTGCGCGGCTCCGCCCGGCACGGCAGTATGGGGCTACAGCGTTTCGAGGGGAGCCACCGTGGGACATGCAGCACAGGACATCTGGGATGCCGATCCAAGCGAGAACCTGCGCGTACGCCCAGGCTTCGTGCTGGCCGACGTCGACACCGACTCGGCACCGGGCTACACCGGGGGCAAGCGGACCGCGGTCGGGCACCTTGCCGTCGGCGCCGCAGAGCTCGACGGACTGCAGGAGATGCTCTTCGCCAACAGCCGCCTCGGTGACAACCGCAAGATCCTGCTGGTGTTGCAGGCCATGGACACCGCAGGCAAGGGCGGCATCCTGCGCCACGTCGTCGGCTCCGTCGACCCGCAGGGCGTCGAGATCACCGCGTTCAAGAAGCCGACCCCGGAGGAACTCGAGCACGACTTCCTCTGGCGGATCCGGCCGCACGCGCCCAGCGCGGGCATGATCGGCGTCTTCGACCGCTCCCACTACGAAGACGTTCTGATCGGGCGGGTGCGCGAGCTTGCGTCTGCCGAGGAGATCGAGCGCCGTTACGATGCGATCAACGCCTTTGAGCAGGAGCTCGACGACGACGACACGACGGTGATCAAGGTGATGCTGCACCTCGGAATGGACGAGCAGAAGGAACGCCTGCAGGAACGGCTCGACCGGCCGGAGAAGCACTGGAAGTTCAACTCGGGTGACATCGATGAGCGTCTGCTCACCCCGAAGTACCGTGAGGCGTATCAGATCGTCTTCGACCGGACGTCGACCGACGCCGCGCCCTGGTACGTGATCCCGGCCGACAAGAAGTGGTTCGCCAGGATCGCCGTGCAGCAACTGCTGATCAACGCCCTGCGCGACATGGAACTGAGCTGGCCGGTCGCCGACTTCGACGTCGCCGCTGAGAAGGCGCGCCTCGCCGCCTCCTGACCTACCCCGAGTTGCTGTCTTGGTTTCGATACGGCCGTGGACGGTCTACTCAACCAACGGAGTTTCGCGCGTCCGGGGTTTCGACAAGCTCAACCGGCGGGGTTCCGCGTTGGCCTTGGTTTCGATACGGCCGTGGACGGCCTACTCAACCAGCGGAGTCATCACCGTTTGCTGGTCGAGTAGCGAGGAACGAGCGTATCGAGGCCTCACGGGCTGGCGTTTTCGTGTGGGCCTCGGTTTCGATACGGCCGTGGACGGCCTACTCAACCAGCGGAGCCAATCCGGCTCCGGGGTTTCGACCACCAACGGATTTTTCGAAGCGGCTAGAGCAGCGCCTCGACCATCGGGCGGAACTTCATGCGGGATTCCGCGAGCTCCTGCTCCGGCTGGGACTCCGCGACTATGCCGCAACCGGCATATGCGCGGATGCCGCCGCTCCCGTCGAGCTGGGCACAGCGCAGCGCGATCGCCCACTCGCCGTCACCCGCGGCATCCACCCAACCCACGGGGCCAGCGTAGCGTCCGCGATCGAACGGCTCCAGCTCGTCGATCACCGTGAGCGCGACCTCGGTCGGGGTGCCGGCGACGGCGGCCGTCGGGTGCAGTGCGGCGATCAGGTCGAGCGAGGTCGAGCCGTCGCTGAGCGTGCCTTCGATATCGGTCGCGAGGTGCCAGAGGTTCGGCAGCTTCAGCGTGAACGGCACCTCGTCGGCCGCCACGTGGCTGGCGTGCGGGCGGAGCGAGACGAGCAGGCTCTGCACGGCGAACTCGTGCTCGTCGTTGTCCTTCTCCGAGGTAGCCAGGGCGACGGCGGCGGCCTGGTCGCTGGCCGGGTCCGGGCCCCGGGAGATCGTGCCGGCGAGCACACGGGCGCTGAGATCACCGTGGTGGGCGCGGATCAGGGTCTCCGGGCTGGAGCCGATGAGGCCGTCGACGGCGTAGGTCCAGCAGTCGGGGTAGCCGGCGGCGAGTTCGCGCAGCACCCGACGGATGTCGGCGCCCTCCGGCAGCCGACCGACCAGATCGCGGGCGAGCACCACCTTGCCGACCTCGTGGCGGTTGATCCGCGCGATCGCCTCCTCGACCAGTGCCAGGTAGCCGGCGTGGTCGAGTGCACCAGGGCTGAGCGTGACGCTGAACTCGGGGCCGAACGGCCGCGCAGCGGGCACGTGGTCGTTCTCTCCGGCCCTGGCGCCATCCGGAGCAGGGCCGGATGCCGCGGCATCCGCATGGCTCACCCGGGTCACCCAGCAGTGTCCGTCGCGCTTGCCGACGATGAGTTCGGGAACGATGAGCACGCTGCTCTGCTCCGAGATGGCCGAGAACGCGAAGGCACCGAAGGCGAGCAGGCCGGAGCCCGGAACGCCGAGCGGGTCGAGAACGGTCGAGCGCTGCACGACCTCGCGCCAAGCCGCGGCGGCGTCGCTGAAGCGGTTCGGCCCGTGGAATTCGAGGCGCACCAGCTCGCCGATGCCGGCGAGGCCATCGCCGCGGCGCTGCCAGAGCAGGGGATCGCGGGGGTCGACGAGGGCCACAAGCTGCGCCAGATCATCGAGCTGAGCGGGCAGCGGTGTGGTCTCCACATGCAGCGCGGGGAGGCCGGCATCCGAAACAGTCACTGCCCCAGCCTACGACTCGTGATGCAACGCCCCGGCGCCTCCCAGCTGCGGCTACGGCAACTCTCAGGCAGGGCCCGCTGTGCTGGATAGACTTGAGCACGTGACCAAAGCAGACCTGAGCAAGCGCCCGGCGCAAGTCGCCGCCATGTTCGATGAGGTCGCAGAGGGCTACGACCGCACGAATGCCGTCCTGAGCATGGGCAACGCCACGTTGTGGCGCGTTGCCACGACCAAGGCCGTCGCCCCGCGGCCCGGTGAGCGCATCCTCGATGTGGCTGCAGGAACGGGCACATCGAGCGCGAGTCTGGCCGCCAGCGGCGCCCAGGTCGTCGCCGCCGACTTCTCGCCGGGCATGATCGACGTCGGCCGCCGGCGTCAGGCCCACCTCTCGAACGTCGAGTTCGTTCAGGCGGATGCCACGGCTCTGCCGTTCGCCGACAACGAGTTCGACGCGGTCACCATCAGCTTCGGCCTGCGTAACGTCGTCGAGCCCGAGAAGGCACTCGCCGAGTTCTACCGGGTGACGAAGCCGGGCGGCCGCGTCGTCATCTGCGAGTTCTCGACCCCACCCGCCGGTTTCGTGCGCTGGGGCTACGGCTGCTACCAGCGTTTCGTGATGCCGACCATGGTCAAGATCTCCAGCTCCAACGACTCGGCCTACGACTACCTCAATGAGTCGATTCGCGACTGGCCCGATCAGCACACCCTCGCGGGCTGGCTGAAGCGCGCCGGATTCAGGAAGGTCGAGTACCGCAACCTCACGCTCGGCGTGGTGGCGCTGCACCGCGGTGTGAAACCGCTCGATGTGGTTACGCCCGCAGCCGCACAGCCCGCGGCAGCGACGAAGCCGGCCGTCGCGAAGACTCCGGTCGAGAAGCCCGCGGCCGCCGCAGCCGAGAAGCCCGCAGCCGAGAAGCCTGCCGCGGCTGCGAAGAAGCCGGCAGCACCGAAGCCCGCCGCTGCCACGAAGCCGGCCGCGGCGAAGAAGCCCGCGGCACCCGAGCCGGCCCCCTCCGCCGAGGCATCGGCTTCGCCCGATCTCGCGGCATCCTGAGCACATCGCAATCGTTAGGCTGGAACAGTGAAACCGAGTGTCCCCGTTGTGCGTCGCGGCAGTGCCCTTGCATCGCAGCTCGGTCTGAGCGATCGCATCTTTGCGAGCGCAGCCGACCGTCAGCTTGCCAAATCGATCGATGCCGGGCTTGAGCGCGTCGAGGCCGGACTCCTGCGGGAGGTCGGATTCGCCGACGCGATCGCCGATGTCACGACGCGCTACCTGCTGAACGCCGGGGGCAAGCGGGTGCGGCCGATGCTCACCCTGCTCACCGCGCACCTCGGCGATGGCGTCACCGAGGAGGTCGTCACGGCGGCCCAGGCCATCGAGATCACCCACCTCGCCTCGCTCTACCACGACGACGTCATGGATGACGCCGACATGCGTCGCGGAGTTCCGAGCGCGCAGGCGGTCTGGGGCAACTCTGTCGCCATCCTCGCCGGAGACTTGCTCTTCGCCCGCGCCAGCCAGCTCATGGCAGGCCTCGGCGAGGGCGCGATCAAGCTGCAGGCCGACACCTTCGAGCGCCTCGTGCTCGGCCAGCTGCACGAGACCGTCGGTCCGAATCCAGAAGACGACCCGGTCGAGCACTACATCAACGTGCTCGCAGACAAGACCGGCTCGCTCATCGCCGCCGCGGCCCAGGCCGGCATCATCTTCTCGAAGGCCCCAGGTGAGTTCGAGCGCCCCATCGTTGAATTCGGTGAGCGCATCGGCGTCGCCTTCCAGCTGATCGACGACGTCATTGACCTCTCAGAGCAGCCAGAGGAGACCGGCAAGGTTCCCGGAACCGATCTGCACGCCGGCGTCGTCACGCTGCCGTTGCTCCGACTGCGCGAGATGGCGATGACGGATGCCGGGGCGGCCGATCTGCTCGAGCGCCTGCAACAGCACGTGCTCGGCATCCCGCTGCCAGAGCTCGACGCCGACCCGGTCGCGCGTGCCGAGGCGATCGCACGGAGCGCAGCACTCGTCGACGAACTGCGCGAGCACGCCGTGACGAGCGCAACCCTGGCCGAGGCCCACCTCTGGGCCCGCAACGCCGTGGCCGCACTCGCCCCGCTGCCGGATGGCAGCGTCAAGAAAGCACTGACCCGCTTTGCCGACACCATCGTCGAGCGCTCCAGTTAGACCCGTGAGGACGAACCCATGACCAAGCTGCGTTTGGCCATCGTCGGAGCCGGCCCCGCCGGCATCTACGCTGCCGACATCCTGTTGAAGGCCGAGAAGACCTTCGACGTGTCCATCGACCTCTTCGACGCACTGCCGGCCCCGTACGGCCTCGTCCGCTACGGCGTCGCACCGGACCACCCCCGCATCAAGGGCATCATCAACGCGCTGCGCGAGGTGCTCGACCGCGGTGACATCCGCATCTTCGGCAACGTCAAGTTCGGCACCGACATCACGCTTGACGACCTGAAGCGCCACTACAACGCCGTGATCTTCGCCACCGGCGCCGTCAAGGACGCCGACCTGGCCATCCCCGGCATCGAGCTCGACGGCAGCTACGGCGCCGCGGAGTTCGTCAGCTGGTTCGACGGACACCCCGACTACCCGCGCAGCTGGCCGCTTGAGGCTCGAGAGGTCGCCGTCATCGGCAACGGCAACGTCGCCCTCGACGTTTCGCGCATCCTCGCCAAGCACGCCGACGACCTGCTCGTCACCGAGATCCCGGACAACGTCTACGCCGGCCTCAAGGAATCGCCGGTCACCGATGTGCACGTCTTCGGGCGCCGCGGCCCGACCTCGGTCAAGTTCACCCCGCTCGAACTGCGCGAACTCGGCGAACTGCGCGACGTCGACATCATCGTCTACGACGAGGACTTCGACTACGACGATGCCGCCCGCGCCGCCGTCTCGGGCAACAAGCAGGTCTTCGTGATTGACAAGGTGCTGAACCAGTGGCGCCAGCGTGAGGTCGGGCAGGCCAGTCGACGCCTGCACCTGCACTTCTTCGCCAAGCCGGTCGAGGTCGTCGAGGCGATCGAGAACGGCGAGCCCGCCGGCCGCGTCGGTGCCTTCCGCTTTGAGCGCACCGCGCCAGACGGCGAGGGCGGCGTCGTCGGCACCGGCGAGATCCGCGAGATCCCGATCCAGGCCATCTACCGCGCCGTCGGCTACTTCGGCTCGCCGCTGTCTGGCGTGCCGTTCGACAAGAAGCGCGGCGTCATCCCGAACCGCGAGGGCCAGGTGCTGATCAAAGACCCGGAGACCGGCACCAGCCAGCAGATGTACGGCGTCTACGCGACCGGCTGGATCAAGCGCGGCCCCGTCGGCCTCATCGGCCACACGAAGTCCGACGCCATGGAGACCGTGCGGCACTTGATCAACGACGTCGGCAACTGGTGGAGCCCGGAGCAGCCGAGCGAAGAGAGCGTCGTCACGATGCTCGATGAGCGCGGCATCCGCTACACCGACCTCGACGGCTGGCACAACCTCGACGAGCACGAGAAGGCGCTCGGCGCCGGTCAGGGCCGCGAGCGCATCAAGGTTGTTCCCCGCGAGGAAATGGTCGACATCTCGACGGGCACGCAGGCTCAAGCCTGAGGTGACAGTGGCCCCCGAGACAGCGCCGACGTTCATCGCCGCGGCCGCGCTGCTCGGGGCACTACTCGGCTGGGGCCTGGGTGCCATCGCCGGGCGGACGCTGCGCCCACCGCGGCGGATCGGGCGCCTCGCCCGCTGGGTCATGGTGCTGGCGACGGCCGTGCTGTTCGCCACGACGGTGTGGCTCGTGGGCATCAGCCCCGCACTCCCGGCGTTCCTGGTCTTCGCGGCGGCCGCGGTCGTGCTCGGAACCGTCGATGTGATCGAAAAACGGCTTCCGGATGCCGTCGTGCTCCCCGCTCTCGTCGCGACCGCGCTGCTGCTGGCCATCGCCGCCGCGATCACGGGGGACTGGGGATCGCTGCTCGGGGCCGTGCTCGGCGCGGTGGCCCTGTTCGCCCTGTACTTCCTGCTCGCCCTGATCTCACCGAGCGGTATCGGCATGGGAGATGTGAAGCTCGCGGCCCTCGTCGGACTCGTGCTCGGATCTGCCGGCTGGGGGGCCTGGCTGGCCGGCGCCCTGGTGGGTTTCGTCGTCGGCGGCCTGGTCTCGATTGTCGCGTTGCTCCTGCGCCGGGTCACTCTGCGCGGCTCACTGCCATTCGGGCCGTCGATGCTGGCGGGCGTATATATCGCACTTCTGCTCGGCTCCATAATCGACACGCTGTGACGTGTACCCCACCTTCGGGGGTCGCGCGGCCGATGTCGTTGCGAGTATGGTCACCTCCACGCCGACAATGAGTCCGGCGCCCGCGTCATGACGCACACTGTGCACCGTGACCCGTGGCCCTCAATGGCCACACCCACCCGAGCAACACTCTGACCCGAACAGAATCGCTACCCTACATCCCAGCCCTAACCAGGCATGCGCGGCACAACGCCCGCGGGTAACCGCGGAGCATCGCTCGCCCCGGCGTTCCCTCGCCGCCCCGAGCGTCGCCGTGCACCTCGGTTGCGCCCTCCGGGGGCTTGTTTTCGAGCCCGTTTCATACCGCCCGTAGCGCACCGCACACACCCGACTCGCGACCACCCCGACTCGCGAGTTTTCGTGCTGCCATCTGGGAATTTGTTCACTCAGAACCCCCCGCTCGAGTGTCACCCGAAGTGGGGAGTGGTGAGGATATCTCACACCGGCCTAGCTTTGCCGACACCCGCTTGGCCGACAGAGGCCGGCCACACACAGAACGGAAAAGCACATGAAGTTCATCACCGACATCCAGGCCCGAATCAACAGCATGCGCAGCACGGACGAGGGCGCCACCGCCGTCGAGTACGGGCTCATGGTCTCGCTCATCGCCGTGGTCATCATCACCGCCGTCGCCCTGATCGGCACGAGCCTCGACACGATGTTCGACAACGTGGGCACCAAGATCAAGACGACGCCGTAGTCGCGGCACATCGCAGGTTCCCCTGCCTGCGTCGGCGGCGGCATCCTCACCCACGGATGCCGCCGCCGCACACAAACTTTGACATCCCACACTTCGATACCCGCTCTTCGAAGGGACCCGAACCATGAAGCGATTGCGCTCCCGCAATGATCGCGGCGCAGCGGCCGTGGAGTTCGCGCTCATCCTCCCGGTGCTGCTCATTCTCGTTCTCGGCATCGTCGAGTTCGGCCGGGCCTACAACGTACAGATCTCGCTCAGTCAGGCGGCCCGTGAGGGCGCCAGGGAGATGGCGATCCACAATGACGTCGGTGCTGCGAAGGCAACCGCCATTGACGCAGCGCCATCGGTCAACCCGGCGATCGCCGCCGGCCAGATCGCCGTCAGCCCCGCGGTCTGCACGAAGGGTGGCACGGTCACCGTGACCATCACGTACCCGCTTGAGCTGATGACGGGCTTCTTCGACGACACATTCACGCTCACGAGTATTGGAGTCATGCGATGCGGTGGATAATCATGCGGTTGCGAGCCAACCGCCTCCGCTCCGAACGCGGAGCGAGTGCCGTCATCCTTGCGATCCTGCTCGTGCCGCTCATCGGCTTCGTGGCGATCAGCGTTGACGTCGGGGCACTGTACTGGGAACGTGCGCAGCTGCAGAACGGCGCGGATGCCGCGGCCCTGGCGATCGCCCAGGACTGCGCCGACGACACCGGCTGCGGCAACTCGGCGGCACTCGCCGCCAGCTACACCAACAGCAATGCCAACGACGGTGCCGCCAATGTGCTCGCCCCGGTGTTCCCGAACGCCCACACCGTGGTCGTGAGCGACAGTACCCGAGAAGCCGGCAGCAACGACCCGGCGATGTCCCATCCATTCGCGGCGCTCATCGGTGCGACGTCGACGACCGTCGGTGCTTCGGCCACGGCAGAGTGGGGCCCGCCTGGCGCCGGCCCCGTCCTCCCGCTCGCGCTCTCATTCTGCGAGTTCCAGGAGTCGCTTCCGCTGGTGCCCGGAACACTCATGAGCATCCGCACAGACAAGAACAAGAAGTGCAAGAAGGATGCCGCAGAGATCCCAGGCGGATTCGGATGGCTGGACCACAGCGATCTGAATGGCGATGGCGACAGCTGCGAGGCCTTCATCGACCTCAACGCGGCGGGTGAGCTCTGGATCGGCAACGACACCGGCAACAGCGTTCCCAATGATTGCGAAGCCCGCCTCAAGACGGTCAAGGGCACGACGATCCTGATTCCGATCTTCGATGCATCCGTCGGCAGCGGCACGAAGGGCGACTACCGAATCTACGCATTCGCCTCATTCCACGTGACGGGATGGAAATTCAGCGGTGACCCGTCGGAAGATCCTGCCGCGCCGTCGTGCGGCGGCGGCAACGCACGCTGCCTTCAGGGGTACTTCGATAAGTGGGTCTCGGTCGAGAGCGTCTTTGAACTCGGCGGCCCCGCAACCAACATCACGCTCGTCCAGCTCATCAAGTAGTCGCAGCAACTCACTGAGGAGATACACCATGAAAACCCGACTCATCGGCGCAATTCTCGCCATCGTGTTGGCCGCGGCAGGCGCGGTCGTGTTGATCGGCTACGTGAACAGCGCAGACGCCCGAGCCGCCGACGGGGCGGAGATGGTGCCTGTCTTCGTGATCACGAGCGAGGTTCCGCTCGGCACCCCTGCCGAACAAATCGGCGACTACGTCACGGTCAAGAAGATCCCAGCACTCGCGGCCGTGCCGGGGGGTGTCACCGAGCTCGCCGAGCTCGACGGCCAGGTCAGCGACGCCGCCCTCCAACCCGGTGAGCAGCTGATCGCATCTCGCTTTGTGGAGCCGGCCGCACTCGCGGCGCGCGGAGAGGTGGATGTGCCGGAAGGGATGCAATCGGTCACCATCACACTCCCTGTCGAACGGGCCGTCGGCGGCACGATCAAGGCCGGCGACACTGTCGGCGTCGTCGTCGCAGCGACGGCGAAGGTCAACGGATCGTCCGAGGAGGTGCTCATGACGAAGCAGACCTTCCACAAGGTGCTCGTGCTCGCCGTGCAGCAAGGCACAACGGTACTCGCCAATGAGGACCCCGACGCCGAGGCCACTCCTGAGCCGGTCAGCGCGCTCATGGTGACGTTGGCACGCACGACGCCCGACATTGAGGAGCTCGTGTGGGGCCAGCAGTTCGGCACCGTCTGGCTCACGCTGGAACCCGAGAACGCCGATGAGAGCGGCTCCCGCATCGTCGATGGAAATGTCGTGTTCCAATGAGCAGGGTCATCGTCGTCAGTCGCAGCCGCGAGTACGACACACGGATGCAGGAGTTGCTGGGGGAGGACCTCGCAACGGTGATGGGCGCCTACCTGAGCTTCGGAGCACAGATCGCCCTGGACCAGCTCGCGGGGGACGACGCCGAAGTCGCGCTTCTCGGGCCGTTCCTCAGCTATGAAGACGCGAGCGAGCTCGTGACCGCACTGCTCAGGCGTTTCCCGCATCTCGGCCTCGTGCTCGTGCACGAGAACCACGCCGAGATCGAGGAGTGGGTGTCAGAGATGCCGATCCACTCCGTGCTCAGCCCGACGGCCGACGACAAGACTGTTGTGGAGTTGCTCAGGCAAATGCGCGCATGGCTGATCGAGGCCGGCGACGTAGACGAGAACGCCCCGGAGTACGGTGCGATTCCGCCGCTGGAAGACAGCGAGCTCAACCCGGTCACTGAGGAGACCGAGGCCCCGGCGCTCGTCACGGTCGATGATGTGCACGAGGACGCGCTGAGCGACGAGCCCGAACCGCTGGCCGCGATCACCACGATCGCCTCCCCGGACGGCGAAGAGGGCCGCGTCATCGCCGTCGTCTCGCCGAAGGGCGGCCTCGGCAAGACCACCATTGCCACGAACCTCGCGGTCGGGCTGGCCAGGGTGGCCCCGCTCTCGGTGGTGATCGTCGACGCCGATGTGCAATTCGGCGACGTCGCAACGGCTCTCGCTCTCGAATCCGAGCACACGCTGCCCGACATGGTGAGCGGCCTCGCGCCGCGCGACACGATGGTGCTGAAGACCTTCCTCACGGTGCACCCGGCCGGCTTCTATGTCGTTGCAGGCTCCGAGGATCCCGCCGCGGGTGACCGCGTCACAGGTGATCAGATCGGGCATCTCGTGCGGCAGCTCGCCGGCATCTTCCGCTTCGTGATCGTCGACACCGCGCCGGGGCTGGGGGAGCATGCGCTCTCGGTGCTCGAGTGCGCGAGCGATGCGATCGTGCTGTGCACGATGTCGGTGCCGAGCGTTCGAGGGCTGAGACAAGAACTCGCGACCCTCGCCGCTCTCGGCATCCTGCCCGCAGAACGGCACGTCGTGATGAACTTCGCAGACAAGGTGAGCGGGCTCAACGCCAAGGACGTGGAGGCGACCATCGGCGTTCCGGTGGATGTCGCGATCCCGCGCTCAAACGCCGTTGCACTCTCGACCAACCGAGGGGTTCCCCTCTTGGAGCAGGATTCGCGAGATCCCGCGGCGAAGGCTCTGAACCAGATCGTTGTCCGATTCGACAGCGCGGCCGCGCGGAAACGTGGCCGCGCTCACCGGAGGGTGGTAGTGGCATGAAACTCACCGAACGCATTGACGCGTTGCGCGGGGTAACCCCGGCGAACGCCGAGGCACCAGCGGAGTCGACGCCGGAGACGGCCGGCGCCACAGCCGTGACCGGCGCGATCGCTGACGCACCGCCGCCGGTCACGGAGCGAGTCAGGCATCTGCCGGCGCCCGTGCACGTCGATCCTCTCGCGGAGCTCAAAGAGCGGGCCGCACAGGAACTGTTCGAACGCATCGGTACGCGTATGAACGACTCGAGCCTGACCGAGGAGAAGCTGCACGCCTATGCACGCGCCGAGCTCTCGCAGATCGTCAGCGAGGAGCAGATTCCCCTCAGCGGCGAGGAGCGCAAGCGTCTGATCAAGGAGATCGGTGCGGACGTGCTCGGCTACGGTCCGATCGAGACGATGCTCGACGACCCGGACATCACCGAGATCATGGTGAACAGCCACGAACAGATCTTCGTCGAGCGCAACGGCCGACTCGAGCTCTGCGATGTGCGCTTCACGAGTGAGGCCCATCTGCGCCGGGTGATCGAACGGATTGTCTCGAAGGTGGGACGCCGCATCGACGAGTCGTCGCCGCTGGTGGACGCCCGGCTCATCGACGGATCCCGCGTCAACGCGATCATTCCGCCGCTCGCCGTGAACGGATCGGCGCTGACGATCCGCAAGTTCGCCCGCGAACCCTTCACGGTGAAGGACCTGGTCGGCTTCGGAACCCTCAATCAGAACATCGCCGATGTGCTCGAGGCCTGTGTGAAGGCACGACTGAACATCATCGTCTCCGGTGGTACCGGAACCGGTAAGACCACGATGCTGAACGTGCTCTCGGCGTACATCCCGACGGACGAACGCATCGTGACTATCGAGGATGCCGTCGAGCTGCAGCTGCAGCAGGACCATGTGGTTCGGCTGGAGTCACGGCCGGCGAACATCGAGGGCAAGGGCGAGATCACCATCCGAGATCTCGTCCGCAACTCCCTCCGCATGCGGCCGGACCGCATCGTGATCGGTGAGTGCCGCGGCGGCGAGAGTCTCGACATGCTGCAGGCCATGAACACCGGCCACGAGGGTTCGCTCTCGACCGTGCACGCGAACTCGCCGCGGGACGCCATTGCCCGCCTCGAGACCCTCGTGCTGATGGCCGGCATGGACCTGCCGCTCCGGGCCATCCGGGAGCAGATCACCTCCGCGATCGACGTGATCGTGCAGGTGACCCGCCTGAAGGACGGCTCGCGCCGCGTGACCCATGTCACCGAGGTGCAGGGCATGGAGGGCGACATCGTCACCCTCCAGGACGCCTTCGTCTTCGACTACGCTGCGGGCGTCGATCCCGGCGGACGCTTCCTCGGTCATGCCGAGGCGACGGGCGTTCGGCCCCGCTTCGCCGATCGCTTCCAGGACCAGGGGATCGAGCTCTCCCCGAGCGTCTTCCAGGCCCCACTCGCGCTGAGGCCAGTCCGATGAGCGCCGTCATCCTCTACGCCGGACTCGCTCTCGGGCTCATCGCCCTGCTCGTGCTCGTGTTCCTGGTCATCGCCCCACCCGCCCCGCGGGTGCCGATCGAGCGGCGGCGCGCGCCGGGCGCCGCGCAGGTCTCAACGCTGTCCCGTGTGACCGACGCCACCGTCGACGCAATCGACGGAGTGATCAGCAAACGCGCCAACCCGCTGTTCGGCGCGGCAGAGCTGGAGCAGGCCGGCATCCGGATGTCGCCGCCATCGTTCGTCTTGATGGTGGTCTGCGCGGCGATCGTGCTCGCGTCATTCGGGCTGCTGATCGGCAACGGCACCCCCTGGGTGATCCCGCTCATGGTCACCTTCGCGGCACTTTCGCCGATCGGAGCCAAGATGTTGCTCGGGGTGCGCGCCGGCAAACGTCGTGCAGCATTCGCCGAGCAGCTCGATGACGCTCTGACTCTGCTGGCCGGAAGCCTGCGGGCCGGTCACAGCCTGCTCCGTGCGCTCGACGCCGTCTCGCAAGAGACGGACTCGCCGATCGCTGAAGAGTTCGCCCGGGTCGTGAACGAAACCCGAATCGGTCGCGACCTGGGCGACGCCCTGATGAACACCGCGGTGCGTATGAAGAGTGACGACTTCCAGTGGGTGGCTCAGGCGATTGCCATCAACCGTGAGGTCGGCGGCAATCTCTCCGAGGTGCTCAACCAGGTTGCGGACACGATCCGCGAACGCAATCAGATCAGGCGGCAGGTGAAGGCACTCGCCGCAGAGGGCAAGATGTCGGCGTGGGTGCTCATCCTGCTGCCGATCGGCGTGTTCTTCTTCCTGCTCCTCGCTCAGCCGGGCTACTTCTCCGGCATGTTCGAGAGCATCTGGGGCATCCTCGCCCTCGTCGTCGCCGCAGTGCTGCTCATCGTCGGATCGATCTGGATGATGGCCGTCGTCAAGGTGAAATTCTAAGGACAAGATCATGCCTCCACTTATTGCAGTGCTCTCCGCCCTGGCCGTCGCCGGCGGCCTCGGCGCCCTCATCGGAATCCTGGTCGGTGGGCGAAGCCCACGTCAGGCCGCGGTGCCGGGCTCCAGGCAGAATGCGCCAGGTGTTCCGACCGTTCAACAGGCGCCCCGCATGAAGAGCCTCAGCGAGCTCGCGCCCAAGGGCTACATCGGCATGCTCGAGCGCCAGCTCCTTCTCGCCGGCCGGCCCCCCGCCTGGACGATCGACAAGATCCTCATCGCCAAGCCGCTGCTGTTGCTGGCGAGCGGGCTGCTCATGGTCTGGTGGGTGGGTCTCGACCCCAGCATCCTGCGCTTCGTGATCGCAGTTGCGGTCGTCCTGCTGGCCTTCTTCACACCCGATCTGCTCATCTACAGCAGAGGGAAGGAGCGCCAACAGGCCATCCAGAACGCGCTCCCGGACACACTCGACCAGATGACCATCTCGGTCGAGGCCGGTTTGGGCTTCGAGGCCGCGATGTTGAAGGCAGGCAACAACGGCCGTGGGCCGCTTGCCGATGAACTCATCCGCACCCTGCAGGACATGAGCATCGGGCGGTCGCGCATCGATGCGTACCACGCCCTCGCCGAGCGAACCACCTCGGTTGACCTCCGCCGATTCACACGATCGGTGATCCAGGCCGACCTCTACGGCATCGCCATCGCCGAGGTGTTGAGGGCACAGGCGGCCGAGGTGCGGATGCGGCGTCGCCAGCGCGCGGAGGAGCAGGCGATGAAGGTGCCGGTCAAAGTGATCTTCCCACTCATCTTCTGCATCCTGCCCGTGCTGTTCATCGTGCTGATGACGCCGGCGGTGCTGAGCATGATCGACGCCTTCTCCTGAGTCGGCGCCTTACCCGGCGGGCTAGGGTGAGGCTGTGAGCGAAAACCGCGAGGCAGAGCGCTGGAAGCCGGATGTCCTCGGTGGTCATTTCGAGCAGCTGACGCTGCCTCTGAAGCCGGACGTCGAGGGGGAGGTCGTCGCCACGCTGGTTCGGCACACCGCGCTCCGTCCTTTGGACCTGCGCGTGCTGCCGGCCGACGGCGCCGATGTGCTCTACGTGCACGGCTGGTCGGACTACTTCTTCCAGACCCACCTCGCCGAGTATTGGCGCAGCGTGGGGGCCCGCTTCCACGCCCTGGACCTCCGCAAGTACGGGCGCAGCCTGCGCGACCATCAAACCCCCGGGTTCGTGGACGATCTGGCCATCTACGACGAGGACATCGAGGCAGCGCTCACCGCGATGGGGCACGGTGCCCCGAAGCCCGGGCCCACCGTCCACGCCGGCAAGCGGCGTCCGCTGATCCTGATGGGGCACTCCACCGGCGGGTTGACGCTCAGCCTCTGGGCGGGCCGGCATCCGGGCCGAGCGCAGGCGCTCGTGCTCAACAGTCCCTGGCTGGAATTCCAGGCGCGCGGGATCGGCCGCGAGGTGATCGCCCCGGCAGTCGTGCTCGGCGCGAAGGTCGCCCCACTGGCGCAACTGCCCAACGTCGACCTCGGGTTCTACACCCGCACGGTCTCGAAGGAGTTCGACGGGGAGTGGGAGTACAACATGGCCTGGCGCCCTGAGCGCGGCTTTCCCACGCACCCGGCCTGGCTGAAAGCCGTGCTGTTCGGGCACGGCACGATTGCGGCCGGCATCGACGTCGGTACACCCGTGCTCTCCCTGATGTCGGCGCGCTCGACGATCTCGCTGGTCTGGTCGCCGGCGATGACGACGAGCGACATCGTGCTGGTCGTCGACGACATCGCCGTGCGCTCGCTCCGCCTCGCCCCGGGTGTGACGGTCGAGCGCCTGGACGGCGCCATCCACGACGTGATGCTCTCGGCCAAGCCGGTGCGCGAGGCCGCGTACGCCGCGATCACTCGCTGGCTGCGCGGCTACTTCGTGCACTAACCGTCTCCGCCGGCCACCCCGTTGATTGAGCTTGTCGAAATCAGCTCGGCGGAGGGGTTTCGACAAGCTCAACCAGCGGAGGGGTGCTCAGCGAGGGGAGGGCACCCGCGCCGCGAACGGCCCGGAGAGTGCGACCCACTGCAGCAGAACCGTGGCTCATGAACACCTCGACGCGCTCGACGGGGCCAACAGCGTGCGCGGTCTGACCCGGAGAGGGGCGCCCACACGGACGGCGGCTGGTCACCTACCCGAAGCACTCGCTCCACACGGTCGCGATCCGCGCCGTCCACGGCGCGGCTCCCGCCGGCTCTGCGAGACGGTCTGCCCACTGCATCCCCAACGCGTCCGCGGTCTTGGCATGTGCATACCAGATTGGTTCCGGAATGGTACGCTCACGCAATGCGAAGGACACCGCGGCCGTTGTCGCGCGAACGTCAGGCGCGCGTTTACGACGCGCCCGCGCACGCCTTCATGACGCAGGGGTACCAAGCAGCCGCTCTCCACCGCATCATCGACAACCGCTGTCGCGGAGTACGTCCGCCTGCCCGATCTCGCTGCGGTCGATGCTCGTGCTTACCGGAGCGAGATGTTCGCGCTGGTGGGTGACCTCGGCGCAATGGCAGACGAGCGCGACCTCACGCTGCCACTGCTCGGCGACATCGCGGTGCTCGTAGCCATCGCCAGCGCTCTCACAGCGTTTCGACAGCTACTCGAAGGGATCTCGGAATGGCCAATATCCTCTTCTGCCCGGTGACCTTCAACCTGGCGGAGACGACCCGGATGATCCAGGTCGCACGTGCGCTCGATCCGATTCATCACCCGGTGTTCATGGGTTACGAGGACGATTTCGTCTCGCTCATCGTAGATGCCGGGTTCGAGTATCGAGCCAGCGAGCCATCATGGTCGGCGGCCGAGCGCCGACAGGCGATCGCGTTCGACCAGGGTCGCGCGCTGCGGACCCCGTTCACCACCGAGCTCGTCACCGCGCGCGTCGACGTCGAGCGCAGACTCATCCGCGAGCTGGCAGCGCCCGTGGTGGTGACAGGATCAAATCTCACGTCCTACATCTCGGCGCGCGCCGAGAAGGTGCCCCTGTTCTACCCGGTGCCGTTCGCTCTCACCATCGCGCAGGTCGAGCAGACCACACGGATGGAGTTCGTCCGCGGCGAGAGCTGGCCGGCGCGGGCGGCTGACCGTGTCGCCACCTCCCTGTTCCGCTGGATCTACACGCGTGCTCCGCTCGCTCCTCGGTCGTTCACCAAGGTCGCGAAGGCCAACGGCGTCCCCCCGCTGCGCACGGTCGCATCACTGCTCACCGCGGACCGGAACCTGCTCACCGAGATGCCGTGGGAACTGGACGGCTTCCGGGTTCCCCCCGGGTTCGAGCGCATCGGGCCGATCTTCGCTCACATCGACGCACCCGTCCCGCCAATCGTCGACGAACTTGCCTCGGCATCCGAGCCTCTGATCTATCTCGCACTCGGCTCTTCGGCTGATCGGGCACTCGCGCTTGCGGCAGCGCGGGCACTCGGTGAGCTGCCCGTTCACGTCATCGCGCCGATTGAGCACTACCTCGAGCCCGGTGACGCCGTGCCCGCCAACGTGCACGTGACCGAGCTGCTGCCGGCACACAAGCTGGGCGGATTGGTGGATGCCGCGGTCGTGCACGGGGGGCAGGGAACGGTGCAGACCGCGTGCGCGACGGGCGTGCCGTTCGTGGGGATGGGCCTGCAGCCGGAGCAGACCTGGCACGTACGCGCTTGCGAGCGACGCGGCAACGCGATCGCGGTCTCGCCGAAGGATGTGTCGAAGCCCGTCTTCCTCGAAGCGGTGCAGCGTGTGATCACAGAGCCGCGCTTTCGCAACGCCGCCTCCGAGGTGCGCGAGGCGTACGCACATGAAGACGGCGCGGCCAAGGCCGCCCGGCTCATCGAGGCCTCGATCGCGAAATAGTAGGGCTGCACTGGCGTCGCAGTTGACCGCCAGCGGAGCCTCGCGCTTCGATCCGAGTCGCGGGCGGGTGACTCGGTGAACAAGGAGGTAGTTGCACTGCCACGAACATGGAGCAAGCTACAACAAAGACACCGCGGCGACTTGCCGGTCGCGGAGGTGACCGCAGCCTCGAGAGGGGTGCGTCAGCGGAAGTTGACGAACTGCAGGGCGACGTCGAGGTCTTTGCCCTTCAGCAGCGACATGGTCTCCTGCAGGTCGTCGCGGCTCTTCGACGAGACGCGCAGCTCATCGCCCTGAATCTGGCTCTTGACGCTCTTCGGCGCCTCGTCGCGGATGATCTTGTTGATCTTCTTCGCGTTCTCCGAGTCGATGCCCGCCTTCAGCGAGGTCTCGATGCGGTACTCCTTGCCGGAGGCGAACGGCTCGCCGGCATCCAGGCTGCGCAGCGAGATGCCGCGCTTGATCAGCTTGGCCTCGTAGACCTCGAGGATCGCCTTGGCGCGCTCTTCGCTGTTCGCCTTGATCAGGACCTTCTCGCCGGTCTGCTCGATGGAGGCGCCGACATTCTTGAAGTCGTAGCGCTGAGCGACCTCCTTCTGAGCCTGGTGCAGGGCGTTCTCGCCCTCCATCGGGTCGACCTTGGAGACGATGTCAAAAGTGGAATCAGCCATGCCTCGATGTTAGCCTTTGCCGCCGAATCGTGGGCCGGGCGGGCTGATGCCGCGGGCCGCTCGCCGCTATTCGGCGCTCGGCGTCGCCGTGCTGGAGCGCACGACCAGCTCGAACGGCAGCGCGATCGAGCTCTGCACGGGATCGTGCCGCTCCGGGTGCAGCTCCTCCATGAGCATCTGCACCGCCTTCTCGCCCTGTGCGCGCGGGAACTGAGCGACGGTGCTGAGCCCGAAGAACTCGGCCAGGTCGTGGTCGTCGATGCCGATGATGGAGACGTCCCGCGGGACGCTGAGGCCCAGGTCCTTGGCGGCGAGGATCGCGCCGATCGCCATCTCATCGCTGGCGGCGTAGATCGCGCTCGGGCGCCCGTACGGGCTGCCGAGCAGTTGCTTGGCCGCCTGGTAGCCGCCCTGGATGGTGAAGTCTGCCGGGCGGAACAGGGCGGGATCGACGTCGAGCCCGGCATCCCGCAGCGCGCTCTCGTAGCCGACGCGGCGATTGCTCGGCAGGTGGAAGTCGACGTCGAGTTCGAGCACGCCGCCGATGTGGCCGATGCGGCGGTGGCCGAGTGCGATCAGGTGGCCGGTGGCGAGCCTGGCGACGGCCGTGTCGTCGACGGCGAGCGTGCGCACGCCGGGGATCGGGCCGCCGACGCCGACGAGCGGCTTCTTCAGGCGGTGCAGGCGGGAGACCTCGTCGGCCGTGAGCTCGAGCGAGATCGCGATGACGGCGTCGACGCGCTGGCGCAACAGGAAGTGTTCGAACACGCTGTGCCGCTCGGCACCGTCGCCGGAGAGGTTGTAGAGCGTGATGTCGTAGCCGTCGCGCAGCAGTGCCTGCTGGGCGCCTTCGAGCACGGTGGAGAAGAACCAGCGGTTGAGGAACGGCACGACGACGCCGATGTTCTTGGTGCGGCCGGATGCCAGGCTCGACGCGTTCGACGAGACGACGTAGCCGAGCTGTTCGGCTGCCCCCTCCACCTTGAGCTTGGTGGCCTGCGAGACCGAACCGTTGCCGCTCAGCGCGCGCGAAACGGTCGCGGTGGAGACGCCCGCGAGCTTCGCCACCTCTTCGATGCCGGCCATTGCATCGCCGCCTTCCGCTGAGCATGCTGGATACGCCAGAAGTCTAGCGATTCAGAGCACTCCGACCGCTGCTCCACGCGTGCGCCGCGGCATCCGAAACGCCCGAAAACACGGAGGAGCGCGGCTCAATTTCACGAGATGGCCGATGGTAAGTATGCTTGTGGAGCGTCTTCGGTCAGGTGGCAACATATGGTCGGGTGCGCGCTGGCGAGTTACCCAAGCGGCCAAAGGGATCTGACTGTAAATCAGACTGCTCAGCATTCGGGGGTTCGAATCCCTCACTCGCCACCACCAGCCCCGGAATCACTGCGATTCCGGGGTTTCGTCGCTTCGCGGTCGGCATCGCCTCAGCTATCGGATCGTCCTGTCTTCTTCACCGGGACGATGACAGCAACGGCGGCAAGCAGTGCGAGCAGACCGGCGAACGGCACGCCGCCGATGATCGCGACGATTCCCGCCGTCACTGCGAGCAGGAACGCTATGACCTTCATGGTGCTTTCCATATGTGTTGGGGGGCCCGCATCCGTGAGGCTTCGCCCCGCTCCTCTCATAGTCGTGCATTCAAAGTACTCCGCTGTCGCGCCGCACAGCTTCCCGCTTACCGGGTCTGCGACACTGTGAGCAGCCAGCGCGAGCGAAGGAGTCCAACCGACATGATCGTTTCGACCGTGCGCTCGAGCTCGGCATCAACCTCGACTGCGCGCTCGGCCGAGACCCGCGAGCGCATCCTCAGTGTTGCGGCCGAGGAGTTCGCCGAGAAGGGCTACGCCGGGACGTCGATCGGGGGCATCGCCCAGCGCGCAGGCGTCGGCAAGGGGCTCGTGCAGTACCACTTCAAGGCCAAGGTCGACCTCGCCGTCGAGATCGTGGAGGGCGCATACGCCCACGTGTCGTTTGCGAACATCATCGGCTCACCCGTTCCCCTGCGCGGCATGGCCGCGGTCGTCACCTCGCTTCGCACGGTGGGCATGGCCTTCCGCGACAACGTGCGCGTGCGTGCCGCGGTGCGGCTCCTCCGCGAGTACGACGTCATCCCCGCCACCTTTCCCACGCCGTACGTGAGCTGGGTGGCTGTGATCGCGCAGTGCCTGAACGAGGCGGCGGATGACGGCGAGATCCCGCCCGGCCGGAACCTCGCGACCGAGGCCTGGCATCTCGTCGCCGCTTTCTACGGCGTGCAGGAGGTGTCACAGCGTCTCACCGGGCGGGAGGATCTGCCGGAGCGCATCGAGGAGTTGCTCGAGCGCGAGCTCAGCCTGCTCGGGGTGTTCCAGCCGAGCCGCGTCCTGGCCGCGTCGCCGGGGAACGCCGTCCAGTTATAGTACGATCGTACGAAGGGACATGCACCGTCGGGGGACAGTCGCATGGAGCCGGTGGCGATCGGGGGACCGTCACCGGCTAATCCCGCCTCGGCCAATCCCGCATAGGCCAATCCCGCATCGGCGGGGCCGACTCAGCTCGCTCGGGGCGCCAGGATCTCGGCGGCGTTGTCGTCGATCCAGCCCATCAGCGGCAGCAGGTGTCCCGTGAGTTCGCGGCCGCGCGCGGTGAGGCTGTAGTCCACGCGCGGGGGGATCACCGCCTGCACCTCGCGCAGCACGAAACCGTCACTCTCGAGGGTGCGCAGCGTCTGTGCCAGCATCTTCTCGCTGATGCCCTCGATGCCGCGCCGGAGTTCGCCCCAGCGGTGCGGTTCGCGCGAGAGGGCGAGGAGTACGAGCACGCCCCACTTGCTCGTGACGTGGTCGAGCACGGTGCGGCTCGGACAGGCCGCCGGAAAGATTCCCGCCGTCGTTCCCGGGATTCCCTGCAGTTGCTCATTTCTCACCGTCATGTGCGTACCTTACCAAAAGGTGGGTACCTCCTTCTGGGAAGTAACCTCGGGTCGGCGGGGTTGTACCCGGCGACGGCCAGAGTGGTCGTGACATCCGCGGCCAGCTGGGCGCACTCGAAAGGAACACCATGACCATCGTCATCACCGGAGCAACGGGCCAGCTCGGCGCCCTCGTCATCGACGCACTGCTGGGGGGCGGAACGCCGGCCGCAGAGATCGTCGGCACCGGCCGTAACGAGCAGCGCCTCGCGGAGCTGCAGGCGCGCGGCATCCGCACCGTCGTCGCCGACTACTCCGACGGGGCAGCGCTCGAGCAGGCCTTCACCGGGGCGGATGCCGTGCTGCTCATCTCCGGCAGCGAGGTCGGTCAGCGGGTCGCCCAGCACGCCGCCGTCATCGACGCGGCGAAGGCTGCCGGCGTCGGCCGCCTCGTCTACACGAGCGCGCCCGCCGCCACGAGCTCCGCCCTGATCCTGGCGCCGGAGCACAAGGCGACGGAGGAACTCATCGCCGCCTCCGGCATCCCGGCCACGATCCTGCGCAACGGCTGGTACACCGAGAACTACCTCGGCGCGCTCAGCCAGGCGGCCGCGAGCGGCGAGATCGCGGCCAGCGTCGGCGAGGGGCGTGTGGCCAGCGCCAGCCGGGCCGACTACGCGGCCGCCGCGGCGCTCGTGCTCGTCGATGCGAGCCACAGCGGGGCGATCTACGAGCTGAGCGGCGACGTCGCCTGGAGCCACGCCGAGTTCGCCGAGGCCGCTGCCGAGGTGCTCGGGCGCCCGGTCAGCTTCCGCAGCCTCAGCCCGGAGGAGCACCTGGCCGCCCTCGAGCAGGCCGGCCTCGATGCAGGCACCGCTGGCTTCGTCGTCGCACTCGACGGCAACATCCGTGACGGGCTGCTGGCCGAGACGAGCGGCGAGCTCGCCCGCATCATCGGCCGCCCGACCACACCGCTGCGCGAGGAGCTCGCGACGGCCGCTGCAACGCTCGTCGCCTAGCCTTCGCCCCGCCGCCCGCACAGCGCGGGCGGCGAGTTGGCGCGATCGGCCCCTTCGAGCATCGCCATGGGGCCGATTGCGCCAACTCGCGGGCGGGAGTGGCGAGTAGCGTTGGCGTATGAGTGTTGAACTGCTGGAGACTGCCCGCCGGATCGCGCTCGAGGCGGGCGCGCTCGCCGAGGATCGCCGACGCGAGGGGGTCTCGGTCGCGGCCAGCAAGTCGAGCGACGTCGACGTCGTCACGGCCGCCGACCGCGAGACCGAGGCACTGATCCGGGCGCTGATCGCGGCCGAACGCCCTCATGATGGTTTCTACGGCGAGGAATCGGATGCCGCGGCCGGCAGCTCTGGGCTGGTCTGGGTCGTCGACCCCATCGACGGCACCGTCAACTACCTCTATGGCAACCCCACCTGGGCGGTGAGCATCGCAGTGGGTGAACTCGACCCAGACGCCGCCGCCGATGACGAGCCGACGGCCACCTGGCGGGCGCTCGCCGGAGCCGTCTACGCGCCCTCCGTTCGTGAGCTCTACACGGCCAGTGCGGGCGGCGGGGCCTGGCTGGAGCGCCTTGACCGCGAGCCGGGTGCGCCGGAGCTCCTGCAGGTGAACGCCGATCCAACGCTCGCGCACGCCCTGATCGGAACCGGCTTCTCCTACATTGCCGAGCGCCGTGCCGCTCAGGGCGCGGTGCTGGGCGGGCTGTTGCCGCGGGTGCGCGACATCCGCCGTGGTGGCAGTGCCGCACTGGATCTCTGCGCCGTGGCATCCGGCCGTCTCGACGGCTACTACGAGCGCCACATCAACCCGTGGGATCACGCCGCCGGCGCCCTGATCGCGCGGGAGGCCGGTGCCCGCGTCGCCGGTCTGCACGGTGCCCCAGCGACCGCGCAGCTGGTGATCGCCGCCGAGTCCGGACTCTTCGATGAGCTGCAC
>CAZZNX010000012.1:0-18276 GCA_964655795.1 uncultured Leifsonia sp. | reverse complement strand
TTGAGGCCGGCATCGGCACCTCGGCGTGAGCGCGCCGCCCGCTCCGGGGCCGCGGATCGTCACGGAGCGCCTGCTGTTGCGGCGCTGGACGGATGCCGACCGGGAGCCCTTCGCCCGGATGAACGCCGACCCGGCCGTGATGGAGTACTTTCCCGCGGTGCTGGATCGCGCGGCATCCGACGCGCTGATCGACCGCATCGAAGCGGGCTTCGAGCGGAACGGCTTCGGCCTGTTGGCGGTGGAACGGCTGGACTCCGGGCGGTTCATCGGCTTCGTCGGGCTCGCGGTGCCGAGCTTCACCGCACACTTCACCTCGCCGCACGGATTCGAACCCGGGCCGGCCGTCGAGATCGGCTGGCGGTTGGCCGCGGACGCCTGGGGCAACGGCTATGCGAGCGAGGCGGCCTCCGCGGTGTTGGCGTACGGATTCGGCACCGTCGGCCTCAGCGAGATCGTGTCGTTCACCGCGCGCTCGAACGTGCGCTCGCAGCGCGTGATGGAGCGCATCGGCATGGTGCGCGACGTGGCCGGCGACTTCCGGCACCCGGCACTGCCAGACAACCACCCGCTTGCCCCCCACGTGCTCTATCGGGCAAGGCGCAGCCCGGAAGTTCCCGTGATTCACCGGTGAGTCAGCCCTGATTCACCGGTGCTGTCGCCGTGATGCGCCCGTGAATCCGCACACAGTCGTTAGCGCACGACGGTGAACGCCTGGTGAACATGCCCCCAGTAGTGATTACCCCCGTTAGGGGGGAAACGCATCCGTTCACATGGATTTTTCATACTGCGCCCGCTAGCCTTTATGAATTCGTTACTTTGGCGAGGCCAGGGTGATCACCTCAATTTTATCTTGAACACCTCGCTGAAAGCCCCCCATTTTGCTTGCTGACACCACTGCCCCGGACGCCCCTGCGTCTGGCACTGGTGTACCGGTCCAGCCGGGTGTCGACGTCACTCCCTCCGGCTCGAATCGACCGCTGACGCGGCGTGAGATCCGCGAGCGGGAACGCGCGATCGAGCTTGCAGCACAGCCGTCGCTCGCGACGCCCCAGGAGGAGCAGGCGGTCGTTGAGCCGAGCGGTCTGACCGCGACCGCTGTTCTGCCGATCGTGCCTGAGGTTCCGACCCGCACGGCCGTCATCCCGATAGCGCCTCAGTCGTCACCGCAGCCGGAGCCGGAGCCGGCTCCGCGCACGGCCGCCTCCTACTCCGCGCTGCTCGAATCGCTCGTGCTGCCGACACCGGATGCCGCCCCGCTGGCCACCGCGCAGTCGCTCGCCGCAGCGCCCAAGGCATCCATCAGCATCCCGACGGTCGAGCAGCCGCCCGTCGTTGCCACCGAGGTCGCTTCCTCCGAGGCCCCGCTCCAGCGCCGTTCGCGCCGCGCCGCCTCCGTCGACGTCGATGCGGCCCCGACCCCGACGGTCTCGGCCGATTTCGGCGCCGTGCCCGGAGAGCGCCGCACGGTCAGAGGCCTCGGCCCCATGGTCGCGGACGTGCCGCTCCCCATCGCGCCGAGCCGCCGCAGCGCCGCAACGCCCGCGAACGCGACACCCGAGGTCACCCGCTCAGCGCCCTTCGCTTCTACGCCATTCACCGCAGCGCCGTCGGCTTCCGAGCCCATCACCGCAGCGCCCTTCGCTTCCGCGCCTCTCGCCTCTGGGGCCGCGAGCCCGGCGACGGCGTCCGCGGCATCCGCTCCGGCGCCGAGCAAGGCGAGCGCGCTCCGGCCGCTCGGGCGCCGCCTCGTCGCGAAGACCTCCGTCGTCGTCGCGATGGGCTTCGTCGCTCTCATGGCCGTGGCGACCTCGGTCCCGGCCGAGGCGCTCCTGACGGCCGACGACGTCAAGGCCGCGACCCTTCTCGCGAACAGTCCGACCCGCACTGAGCCCGGCCAGTCCATCGTTGCGAGCGGGGCAGACTCGATCGCCGTGCAGACGGACGGCTACGAGACCTCCACGATCGCCGAGGCCGCTGCGGCCAGCGGCATCCGCATGGAAGCGACCTTCGTCAACAACCCGAACGGCACCGTGCAGTGGCCGTTCGCCGTCGGCGTCCACGTCGGCGACCGCTTCGGCTACCGCGACTGCGCCGGCTGCTCCAGCAACCACGGCGGCCAGGACTTCAACCCGGGCCTCGGCGCCGAGATCCAGTCGATCGCCGACGGCGTTGTGACCCTCGCCGAAGACGGCGAGGGCAGCCTCGGCGTGCACATGATGATCGAGCACCAGATCAACGGCGAGACCATCACCAGTGTCTACGCGCACATGCAGCACGGAACGATGCTCTACTCCGTCGGCGACACCGTGAAGGCCGGCGACGTGATCGGCAACACGGGCAACACCGGCATGAGCACGGGCCCGCACCTGCACTTCGAGATCCGCCTGGGCGGCATCAGCGGCACCAAGGTCGACCCGCTCGACTGGCTGAACGCCAACACCAACTAGCCGCCTGCCCGCGAAAACGCAGGACCACAGCCTCGCCGGGTCTCTCTGACGCCTGGCGTATCTCTCCTCCTGCGTTTCTGGCGGAGTCGCGCGGGTAGCTCTGCTCCACAGCTGCCGTCATCGCCGCTGTTGTGCACAGATGCCGAACGCGCCCGTGTCGGCGCCAGTGCATTCGCGACGCTGGAGGCATGTCTCTTGCCTCGATCCTTGCCGCCTTCGGCGGCGTCGCCCACTATGCGTCCCTGGAGTTCGCGGGAATCAGTCGTGCGGAGGTCGCCGCAGCGGCGCGTTCCGGCGAAATCCAACGTGTGCGCAACGGCTGGTTCGCCAGCCACGGTGCACCGAGCGAGCTGGTCAGCGCTGTGCGCGTGGGAGGTGCGCTCACCGGTGCATCCGTTGCCGCGCTCAGCGGCCTCTGGACGATCGCCGATCCGGTCCTGCACGTGCGTGTGTCATCGAGCGCTGCCAGACTCTCTTCACCGGGCGGCGGAACGCCGCTGCAGCCGACGCGCCACGGCGTGTGCGTGCACTATCGCCGCGGTCCGGTGCGCACGGCGGCGGACCCGCTATTGCAGGCCCTGGCAGAGATGTTCGGCTGCTCCGACGAGGTGGCGGCGCTCGTCGCGCTCGATTCTGCGCTGAATCAGGGACTGATCGGGGTGTGGCAGCTGCCGGAACTCAAGGCTTTGACCCTGCCGTCGCGGTGGCGCAGCATCGACAAGGCGGATGCCGGCAGCCAATCCGGGCTGGAAACGATCGTGCGACTGCTCATGCGCGCCCACGGGGTGGCTCTGCGCACGCAGGTGCAGATCGATGGTGTCGGCCGGGTGGACATGCTGATCGGTGACCGTCTGGTCGTCGAGCTCGACGGCTACGGTTTCCACGCCAACCGCTTCGAGGAAGACCGTGAACGCGATTGGGAGCTGCTCCAGCGCGGCTACCTCGTTGTACGGGTGAGCTACCGGCTGGTGATGGAGCAACGGGAGCGGGTTGAAGCCGGCCTGCTCGCGCTCGTACGCCGCGGCGTGCACCGCGGCCCGACGTGGTGACGCGCATAAACGCAGGAGGAGAGCGCCGCCGGCTCGCATATGCGGCTGGCGACGCTCTCCTCCTGCGTTTTGGTGGTCGTCGCTAGGCGGACAGCCAGACGGTCGTGTCGGCGGGCAGCGTGATGGCCGAACCGGCGTCGGCGCCCAGCGGGCCGCTCGTGAGCAGCACCGTGCCACCGAGGGCTGCGGGCAGCAGAACGGGGGCTGAGCCCGTGTTGCCGATCACCGTGACGCCGCCGTTGCGGAAGGCGACGAGGTCGTCGCCCGCAGTGAGCTCCTCCGCACCGAGCCACTCCAGGGTGCCGGATGCCAGGCCGAGCTCGCGGCGCAGGCGCAGGGCGAGCTTGTACATCTCAAGGGTCGAACCCTCGACGCCGGACTGCTTGTCGCGGGCGAGTTCCGCCCACTCGGCTGGCTGCGGCAGCCACGAGGCGGTGCCGGGGCCGAAGCCGTATGAGGGGGAGGTGCCCTCCCAGGGCAGCGGGACGCGGCATCCGTCGCGGCCGTAGCGCTCACCATCGGTGCGGAACCAGGTCGGGTCCTGGCGGGCGTCGTCCGGCAGGTCGATGACCTCGGGCAGGCCGAGCTCCTCACCCTGGTAGATGTATGCGCTGCCGGGCAGGGCGAGCATCAGCGCGGTGGCCGCGCGAGCACGGCGCAGGCCGAGCTCGGCGATGGGCAGGCCCTTGGACTTCGGCCCGATGCCGTGGCCCTGCGGGTTCTCGGCCGTGAGTGCGAGCCGGGAGGCGTGGCGCACAACGTCATGGTTGGAGAGCACCCAGGTGCTGGGGGCGCCGACCGAGGCGAAGGTCGCCAGGGAGTCGTCGATCACGCGACGGAGGGCGTCGGCCTTCCACGGCGTCTCGAGGTAGGCGAAGTTGAACGCCTGGTGCATCTCGTCTGGGCGCACCCACAGCGCGGTGCGCGGCAGCGGGTCGACCCAGGCCTCTGCGGCCAGGATCCGCTCGCCGGGGTACTCCTCGAGGAGTGCACGCCAGTCACGGTAGATCTCGTGCACGCCGTCCTGCGCCCAATACGGTGCGCTCGGCAGCTCGTCGAGCGCACCCTCGTTCAGGCCCTCGAGGCCGGCGGCCCCGCCCATGCTGCCGCCCTCGGCCGGCGGCGTGTAGTCGGGCAGGCCCTCGGCCTTGACCAGGCCGTGGGCGACATCGACGCGGAAGCCGTCGACGCCCCGGTCGAGCCAGAAGCGCAGGATGCGGCGGAACTCCTCGCGTACCTCCTCGTTGCTCCAGTCGAAGTCGGGCTGGGAGCTGTCGAAGAGGTGCAGGTACCACTGGCCCGCGGTGCCGTCCGGGTTGGTCACGCGGGTCCAGGCTCGGCCACCGAAGACCGATTCCCAGTTGTTCGGGGGCAGCTCGCCGTTCTCGCCGCTGCCGTCGCGGAACAGGTAGCGGGCGCGCTCTGCGCTGCCCTCGTCCGCGGCGAGGGCCTCGACGAACCAGGGGTGCTGGTCGGAGGAGTGGTTCGGCACGAGGTCGACGATCACGCGGATGCCGCGGGCGTGCGCCTCTGCGAGCATCTCGTCGAAGTCGGCCAGCCGGCCGAACAGCGGGTCGACATCGCAGTAGTCGGCGACGTCGTAGCCGGCGTCGCGCTGGGGGGAGGTCTGGAACGGGGAGAGCCAGATGGCGTCGATGCCCAGTTCGGCCAGGGCCGGCATCCGGGAGGTGATGCCGGCGAGGTCGCCCATGCCGTCACCGTTCGCGTCTGCGAAGGAGCGGGGGTAAATCTGGTAAATCGCGGCAGTGCGCCACCACTCTGTAGTCATGACGGAAACCATACGATGATTCGCCGCGAAATGAAAGCGGTTACACCTCGATGGCGCGTCGCTGTCATCGCCTGCATTGAATTTTGGCCTGCATCCATGCGTAACGGTCTGATCACGGCGAGTTGTGATTGCCGAAGCGAGCGGGTATACATGTAATCGCTTGCATCGTTTCCGAGGTCACACTCGCGCAGCGAACGCAGCACATCGAGAGAACGGCCTTTCGGGCGTGACGATGCACCATCGGGTGTGATCGCGGCGGCTGCGGGGTCAACTCACAGCGCTTAACGAAAGGCACACCAATGATGGTGAAGAAGAAGGGCCTGCTGGCTGCCCTCGCAGTCGCGGCCGTCGCAACGATCTCCCTGGCGGGCTGCGCGAGCGGCGACTCCGGATCCGGCTCCGGCGATGAGGCCAGTGCTTCGGCCGGTGCGCTCACGGTGTGGGTCGACTCCGAGCGCGTCGACGCGCTGAAGGGTGCCGCCGCCGCGTACACCGAGAAGACCGGTGTCGAGGTCAAGATCGTCGGCAAGGACAACAACACCATCAAGGATGACTTCATCCAGCAGGTTCCGACCGGCAAGGGCCCCGACATCACCATGGGTGCCCACGACTGGGCCGGTGAGCTCTCCACGAACGGCGTCGTCGCGCCGCTCGAGCTCGGCGACAGCGCCGCCAACTACCTGCCCGTTGCAATCGACGCGGCCACCTACGAGGGTTCGGTCTACCTGCTGCCCTACGCCGTCGAGAACATCGCCGTTCTTCGCAACGCCGACATCATCCCCGAGGCCGCTGCGAACTTCGACGACATGATCGCCAAGGGCACCGCCGCCGGCCTCGCCCAGCCCTTCGTCGTCGAGCAGGGTGCTGAGGGCAACCCCTACCACCTGTACCCGTTCCAGACCGCGTTCGGCGCCCCCGTCTTCGGCACCAACGCCGAGGGCTACGACCCCACCGACCTGCAGATCGGCAACGCCGGCGGCGAGCAGTTCGCCACCTGGCTGGGCAGCCAGGGCAAGAACGGCACCGGAGTCTTCAACACCGACATCGACGGTGACATCGCCAAGCAGTCCTTCCTCGACGGCACCGCGGCCTTCTGGCTGACCGGCCCGTGGAACGTCGGCGCCGCCGTCGACGCCGGCATCAACGTCGCCATCGACACCGTGCCGAGCCCGACCGCCGAGATGGCATCGCCGTTCGCCGGAGTCAAGGGCTTCTACCTCTCCTCGGAGTCGAAGAACAAGGTCGCCGCCAACGACTTCCTCGTCAACTACATCGGCACCGAAGACGTACAGCTCGAGCTGTTCAAGGCCGGCAACGTGCTCCCCGCGCTGACCGCCGCCGCCAAGACCGCATCTGCAGACCCGATCATCGCCGGCTTCGCCGCCGTCGGTGAGCAGGCCGTGCCGATGCCGGCCATCCCGGCCATGGGCGCCGTCTGGCAGTACTGGGGCATCGCAGAGGCCGAGATCATCAACGGCGCAGACCCCGTCGCGACGTGGCAGAAGCTTGCCGCCGACGTCGAGGCCGCAATCAACAAGTAGCACCCCGAGATTCCGGGGCGGATGCCAGCGGCATCCGCCCCGGAATCTCTGTACGTGAGCGCGAGAAGAGCAGGCAACGAATGAGTAGCACGACCGAGAACGTCTCCACCGGCCGCGAGGCCGCGCCGGAGGAGCCACCGAAGCTGACCCCGAGGCAGCGCAAGGCGTCGAACATCGCCGATGCGGCATCCGGCGGCATCCGTGTGATCCTCGTCAAGATCATCGCGCTCGGCATTCTCGATGCCCTCGCGCTGACCGCGATCTTCATTCTTCTGGCCCAGCGCGAATGGCTCGTGATCGGCATCATCGTCGTCGCGACGGGGCTGATCAACTGGATCTACCTCGGCAGGCGCAAGCTGCCGGCCAAGTACCTCACGCCCGGCGTGATCTTCCTGCTCGTTTTCCAGGTGTTCGTGCTCGGCTACACGGCGTACATCGGCTTCACCAACTATGGCACCGGCCACAACGGCACCAAGGAGCAGGCCGTCTCCGCGCTGATGAGTTCGGCGCTGGAGCGCGTCGAGGACTCGCCGACATTCGCCGTGACGGTGCTCGAGCGGGCCGGCTCCCTCAACCTCCTGGTCACCGACCCCGACGGCGAGGTGAGCGTCGGCAATGCCGAGACCCCGCTGCGCCCCGTCGACGACGCCGAGCTCGAGGGTGGCAAGGCCGTCGCCCTCGACGGATACAGCACCCTGAGCTTCCAGGAGATCATCGCGCAGAGCGACGAGATCACGGCGCTCGCCGTGCCGGCAACCGACGACCCCAACGACGGCGCCCTGCGCACGCCCGACGGAACGAGCGGCTACCTCTACGTCTCCACCCTCGAGTACGACGAGGCCGCTGGCACCATGACCGACACCACGACCGGCACCGTGTACACCGACAACGGCACCGGCGCGTTCACGGCGGATGACGGCGAGCAGCTGCTCCCCGGCTGGCAGATCGTGGTCGGCGCAGACAACTTCGTGCGCGCGCTCACCGATGAGAGCATCCGCGGCCCGCTCGTCTACGTGACGATCTGGACCTTCGTCTTCGCCATCGTCTCGGTGGCGACGACCTTCTTCCTCGGGCTCTTCCTCGCGATCGTCTTCAATGACATGCGCATGCGCGGCCGCAAGTTCTACCGCGTGCTGATGATCCTGCCCTACGCCTTCCCGTCCTTCCTCTCCGCGCTCGTCTGGGCCGGCATGATGAACGAGAGCTTCGGCTTCATCAACCAGGTGCTCCTCGGCGGGGCATCCGTGCCATGGCTCACCGATCCGACGTTGGCGAAGGTCTCGATCCTCATCGTCAACCTCTGGCTCGGCTTCCCCTATATGTTCCTCGTCTGCACGGGGGCGCTGCAGTCGATCCCGGAGGAGCTGCAAGAGGCGGCCACCGTCGACGGGGCGAAGCCATGGGCGGTGTTCCGCCTGATCAAGCTGCCGCTGCTGCTCGTCTCGGTCGCGCCGTTGCTGATCGCATCCTTCGCGTTCAACTTCAACAACTTCAACCTGATCTACATGCTGACGAATGGTGGTCCGCGAGATTCGAGCGCACCGATACCGGTGGGTTACACCGACATCCTGATCTCGATGGTCTACAAGGTGGCCTTCACCGGTCAGACGCGTGACTACGGCCTCGCCAGCGCGTTCTCGATCATCATCTTCATCGTCGTCGCGATCATCGCGATCATCAGCTTCCGCAAGACCAAGGCGCTGGAGGACCTGAACTAATGAACGCCACCACCACATCCGACGACACCTCCACGCGGGCAGTGACCGCAGGGCCGAACGGCATGGCACACCTCGAACGCCGCCCATTCAAGTTCGGTCGCTGGTTCCGCGCGACCGGATGGCGCCATGTCGTCGGCGCCGTCATGATCGTGTTCTCGTGCTTCCCGCTCTTGTTCGTGCTCTCCAGCTCGCTCAACCCGCAGGGAACGCTCACGGGCTCGAACGCCCTGTTCTCGGCGATCGGCCTGGACAGCTACGTGCGCATCCTGACGAACCCGGAGATCCCGTACCCGAACTGGTTCGCCAACACCCTGATCGTGGCCGGCATCACGGCCATCGCCACCGTGTTCCTCGGCGCGCTCGCCGCGTACTCCTTCTCGCGCATGCGCTTCACCGGTCGCCGCTTCGGCCTCATCTCTATCGTCATCATCCAGATGTTCCCGCAGCTGCTGGCCGTCGTGGCCATCTTCCTGCTGATGTCACGCATCGGTGACTGGTTCCCCGCGCTTGGCCTCAACACCCACCTCGGCCTCATCATGGTCTACCTGGGTGGCGCGCTCGGCGTGAACACCTACCTGATGTACGGCTTCTTCAACACGGTGCCGGCATCGATCGACGAGGCAGCCAAGATCGACGGTGCGGGGCACGCCCGCATCTTCTTCACGATCATCCTCCGCCTGGTCGCCCCGATCCTCGCCGTCGTGGCGCTGCTGAGCTTCATCGGCACGGTCAACGAGTACGTGGTGGCATCCGTGATCCTCATCGACCCGGAGCAGCAGACGCTCGCCGTCGGGCTCACCAAGCTCGTCTCCAACCCGCGCTATGCAGACTGGAGCGCGTTCAGCGCCGGTGCCGTGATGGCGGCGCTGCCCGTGATGGCGCTGTTCCTGTTCCTGCAGAAGTACATCGTGGGCGGGCTGACGGCCGGATCGGTCAAGTAACGCAGGGTTAACGCCGTGGCGGGGCCGCCCGTCACCGCAGAAGCGGAGAATAGGCACATGCTCGCACCCCACCACGACGGTTCCCCGCTGCACGTCTCGACGCAGACTCCCGTGCTCGGCGAGGAGGTGAGCGTGCGGCTGCGGGTGCCGGCAGGCCCGCAGGGGCTCGCGGCGCTCGGCCTCGCCACACTCGATGCGGTGAGCGTGCGCTCCAACCCCAACCACGAGCCGCGGTTCGCGCCGGCCGTTCTGCTCGGTGAGCGGAACGGCTGGGAGTGGTGGCAGGCCGAGGTCGAGGTCGAGAACCCGGTGCACGGCTACCGCTTCCTGCTGCAGGGTCAGGCAGTCGCTGATTCCGGGCGCGCAGGCGCCCCGCGCCAGCTCTGGCTGAACGCCGAGGGGCTGCACGACACCGAGACCAAGGACAGCGAGGACTTCAAGCTCGTCGCCAGCGCGCCGGAGATCGGGCCGCCGGCCTGGCTCGCCTCCAGCGTGCTCTACCAGGTGTTCCCCGACCGCTTCGCGCGCTCCGCCGCCGCCGACGAGCGCCCGCTGCCGGAGTGGGCGATTCCAGCGGCGTGGGGCGATCCGCTCGACCCGAATCCGCCCGGCCGCAGCGCGCAGTTCTTCGGGGGAGACCTCGACGGTGTGCTCGAGCACCTCGACCACCTCGACGCGCTCGGGATCAACCTGCTCTACCTCACGCCCGTCTTCGCCGGCCGCTCCAACCACCGCTACGACGCGCTGAGCTTCGACGCGGTCGACCCGCTTCTCGGCGGCGACGATGCGCTGGTGCGGCTGGTCGAGGCGGCGCACGCCCGCGGCATCCGCGTGATCGGCGACCTCACCAGCAACCACTCCGGCGACGCGCACGAGTGGTTCCTGGCCGCGCACCACCACCCGGAGGCGCCGGAGAGCGACTTCTACCACTGGCGGGATGCCGCCAACGACGGTTACGAGTCGTGGCTCGGTGTCCCCAGCCTGCCCAAGTTCAACTGGGCCTCTCGCGAGCTGCGCCGACGCTTCATCGAAGGTCAGGACTCGGTCGTTGCCCGCTGGCTGAAGCCGCCGTTCAACCTCGACGGCTGGCGCATCGACGTGGCCAACATGACCGGCAGGCTCGGCGCGGAAGACCTGAACGCCGAGGTGCGCCAGACGATCCGGCGCACCATGGCTGAGGTGAATCCCGACACGATCCTGCTGGGGGAGTCGACGAACGACGCCGCGAGCGACTTCCAGGGCGACGCCTGGCACGGGGCCATGACCTACTCGCCGTTCACGCGGCCGCTGTGGAGCTGGCTCATGCGGCCCGGAAGTGCGGCAGCAGGAGGCATCGGTTTCGCCGCAGCCCAGGTTCCCGCGCACACGGGGGTGCAGTTCTTCGAGGCGCACAATCGCTTCGTCTCCGGGTTCCCGTGGCGCACCCGGCTCGGCACGCTCAACGCGCTGAACACGCACGACACACCCCGCTTCCTCACCAGCGCGCTGCCGGGGACGGTCCCGGTGGCGTTCGGGCTCGCCGCGACGCTGCCCGGCATCCCCGTGGTCTTCGCCGGCGACGAGTTCGGCCTCGTCGGCGTCGACGGGGAGACCTCGCGCACGCCGATCCCGTGGTCGCTCCTCGACGACGACCCCTCCCGCGGGTCGAGCAGCGAGGAACGAGCGGATCGAGACCTCGCTCGCGACACCACCGCGCTCTACGCCGCGCTGATCGCGCTGCGGCGCAGCCAGCCGGCACTGAATGGCGGCGGGATGCGCTGGCTGCACGTCGGCGACGACGTGGTGATCTTCGTGCGCGAGTCGGCGGAAAATTCTGTGCTCGTTGCGGCCGGGCGTGGCGACTTCTCCGTGACGATTCCCGCGGCGGCGCTCGCCACCGCCTTCACCGGGTCTGATGCCCCGCTGCCCTTGTTTGGCGCGGAAGTCGACGGTTTCGGCGGCGCCCGGCTCGCGGCATCCGATGACGGAATCACGCTCAGCGCGACGGGCCCGAACTTCGCCGCGTGGGCGCTTTCGGGCGTCGAAAGCCCGTGATGGTCACGGGCGCCCGAATCTTTTGATATTCTCTACTGGTTGCCAAATTCACTGTGAATGTCACAGCGAGATGGTTTCGCCCCGATAGCTCAGTGGTAGAGCACTTCCATGGTAAGGAAGGGGTCCCGGGTTCAAATCCCGGTCGGGGCCCTGGCTTTGTGTTCACATAGAGCCCACGGCTGAGTAGCTCAGATGGTTAGAGCGCACGACTCATAATCGTGAGGTCGCGGGATCGATCCCCGCCTCAGCTACAGGGTCTAGGCCCACCTTTAAAGCTCCAAGATCTCGCCGTCTTGGAGCTTTTTCTTTTGCCGTGGCGGATGCCGGGGCGACTGTGTCGGTGGGTCCGCTCAGGGCTTCGCGTGCGTCGCTGCTCCTTCGTCGCTGCGCCGCTCGCTCGAGCCAGCGTGCGTTCTCACGCTGGCTCGAGGGAGCAGCCGAGGAACGAGGCCGCCCCCGAAGCCGAGTGCGCGGCGTGATCCCGGCGCACCGGATGCCGGGCAACAGTTTCCGCTGATCCGCTCGGGGCTTCGCGTGCGTCGCTGCTCCTTCGTCGCTGCGCCGCTCGCTCGAGCCAGCGTGCGGGCTCCGCTGGTTGAGCCTGCCGAGTGCGCGGCGCACTCCTCCCGGTGCCCCGGGAAGGGAGCGATTCGGGTTTCGGCAGCCCCCGGTCGGGTTTATCGACCAGAATGAGCGGTATGACCGACGCGAGTGTCTCGAAGCTGCCTGAGGATCGATCCCAGCGCCCGGCGAAGAAGACCCGGTCGCCAGCGGGGTCGGCCAAGCTCTCCGAGGTGGCCACGCTGGCCGGGGTCAGCGAGGCGACGGTCAGCCGCGTGCTCAACCGCAAGTACGGTGTGTCGCCGACCACGCGTGAACAGGTCGAGGACGCGTTGCGGCAGATCGGCTACGAGCGCCCGCGCAAGGGCGAGATCGTGTTGGTGCTCGTTCCCGGCCTTGCGACGCCGTTCTTCGGGGAGATGTGCAACGCCATCGAGGCCGACCTCAGCCCGCACGGCCTGCGCGCCGTGATCGGCCCCGTGCTGCCCGGCTCGGTGTACGAGCGCGACTACGTCGAGGCCCTCGTCGACACCGGCATCGCCGCCGCCATCTTCCTCTCCTCCAGCAACACGCTGCAGAACGCCGACGATTCGGCCCGCGCGCTGCTGGAATCCCGCGGCGTTCCGTACCTCTGCGTCAACGGCGGCTTCGCGGAGGGGGATGCGCCCGTGATCTCCACGGACGACTGGCGTGCGGCCGAACTCGCCGTCGACCACCTCTACGAGCTCGGCCACCGGCGGATCGGCATGTGTGCAGGACCGCTCGGGAACACCCCGGCCGACCGCAGGGTCGAGGGCTTCCTGAACTCCATGGACGCCCGCGGCATCGAGGGGGCGGAAGACCTCGTCGTCCGCTACCACTACAGCGTGGACGGCGGTCGCTATGCCGCCGACGCCCTGCTCGACCTCGATGTGACCGCGATCGTGGCGTCGAGCGACGACATGGCCCTCGGCGCCATCCGGGCGATCAAGCGGCGCGGGCTGCGCGTGCCGGAGGACGTCTCGGTCATCGGTTACAACAACTCCTCGATCCTGGAGTTCACCGACCCGCCGCTGTCGAGCGTCGCGCAGCCGGTCGAGCACCTCGCCCAGGCCTGCGCCCGCACCCTCGTCACGATGATTCAGAACCGCCCCGTGCGCACCGACGAGATGCTGATGGAGCCCACCTTCCACGCGCGGCAGTCCACGGCGCCGGTGCGCACCGCCTGAGCGCACCCGCTACGGCGCGGGCAGCGTCATCCGCTCGCCCGGTTCGACGGTGACGGACGCCGCCGGGGCGGCGCTGCTGTCGAGGTGCGGGTCCTGGAAGCGCGGCTCTACGCCACCGGCGAGCCGCCAGCGAATGGCCTCCGATGTGCCGTTCCGCAACCACTGCGCGCCGGCGGCCGTTCCCGGTCCCGCAGTGTCGAGGATCGTGCCCACGTCGATCGTGCCGTCGCCGAAGGGCACGTCGAAGGCCTCGAGTCGGGAGATGCCGGCCGGAAGCACCGGACGGGTCGTGACCGTGCGCTCCGCCGCGTTCGGCTGCAGGCCGAGCAGCCCGATGACCTGGGCGACGAGCGTGAACGACACCTCCGGGTAGCTGCCGTTCAGGCCCTGCTGCGGCACCTCATGAGCCTCATTCCGGATGCCGTAGATGTGCCGCATCCACCGCCAGGCCGTGTCGGCATCGCCGTGGCGCAGGAAGAGGTCAGGCAGGTAGCTGAGCGCCTCGATGTTCGCGGGTGCGCCGACGGGGTCGGCGCAGAGCCGGTCGATCTCGGCGAGCAGCGCCTCCGCCCGCCCGTCGTCGGCGAAGAGGCCCTTGAGCGGCATGAACCAGGTCGTCTCCCGCCCCCACGTTGTGACGGGGTCTCCGTCGACAGTCCAGCCGTTCACGATCGCCCCCGCGGCCTCGGCGCTCCGACTCCACGTGCTCCGGAAGTACTCGGCCAGCCCGCGCGCCGTGCGCTCGTAGTGCTCGGCCTCCTCGACGTTACCGCCGGCCCGTTCCAGCGCGGCGGCGTGGAGGGTTGCGGCGTACTGGGCGCCGAAGGCGTCCCCGGCCTCGCGGAAGCGCGCCGTGGGGTGCTCGTTGTAGCTGGCGGCCCCGTCGAAGATGCCGAGCCCGCTGCCCTCGGCGACGCCGTTGGGGCGGTGGGTGTCATTGGCCGCGACGAAGGCGCCCAGGGTGTTCCGCCAGAAGGAACGGTGCCCGAGCAGCTCGGCGTCGCCCGTCCAGCGGTACAGCGTGTGCACGAGTTCGACCATCTCGAAGATCGCCGGCACCTCCCGCACGAACTCGTGCGGCCCGCGGTAGTCGATGGCGAGCGGCGTCTCTCCGTCGAAGTTGAGTGCCCACACCGGCCACCCTCCGTGCTCCGGCGTTGCCGTGGCCAGCAGGGCGCTCAGCATGCCGGCATTGTGGCGTTGCCAGCCGAGCAGCTGGGCGCCGACGGCCTGGTGGGCGAAGTCGCGCAGGTAGTAGCCGCTGCGGTGGGCGTAGCCGGCGCGGTAGCTCGCCCGGTACGGCGCGTGCCGGAACGGGCCGGGGTTCGCCTCCGAGACGTCCAGCGGTCCGCTCTCTCCGTCAGCGATGAGGGAGACGGCCGCCGTGCGCTTCGCCCAGGCGAAGATCTGCTCGAGCTCACGGTTGTCGGATTCGATGCGGATGCCGCTCACTGCCCGATCACCTCGATCAGTGCCGCCTCCTGCGGGCGGAGGGTCGGCATCGGCAGGCCGATCCGCATGAGCACAGAGCCGGGGCTCGTGAACTCCTCGTGCCACCACCCCGGCTGTGCGCGGGTGGACGTCGGATCGTCAGCACCATCGATGCGCACGCGGGCGACGCGGTAGAGCCGTTCGGGATCGAGGCCGGCCAGCCGGAGCGTCGGGCCCGGAATGTGCGGAGGGGAGTCGATGGCGGCGATCGTCACGATGGCGTGGCGGGCGTCGTCGGAGACGATGCTCTGCGCGACGTGGGCGTGCTCGGTCTCCAGGCGGTGCAGCGTTCCCCGTTCGATCAGCGGGGCGAGCCGCTTCACCTGGCCGATCCATGCGGTGAGCTCTGCCAGTTCGGCCGCGGAGGCCTCGCGGAGATCCCATTCGATGCCGAAGCTGCCCACAAGTGCCGTGATCGCGCGGAACGTGAGCGAGCTGTGTCGCCCGGTCACGTGAGCGCGGGCCGCACCGACGTGGGAGCCGAGCAGCTCTGGCGGCATCAGCAGGCTCGTCCAACGCTGGATGCGCTGTCGTTCGAGCGGGTCGTTCGAGTCGGAGGTCCAGAAGCGGTCGACGCGCTCGACGATGCCGAGGTCGATGCGGCCGCCGCCGGCGGAGCACGACTCGATCTCCAGCCACGGGCACGCCGCGCGGATCTCGTCGATCAGCCGGTACGTGGCCGCGGTCTGGGCGTGCACGCCGGCGACGCCGGTGCTCCGATCGACCGGCTCGAGCAGATCACGGTTGTGGTCCCACTTGATGTAGTCGATCCGGTGTTCCGTGACGAGGGTGACGATCCGGTCGCGCAGTGAGGCGTATGCATCCGGGTGCGCCGTGTTCAGCACCAGCTGCTGCCTGGCGAGCGGGGCGTCGCGGTGCTGCGGCGAGAGGATCCATTCCGGGTGGGCGCGGGCGAGCTCCGAATCCGGGTTGACCATCTCCGGCTCGAACCAGATGCCGAACTGCATGCCGTGGCCGCGCACGTGTTCGACGAGCGGGGTGAGGCCGTTCGGCCAGACGCTCTCGTCGACGGTCCAGTCGCCGAGCCCTGCCCGGTCGTGGCGGCGGCCGAGGAACCAGCCATCGTCGAGCACGAAGCGTTCGACGCCGACCCGCTGGGCGAGATCGGCGAGTTCGATCAGCGGCGGCAGGGAGTGGTCGAAGTACACGGCCTCCCAGGTGTTGAGGGTGACCGGGCGACCGACGGCCGGGTGCGAGGGCCGGGCGCGGAGCGTGGAGTGAATGCGGGAGGATGCCGCGTCGAGCCCGTCGCCGTGGCTCGCGTACACCCAGGGGCTCGCGTACTCCTGCCCTGGTTGCAGCGTGATCTCGCCGGCGTGCAGCAGTTCGCCGGCGCCGAGAAAGCTGCGCCCGCCGTTCGTGCGCTCCGCCCACACGCGCTGATTGCCCGACCAGGCGTTGTGGATCGCCCACACCTCACCGCGGGCGAAATCGAAGCCGGGGGTCCCGGCGACGAGGAGCGTTGCGGCATTCGGCCCTGTACGCCCGCGACGATTCTCACGGAGGTGCGTTCCGTCGACCAGCGTGTGACGCTGCGGGCGGCGCTCGCCGTTGTGCCGACCGGAGAAGTCGAGCAGCTCGGTCGCGCGGCCGGGGATGGGCAGCGCGAGATCGAGGCCGGCGAGCGAGTAGTCGTCGTCCCCGTCGTTCTGCACGGAGGCGCGGGTGCGCAGCAGCCCGCTCGGCAGGAGTTCGATCTCGACCGTCACAGCGAGCTGCCCGGAGACGTCGATGCCGCGCGCGGCGATGCGCTCGGCGGCATCCGGCGTCTCGGCCCGCGTGTGCTCGGCGACGACGTGCTGCACATCGGCGAAGGCGCCGCGGCCCCGGCGGTGCCCCGCGATGCCGGGGAAGCCCATCCAGCCCTGCTTGGCCTCAGGCAGCACGCCGATCGGCAGCGGCGCATCGGGCTCGCTCACAGCCCGAACCGGGCGGCTGTCGGAGGCGATCCGCTCCAGGGCCGCGTCATCCACCGGCCCGAGGGCCGCGCCCCAATACGCGATCACGGGCAGTGCCCCCGGCTCCGCCATGACGACGACGCTCACTCCGGCGGCTGTCAGATGCACTGTGGATGACCCCATGAATTGCTCCCTTGCAATTTTGCAGAAAAAGGCTGCATATATACTTGTACCATGTTACTCTCGGTAAATCGCGCCCCCCGCGATCACCAAGAAAGGACCTGAACAATGATGTTCTCGAAGACAAAGCCGTGGCGCCGCGTCGCGATTGCGACCGTCGCCGCGGCGACCGTTGCCACTCTGGTCGGCTGCTCGGCTCAGGCCGATGAGCCCCAGGCCGATGGAGATATCTCAGGCAAGATCACCGTCTGGACGTGGAACGCGCCCGGCGAGGGTCTCCGCGCCGCCATCCCCGCGTTCCAGGAGCTCCACCCGGACGTCGAGATCGACGTGCAGGATGTCGGTAACCCCGCCATCTGGGAGAAGATCACCACCGGCATGGCCGCAGGAGGCAGCGGTCTCGCCGACGTGCTCAACATCGGCATCGACTACATGGGCAACTACGCGGAGAAGTTCCCCGACCAGCTCGTCGACCTTCGCGACTTCGGTGCGGACGAGCTCGCCGGGGAGTTCCCCGCCGGTGCCTGGAAGAGCGGTTCCGGCGCCGACGGTCAGGTGTACGGCATTCCCTACGAGGTCAACGCCGCAGGCTTCTTCTTCCGCAAGGACCTCTTCGAGGCGGCGGGCCTGGACTACGCGGCGATCGAGACCTGGGACGACCTGCTCGACGCGGGTGTCGTGCTCAAGGAGAAGACGGGCGCATCGCTGTTCAGCATGGACAAGGCCGGCACAGTCGGCGACTCGGCCGGACTCTTCGAGCTGCTGATCAACCTGCAGGGCGCGTTCTACTTCAACGCCGACGGTGAGATCACGATGAACGGTGAGGAGGGCGTCCGCGCTCTCGAGATCATCAAGAAGGCGAACGACCTCGGTCTCGTCGAGGATGTGCCGGGCACCTGGGACAACCTGCTCATCACCCTGCGTGGTGAGCGCGATGTCGCAACCTCCTCCTCCGGCGGCTGGCTCAGTGGCGTCATCGAGAGCGAAGCGCCCGACATGGCCGGCAAGTGGGGCGTCAGCCCGCCCAAGGCCGTCACCTCCGGTGGCCTGACCGGCGCCGTCAACGGCGGCACCTACCTCTCCGTGCCGAGCTCCAGCCCGAACCAGGCGACCGCGTGGGCGTTCATCAACTTCGCGCTCGGAACGCTCGAGGGTCAGCAGCTCGTCTACGACGGCGGCGGAATGTTCCCCGGATTCGCGCCGATGCTCGAGTCGCCCGGCTTCGTCGCCCCGAACGAGTACTTCGGTGGCACCGAGGTGAACCAGATCTTCATCGACGAGCTCAACCAGGACACCCCGGTTGTGAACTACACGAGCGACTACGCCCGTGCGCTGAAGGCCTACGTCGACGCCCAGACCCGGGTTCTGCTCCAAGGCGCTGACCCGCAGACAGAGCTG
>CAZZNX010000011.1:46044-48924 GCA_964655795.1 uncultured Leifsonia sp. | reverse complement strand
GGCCAGGGCCAGGGCGCGCGAGGCCTCGCGGCCGCCGATGCGGGGCGCGGCGCGAGTTGCGTCGTCCACACGGTGCCGTCCCACCAGCGCAGCTGATCGCTGCCGCGCGGATCCGGATACCAGCCACTCGGGGGCGCCGCGACCGCGACATTTCCGGATGGCACGACGGTGGGTACAGTGTGTGAACTCATGGTGATTCCCTCGGGTGGGTCAAACCTTCGAACGGACTAGGGGTGGTTCGATTCGTCTACTGCGTGTGTGAGAGTCAGTGTGACGTGTTTGAGGGTCAGCGCGCCCACCCCAACCCGGGGGTCACGCGGCATGCGTGCCGGGAGCGGGCGGTACGGCCGCCGGTGGCGGAGCGATGGCGGCGGCATCCGTGGTTCACTGGCGTATGACCACGATCCCCGCGCACCTGGAATACCTGCTCGACCAGCCGATCTATGCCGCGCTCGGCACGATCCGCCCGGATGACACGGTGCAGGTGAACCCGATGTGGTTCGAACGCGTCGGCGATGAGATCCACTTCACGCACACGACGAAGCGCGGCAAGTTCCGCAACCTGCAGCACAACCCGTCGATGAGTCTCGCGATCATCGACCCGGCCGACCCGCTCGTCTACGTCGAGCTGCGCGGGAAGCTGCGTGCCGTGATCGAGGACCCGACGGGCGCGTTCTACGTGCGGCTCGGCAAGCGCTACGGCAACCCGGGGCAGCAGGCACCGGCCGACAGCGCCGACCGCGTCATCCTGGTGATGAGCATCGACAAGGCGCTCGGGCACTAGCGCGCCGCCCGCTCGCTCCGGCCCGGTGTCGGTGCCGGCCGGTAGCCTCGGAGAAGCGGAGCCGCGCGGCGTCGCGAAGGAGGCTGCCGGTGTTTCTGCGTGACGACGTTGTGGTGATCAGCGCCTCCGATCTGAGCACCGCCTCGGCGTGCGAGTTCGCCTTCCTGCGTACCCTGGACGCCAAGCTCGGGCGCATCGACGCGGTCAGCAGCTCCGGCGACGCGATGCTGGAGCGCGCCGGCCGGCTCGGCGACGCCCACGAGGCTGCAGTGCTCGAGCGCTACCGGCAGCAGTTCGCGGCCGACGGCGCGCTCGGGGTCGTCGAGATCGAGCGGCCGAGCCTCCGCGATGACGGTGCTCTGGATGCCGCGCTCGCCGCGACCAAGGACGCATTCGACGCGGGTGCCGCCGTTGTCTTCCAGGCCGCATTCTTCGACGGAGCCTTCATCGGTTTCGCCGACTTCATCGTGCGTCAAAGTGATGGCCGCTACCTCGTGCAGGACACCAAACTGGCCCGCTCGGCGAAGGTGACCGCGCTGCTGCAGCTCGCCGCGTACGTCGAACAGCTGGAGGGCATCGGGGTGCCGGTGGCCGACACCGTGCAGCTGCTGCTCGGCGACGGCAGCGTCAGCGAACACCGGGTGGCCGATATCCTGCCCGTCTACCGGCGACGGCGCGCGCACCTGCTGCGGATCATCGAGGAACGCCTGACCGACACCGAGCCGGTGCGTTGGGGCGACCAGCGGTACACGCTCTGCGGGCACTGCGAGGCGTGCGAGACCGAGATCGCCGCGCACCGCGACGTGCTGCTCGTCGCCGGCATGCGCGTGCTGCAACGGCAGAAGCTGGCCGCAGCCGGCATCGACACGATCGATGAGCTGGCGGCATCCGCCGGCCCCATCGCCGGCATCGGGGATGCCGCCATCACCGGCATGCGCGCCCAGGCCGCCCTGCAGCTGCAGGCCATGGTGGCAGCCGAGGCGGGCGCCGAGCCGGACCCTCACCCGATTCCGCCCTACCGGGTCGTCAAGCCGGAGGCGCTCGTCGCGCTGCCCGCGCCCGATCCCGGCGACATCTTCTTCGACTTCGAAGGCGACCCGCTGTACAGCGAGGCGGCTGGCGGCGAGGCGGGCGGCACAGCCGCCGGTGCGGACGCGCAGCGCTGGGGCCTCGACTACCTGTTCGGACTGATCGAGCCCGACGGCACCTTCCGCACCTTCTGGGCACACGACCACGCCGAGGAGCGCCGGGCGCTGATCGACTTCCTCGCCTACGTCGCCGAGCGCCGGGCCGCACACCCCGGCATGCACGTCTACCACTACGCCGCCTACGAGCGCACCCACCTGCTCAGCCTCGCCGCCCGGCACGGCGTCGGCGAGGAGGCCGTCGACCAGCTGCTGCGCGACAACGTGCTCGTCGACCTCTACCCGATCGTGCGCGGCGCGCTGCGGGTGGGCAGCCGCAGCTACTCGATCAAGAAGCTCGAACCGCTCTACATGGGGGAGGAGCTGCGCGGCGGCGACGTCACGAACGCCGCCGACTCCATCACCGAGTACGCCGATGCGCGCGCCCTGATCGAGAGCGGGCAGACGGATGCCGGCGAGCACAAGCTCGCCGAGATCGCCGACTACAACGAATACGACTGCCGCTCGACGCTCGCCCTGCGTGACTGGCTGCTCGAGCGGGCGCGGGAGGCCGGCATCGTGCCCGGCGCCCTGCACGGGGACCGCGACGCCGTGATCGAGATCGCGCCGTCCCCGCTCCGCGACGCCCTGCTGGCGCGGGCCGGCGACCCGCTGAACCCGCACCGCACCGCCGATCAGACCGCTGCGGCGTTCGCGGCCGCGGCGCTGGACTACCACCAGCGCGAGCAGAAGAGCTTCTGGTGGGATCACTTCGCGCGCCTCACCGCCCCGATCGAGGAGTGGGCGGACACCCGCGACGTCATGGTCGTCGAGAGTGCCAGCGTCGAGCGTGACTGGCACCGTGAGGGCCGGCAGCGCGTCGACCGGCGCTGGATCCGGCTGCACGGCACCATCGCGCCCGGCAGCTCGATCAAGCCCGGCGAGCAGGCCGGACCGTTCCTCGTGTACGAC
>CAZZNX010000011.1:40104-46034 GCA_964655795.1 uncultured Leifsonia sp. | reverse complement strand
TTCCCCGGGCCGTGGATGGACGCCAAGGCGGATGCCGGCGCGCGCTCGGCCCGCGCCGTGCAGGTGCTCGACGTCGACGATGACGGCGGCGTGCTCGTGCTCGAGACGCTCCCGAAGGACACCGAGCCCTACGACACAGTCCCCGTGGCGCTGACGCCGAGCTCGCCGCCGCCGGCCGGCGCGCAGAAGCAGGCCATCGCCGACTGGGCGCAGGAGATCGCGGACGCCGGCGACGGCTGGCCGCGCGACCCCCTCGTCGACGTGCTGCGCCGCGTCCCGCCCATCGGCGTCGCGGCGCCAGCCACCCGCAGCAACCCCGAACTCGCCGACGTCGTCGCCGCGGTGCTGGCGCTCGACCGCTCCACCCTCGCCGTGCAGGGCCCTCCCGGCACGGGCAAGACCTACCTCGGCGCGCACCTCATCACCGAGCTCGTGCAGAAGCACGGCTACAAGATCGGCGTCGTCGCGCAGTCGCACGCCGTCGTCGAGAACCTGTTGACCGGCGTGGTCACCGCCGGCCTCGACCCGGCGCTCGTCGGCAAGGTCCCGAAGACCGGGCCGTCGGCAGGGCCGGACGCGCCTCCGCCCGCCTACACCGCGCTGGCGAAGGACGGGCAGCTGTTGTTCGCGCTGGAGCACGCGGCATCCGGATTCGTCGTCGGAGGCACCGCGTGGGACTTCGCGAACCCGGCCCGGGTCCCGCGGCGCTCGCTCGACCTGCTCGTCGTCGACGAGGCGGGGCAGTTCTCGCTGGCCTCCACGATTGCGGCGAGCGTCGCCGCCGACACCGTGCTGCTGCTCGGCGACCCGCAGCAGCTGCCGCAGGTGAGTCAGGGCACGCATCCGGAGCCGGTTGACCAGTCCGCGCTCGGCTGGGTCAGCGCCGGGCACGACGTGCTGCCGGCCGAGTTCGGCTTCTTCCTGGCCCAGAGCCGCCGCATGCACCCGGCCGTCACCGCGCCCGTCTCAGCGCTCAGCTACGAGGGCGCGCTGCACGCGCACCCGGTCGCCGCCGAGCGCCTGCTCGACGGGATCACACCCGGCCTGCACACGGTGACGGTGGATCACAGCGGCAACTCGACCGAGTCCGCCGAGGAGGCGGCCGCGATCGTGGAGATCGTGCGCGGGGCACTCGGCCGGGCCTGGAGCGAGGCGGCATCCGGTGAGCGGATGTCGCGGCCCCTCGAACAGCGCGACGTGATCGTGGTCACGCCATACAACGCGCAGCTCGCGCTCGTGCACGAGGCGCTGCTCGCCGCCGGGCTCGGCGAGGTGCGGGTCGGCACGGTGGACAAGTTCCAGGGGCAGGAGGCCGCGATCGCGATCGTGAGCCTCGCGGCGTCGTCGGCGGCCGATGTGCCGCGCGGCATGGGCTTCCTGATCATGAAGAACCGCCTCAACGTCGCCATCTCCCGGGCGAAGTGGGCGGCCTACCTGCTCTACTCGCCCGAGCTGATCGAGTACCTGCCGGTGACGCCGGCCGGGCTCGCCGAGCTCAGCGCCTTCATCGGGCTCGTGGATGCCGCGATTGAAACAAGCGCAGTTGAGACAAGCGCAGTTGAGACAAGTGCGGTTGCGACAAGCGCGGTCGAAACACCAGCGATCTCACCGGGCCCGCCGATAGGCTGAAGACATCATGACTGAAGCCATCGTTGTCACCGCCGTATTCACCCCAGCTGAGGGCCAGTTCGACGCCGTGTACGCTGCGCTGCTGCCCGCCATCGCCGCTTCCCACGAGGAGGAGGGCTGCGAGATCTACGCCCTGCACAAGGCGCCGGACGGCACGCTCGTGATGATCGAGAAGTGGGAATCGCTGGAACACCACGAGGCGCACGATGACGCGGCGGCCGTTGCCACGCTCATCCAGGCCCTCGACGGCCTGCTCGTCGCGCCCGTCGAGGTGACCCGGCTCATCCCGCTGCCGGCCGGCAACGAGATCCAGGGCTCCCTCTAGCAACTGCCGGCGCCGGCGCCCTCGTCCGGCGCGCACCCTCCACCTCACCACCCCGACTCACCACATCACCCACCCCACCCAGCACCCCATCCACGCGGGAAGGAGCGAGCATGCGATTCTGGCGCAAGCGCAGGAAGATGGCGAAGTTCGACCCGAGCGCGCTGCCCGCGCCCAGGCGGATCTCTCTGGACCGGGCGGTCGAGGAGGGGCTGCTCCTTGCCGAGTACGCCACCCGGATGGAGACCAAGAACCAGGTGATCATCGGCGCCCTGCGTGGCGACCGTGACTTCGATGCGGAGCGCTACGCCGGCGTCGTGCGGGCCAACCTCGCCCGGCTCGCCGAGGAGGCCCACGATCAGGCTCTGCGCATCGGCGGGGAACGGCGGCACGCGCGCGAGAGCCCCGGCCTCGCGAAGGGGCACCACGACTACCGCCGGAGTGACGTCAGCAATCTGCAGATGCGCGAGAAGAGCTACTCCGGGCTGGCCGCCAAGCTCATCGAGCTGAGCGCCGACGACGAGTACGTGAACGGCATCGTCGAGGCGGCGAGGGCGGCCGCCTGGGACGAGGTCGGCGACGTCGTCGTCTCGACCCTCGCCGAGCAGCAGGAACCCGTCGACCTCGGCGAGAACTACGAGGAGGAACGCCTCATCCGGATGCAGCTGCTGCAGATGGAAGACCTCGAGGAGCTCGCCACGCAGCGCCGGCACAGCGCGGCCAACGTAGACATGGCGGCCGACAGTGCGGCAGGAGGCGCGGCAGAAAGCTCCGCGCCGCGAGTTCCCTGAGTCCGCGTCTCGGAAGCGGGGCCGAGGTTTAGGCTGGTGGAGTTCAGCGATTGGCGATGGGTGTGTTGTGAAGATCATCAGTTACAACCTGCGAAAGCACAGCGCCAGCGGTGAACTCGTTGCGCTGTGCGAGCGTTACGCGGTCGACGTCCTATGCCTGCAGGAGCTCGACACCCAGGACATGCCGCCGGAGATCGGCGAGTTGACGCTCGCGGACTCCACGACGCGCAACCGGCTCGGGCTGGCCGTCTACTACCGGCACGACCGCTTCGAAGCGCTGGAGACCCGCACCTTCTCGCTCAAGAAGTCGCTGCACGACCGGCTGCTGACCCCGGCGCACGAGCGCCTCATCGGCACGCGGCTCTACGACCGGGTTGGGCAGCGCGAGCTCATCGTCGCCTCCTTCCACGCCGCGCCGCTCACCGCGCTCAACTCGCTGCGACGCCACCAGATCCACTCGGCGCTCGGTGAGCTCTGGCAGCTTGGGCCGGGGCTGCCGACGATCATGGTCGGTGACTACAACTACCCCGTGTTCAAGGAGAACCTGACGAACAAGGTGCGGGAGGCCGGCTACGACCTCACCCTCAGCGACAAGCGCACCTACACGCGGTACAAGTTCTTCCGCGGGCACTTCGACCTCGCCACTTCGGTCGGCCTCGACATCGAGAGCGTCGAGACGCTGCCGCGCGGCACCTCCGACCACATGCCGATCCTCGTCACGGCCGCCTATGGTGCGGATGCCGCCGCCCTCCGCACCTCGGCCAGCGGCGCCGTCACCCCCGACTTCATCATCTGAGCCGCGCCCGCCGCCCACAATCCGCCGACCCCCGCGCACACCCCGCTGATCGCCGCGCACACCCCGCTGATCGAGTAGCGAGGAACGAGCGTATCGAGATCAAGGCCGCCGGGATCTCGATACGGCCGCAGGCGGCCTACTCGATCAGCGTGGGGGCAACCGCAGGCGGCCCACTCGATGAGCGTGGATACGCAAACCCGCCGGTTGAGCTTGTCGAAACCTCTTTGGCCGAGCCCCCTGTGCGATCAGCGTGGGCGCGCAAACCCGCTGGTTGAGCTTGTCGAAACCTCGTTGGCCGAGCCGCCCTGTGACAGGATCGACGCATGCGTATTGCTGTCACAGGAGGATCAGGCAAGCTCGGCCGCACCGTCGTGCGAGTGCTTGCGGAGTCCGGTCACGACGTCATCAACCTCGACCAGCGCGGTGAGCGGGGGCCCGGCTTCGTCCAGGTCGACCTCACCGACTTCGGGCAGGTGATCGACGCGCTGAGCGGGGTGAACGACCGCCACGACGGCATCGACGCGCTCGTGCACCTGGCCGCGATCCCGGCACCGGGGATCGCGAGCGACGTCGCGACCTTCCACAACAACATGCTCGGCAGCTTCAACGTGTTCTGGGCGGCGCAGCGGCTCGGAATCACACGCATCGTCTACGCGTCCAGCGAGACGGTGCTCGGTCTGCCGTTCGACGTGCCGCCGCCCTACGTGCCCGTCGACGAGGAGTACCCGGCCCGGCCGGAGAGTGTCTACTCGCTCGTCAAACACCTCGAGGAACAGCTGGCGATCGAGCTCGTGCGCTGGCACCCCGAGCTCTCGATCACGGCGCTGCGCTTCTCGAACGTGATGGACCCTGAGGACTACGAGGCGTTCGCCGCCTTCGACGCGGATGCCACGCTGCGCAAGTGGAACCTCTGGGGCTACGTCGACGCCCGCGACGGCGCCCAGGCCGTGCTGCGGGCACTGGATGTCGCGGCGCCCGGCTTCGACCGCTTCATCATCGCCGCCGCCGACACCGTGATGACCCGGCCGAACGCGGAGCTGCTCGACGAGGTGTTCCCCGGCGTGACGCACAGGCGCGAGTTCGGGCCGAACGAGACGCTGCTCTCGATCGACAAGGCGCGCAGAGTGCTCGGCTACGAGCCGCGGCACAGCTGGCGCCACCTCGCAACGCCGATCTCCCACGACTGAGCGTCGGATTGAGCTCCCAGTCCGTCGACTGAGCCGCAGCCCGCTGATTGAGCTTGTCGAAATCACGCCGCCCGATCGGCGCCTTCGAAGCCAGGGGCCAGCTGTGTCGCCTAACGTTGTAGGTGGAACAATCCGGCGTGCTTCGGGGTTCCACCCGTAAGAGGTGTTCGGCAGAATGTGCCGGGCGCCGCCAGGAAAGGCCGTCGTGTCCCACGCTTCACCCGCATCACCCACCGAGACGTCCCTCGCGCTGAGCGAGGCCGAGGTGCTTGAGCTGCGCCGCGACTTCCCCGCGCTGGCCGAGGAGGTGAACGGGCAGCCGCTGGCGTACCTGGATTCCGGGGCGACGGCGCAGCGGCCGGCATCCGTGCTCGATGCCGAACGCGACTTCCTGATCCACAGCAACGCGGCCGTGCACCGCGGCGCGCACACCCTCGCCGGTCTCGCGACGGAGGCCTACGAGGACGCCCGCGCGACCGTCGCCGACTTCATCGGCGCGCAGCCGGACGAGATCGTCTGGACCGCCAACGCCACCGACGCGCTCAACCTCGTCGCCTACGGCATCGGCAACGCCTCGCACGGACGCGGGGGAGAGGCCGCCCGCCGCTTCGCGCTCGTTCCCGGCGACGAGATCGTCGTGACCGAGGCCGAGCACCACGCCAACCTCGTGCCCTGGCAGGAGCTTGCGGCCAGCACCGGCGCAACGCTGCGCTTCATCCCCGTCGACGACGACGGCATCTACACGCTGGCGGATGCCGCGGCCCTCCTCACCGAGCGCACCCGCATCGTCGCCATCGGCCACGTCTCCAACGTCACCGGATTCATCGCGCCCGTCGCCGAGATCACCGCTCTCGCCCACGAGCACGGCGCGCTCGTCGTGCTGGACGCCTGCCAGTCCGCCCCGCACCGCCGCCTCGACGTGGCCGAGCTCGGCGTCGACTTCCTCGCCCTCAGCGGGCACAAGATGCTCGGCCCGACCGGCATCGGCGTGCTCTGGGGGCGCGGGAAGCTGCTGAACGCGCTGCCACCGTTCCGCACCGGCGGCTCGATGATCAGCACCGTCACGATGGAGTCCTCCACGTTCCTGCCCGCCCCGCAGCGCTTCGAGGCCGGCACACAGCCGGTGTCGCAGGCCGTCGCGCTGGCCGAGGCCGTGCGCTACCTGGAGCGCGTCGGGCTCGAGCGGATCGACGCCCGCGAGGACG
>CAZZNX010000011.1:29703-40094 GCA_964655795.1 uncultured Leifsonia sp. | reverse complement strand
CTCGCCCAGCGGATGCTGGCCGGGCTCGCCGAGATTGACGGCATCCGCATCGTCGGCCCCGCCGTCGGCGTTCCGCGCGCCGGGCTGGTGAGCTTCGACGTCGCCGGTGTGCACGCGCACGACGTCGGCCAGTTCCTGGACGCCCAGGGCATCGCCGTGCGCGTCGGCCACCACTGCGCCCAGCCGCTGCACCGCCGCCTCGGCCTCACCGCCACCACGCGGGCCAGCGCCTACCTCTACACGACCGCCGAGGAGGTCGACCGCTTCCTCGCCGCCGTCGCCGGCGTGCGCGGCTACTTCGGTGTGACCTCGGTGACGGAGGTCGGCGCATGAGCGGGCTCGACGGGCTGTACCAGCAGCTGATCCTCGACCACTCCAAGAAGCGCGCGGGCGACGGGGTGCTCGACCACCACGACGCCGAGCACTTCGAGCGGAACCCCACCTGCGGCGACGAGATCACCGTGCAGCTCGCGCTGGAGCCCGGCACCGACACGGTCGAGTCGTTCGGCTGGACGGGCAGCGGATGCAGCATCTCGATGGCATCCGCCTCCGTGCTCTCCGAGCTGGCGCCCGGCCTGAGCATCGACGAGCTGCAGACGCTGATCGACGAGTTCCGCGAGATGCTGCGCTCGCGCGGCGCCGGCGAGCCCGACGACGAGGTGCTCGGCGACGCGGTCGCCTTCCACGGCGTCTCGAAGTTCGTGATGCGCATCAAGTGCGCGATGCTCGCCTGGGTCGCCGCCGAGGCCTGCCTGCTCGAGGTGCGCGCGGCGTCCTAACGGGCGGAATGGGCTGCAGCCCGACCCGCACGCACGGACTGACCGAGGGGCGAGCGCTGCGCGTAGACCCGCGCGACGACGGTGACCAGCACGACGGCACCCGCCGTGACGAACGCGGCGACCGCCGTCGACGGTGAATGGGGTTCGGTGCTGAGGCGGGCAACGCCCACCCAGACCAACCCCCACACGAGCGAGAGCATCGGCGCGAACCGCCCTCCTCCGTACACGGCGAGCAGGATGCCGACGACGCCCGCGAGCACGATCACGGCGGCCGCCCACACCTCCGCGGCGATGCCCCAGCCGTCGAAGCCGATCGCTACCAGCACGGCGGCGATGTTGGCTGCCGTGGCGACGCACACCCAGCCGAGGTAGAGGCCGATTGTGCCGTCGGCGATGATGCTGTCAACGACGCCGGTCGGCGGCGCCTGGATCGTGATGACGAAGGCGCGGGCGAGCACCCCCAGCAGCACGACGATCACGGGCACGCTGAGGCCGAGCAGATCGAACTGCACACTGAGGATCCACGCGGCGTTCAGCAGCAGGGATGCGGCAACGAGGTAGCCCAGGCTCCGCTGGCGTGCGGCGCGCTTCTGCGCGGGGAGGAACTGCCAGACGGCGTAGGCGAGCAGCCCGAGATAGATGACCGTCCAGATGCTGAACGCACCGGTGCCCGGCGCGATGAGTGTTGCATCCGCCGCGAGCGCACCGCCGGCGGCATCTTGGATCGGCGTTCCCCCCGCGGCGCCGGAGCCGACGAAGGAGCCGCCGATTGCGATCACGGCGCTGATGGCAACCGTCAGCTGGCGGGCGAGATCGCCCCGGCCAGGATCGGGCTGTGCGCCGGCGGCACCCGGAGACGGTGTGGCAGCCGGGGCTGTACGAGATTCTTCGGTCATGACGCATCCTCTCTGTCGGGGCTATCGAACGGACGTGGCCGTGCACCCACGCTACGCCTCGAGGTCGCGGCCGCACTCAGCTTGTGTTCGGATGCGGTGCACACACCCACGCTGGCTCGAGCGAGCGGCCCCGACACCCACGCTGGCTCGAGCGAGCGGCGCCGCGACGAAGGAGCAGCGACGCCCGCGAAGCCGAGTGCCCGCCGCACACGTCGTCGGCCGCATCAGGGCTTCGCTCGTTCCTCGCTCAGCCGGCGTGAGGGGCGGGCGCGAACGCGACGACGCCCGAGTGTCGCCGCCGCGGAGTAGCATCCCCTCATGCGCTTCGACTTCACCTCCCCGCTCTGGAAGTGGGACTCACAGGGCGCCTCCTGGTACTTCGTCACGCTGCCGGAAGAGGCCAGCGACGACATCCGCGAGGTGCCCCGGATGCCGCGCGGCTTCGGCGCCGTCAAGGTGCGCGTCACCGTCGGCGGCTCAACGTGGAGCACCTCCGTGTTCCCGGACTCCCGTACCGGCGGCCACTGGCTGCCGATCAAGAAGGCCGTCCGCGTGGCCGAGGGTCTCGAGGAGGACGCCCCGGTGACGGTCTCGCTGGAGCTCGTCGAGTTCTGATTAGTGTCCGCGGGCATGGCGGCCCACGCGCCCGCGCTGGCATCCGCAGCATGGCCCGTCCACGTAACGATGGCCAACGTTCGAGCACGGGCCACTGTTCCGAAGATGGGCCAGATCGGGCAGTCCGGCAGAGCCCCGGTCCTTGCGACGGTGAGCGGACCGGCTACAGCCCGAACGCCACCAGCGCCTCGGTGATCGCCGCCTGAATCTGCACGCTGTCGATCGTGGCCGTGCCGTCGCCCGGCTGCGGGCCGTAGTCGCCGAAACCGGCGTGGTTGGCGCCGTCGATCTCGACGAAGACCGCGTCCTCCGGCAGGAGGTGTGCGGCCGAGTCGATCTTCTCCGGCGTGCTCAGGCCGTCCTCGCTGCCGCTGATGCTGAGCACCTGCAGATCGGAGTCGCTGATGTCGTTGGCGCAGTAGCTGCCGAACAGCACGAGGCCCACGACGCCGTCGTCGGCGGCATCCGGCTGGTCCACCAGCTGGCAGGCGCGCACGCCGCCGAGGGAGTGCCCGCCGACGTACCACTCGTCCACGTCCGGCGCATCCGCGGTGAACGTGTCGAGCGGGCGGGTGTCGAAGAAGGCCAGGTTCAGCGTGGGCTTGGTGATGACGACGGTCGCGCCGGTCTCCTCGACGATGCCGGAGAGCTTGTACATGTACGCGTAGGGGTCGACCTTGGCGCCGGGGATGAACACGAGGCCGGTGCCGGATGCGCCCTCTGCCGGTTCGAGCACGACCGAGTGGTCGGTGGACGTGACGACGATGTCGGGGTTCTCCCACACCTCGAGTGAGGCCGGCCGCTCGCCCATCATCACCGAGTGCGCCCAGAACAGCATGCCGATCACGAGCAGCGCCAGGATGCTGAGCACCCACAGGACGGCGGTGCGGACACGGTGCCGGCCGCGTGGACGGGGCGTGCGGGGCTTCTCGGTGTCTGTGCTCACGCCTGCCATTCTCGCAGCTTCGCGGCCGCATCCGGCAAGCGCCGAGCCCGCGCTCAACCCGCACTCAGGGGGCGCACAAACTGCGGGCATAGCGTCGCAGTGAGGCCGGAATCGAATACGGCAATCGCCTTCGCCCCGGTGCTCCGAACGCAACATTCGTTTTGAGATGGAGAGTGTGATGGCTGTTTACGACGTAGCTGGACGATCGGCAATTGTGACTGGAGCCGGCAGCGGCATTGGGCGCGCCATAGCGATCGAGTTGGCGGCGAGTGGTGCCGCTGTGCTGGTCAACGACCTCAATGCGGATGCCGCGGCGGCCGTGGTCGACGAGATCCGCGCGGCCGGCGGCACCGCCGAAGCCTCCGTCGGCGACGTGACGGACCAGGCCTGGATCGAGTCATCGATCGTGGCGGCGAACGCGCTGGCCCCGCTGCGGATCGCCGTGAACAACGCCGGCATCGGCGGCCCGGCCGCGTCGGTGGGGGAGTACCCGCTCGACGGCTGGTCGAAGGTCATCGAGGTGAATCTCAACTCGCTGTTCTATGGCATGCGCGCGCAGCTGCCCGCGATCGTCGCGAACGGCGGCGGATCGGTCGTCAACATCGCCTCCATCCTCGGCAGCGTCGGCTTCGCCAACGCGCCGGCTTACGTCGCGGCCAAGCACGGCGTGCTCGGGCTGACCAAGACCGCCGCCATCGAATACGCCCAGCAGGGTGTGCGCGTGAACTCCGTCGGACCCGGCTTCATCAAGACGCCGCTGATCGATGCCGCCATGGATGCCGATGCACAGAAGTACATCGAGAGCCTGCACCCGATCGGCCGGCTCGGCCAGCCCGAGGAGGTCGCAGCGCTCGTGGCGTTCCTCGCCAGCGATGCGGCCAGCTTCGTCACCGGCAGCTACCACCTCGTCGACGGCGGCTACACCGCCAAGTAGCCCCGTCTCGCGTTACGGCCGTCCATCTCGGTGGGCGGCCGTTCTCGTTGCTGCAGCTTCCGGGCCCGGCTACTGCGCGGCGGGCTGCCCGGGGCAGCCGTCGAGCACGCGCGCGATCGCGTCGCGTTCCGCCGCCGTCACCCAGAGCCCATACTCGGACTTCACCGCGACCTGCCGCGCGACGTACTCGCAGCGGTAGCTCCTCTCCGGCGGCAGCCAGGTGGCCGCATCGCCGGCGCCCTTGCGGGAGTTGCCCGGCCCGTCCACCGCGAGCAGATTGAGCGGATCGTTGGCGAAGGCCAGCCGCTGTTCGGCCGTCAGCGTCTGCGCCCCGGTCTCCCACGCGTTCATCAGGGCGACGACGTGGTCGATCTGCACGGCCTGCGAGGTGTCCTGGCCGCGCACGAAGTCGATGCTCGTGCCCGTGTACGGGTCGGCGAGCTGGCCGCCGAGCACGCGGCATCCGCTCGGCCGGTCGATGCTCGTGAGGTCGCGGGCGAGGATGTCGTTGCGGGTGTCGCAGCCGTTGCGGTCGACGTCGCGCCAGGCGCTGCCGAAGCTCTCCTCGCGGTCGTAGCCGGTCTTCGGGGCGCGGCCCTTCACGGGCAGGGTGGCGAGCACCTCGGCGGCGGTGGTGTCGGTGCCGTCGGATGCCGGCGGCTGCAGCGTCGGCATCGGTGCTGGCACTGCGGTGCTCGGCACCTCCACCTCGGCGCTGCCGGCCTCGGCGCCGGGCGCCACGTTCGCGGGGCCCGTGAGGGTGGTGATCGCCGTGTAGGCCAGCACGGCGAGGAGCGGAACGAGGAGCCATGCGCTGCGGGTGAGTCGCGTTCGTGCCCGCGCGCGGCTGGCTCGTGTGTTGTTGCCCATGAATCCCTTTGTTTGGCGCCGACCTCCAAAACTAGTACATAAATATGTACATATTTTCGGGGATGGCTCTATTCTGGAAGGCATGAACGCCCGCCCCCTCACCGTGACGACGGTGGCCGATGCGCGCGCGGGGCTCTCCGGAGTGCTGCGCAGCTTCCGGGCGGACCCAGCCGGAGCGCCGCCGGTCGTGCTCGGATCGCACCGCAAGGCGGAGGCCGTGATCATGCCCTACGCGCGCTTCGAGCAGATTCTGCTCGCCGCCGCCGGCATCGCCGACGAGCGCGAAGTCGATCTGCGCGACACCGAGCGGGAGCAGGGCGCGCGGCGGGAACTCGGCGGCGAGGGCCCGCCCGTCGCGGGCGAAACGACGCAGCCAGACGTCGACGCCGACGCCGACGCCGATCTAGCCGAGGCGGCCGCTCCCGTCATTCTGGTCGATCCGGTGGAGCACACCGAACAGATCGAGCGCTGGCTCCGTGGCCTCGACGTCACGCTCGCCACCGCATCTGAGATCGTCGATCGCGGGCGGGACGCCTTCCGTGAGGATGCCGCACTCCCGCTGGCCTGTGAGGCGCTCACCACCCGGGTAGGGGAGCTGGCCCGGCTGCTCGTCGCGGCCGACCCCGATCGTTTCGATGACCCGATGTGGTCGCTGGTCGCGCGCAGCCAGGAGATCGTCGTGCAGCACTACAGCCGCGTCGACGAGCAGATGATGTGGGTCACCGTCGCCGAGGGCTTCCCCGAGATCGAGGACCTCGTCCAGGGAGCCCGCGAGGGCTGAGCCGTGCGGGCGAGCTAGCGCTCCGTTCCGCCACTCGCTCGCTTCCGCGAGGGCTTCACCGGACTCCACGGGCAACGCGGAGCGCGGCACGCCAATGGATTCGACTCAGGGCTGGAGTCCGTGCCAGAAGATGTCCAGCGCGGTCGCCACGAGGTCATCGGATGGCACGCCGTCCAGCAATCCGCCCGAGGCGAGGGTCGCGATGCCGTGAAAGGTTGCGAAGGCGACGAGCGCGATGTGCTGGGCATCACCCGGGGCGATCGCGCCGGCCGCCTGTGCGTCGAGCACCACGCGCATGGTGACCTCCATCGACGCGTGGCCGGCCGCGATGAGCTCGGCTCGGGCATCCGGAGAATGCTTGAGTCCGAACATGAGGGCGAGCAGGGTCGGCTGGGCCAGTGCGAAGGCGACGTAGGCGTGCGCCAGCGCATCGAAACGGGCGCGGACGGCGATGGGGCTCGTTGCGCTCTCTCCGCCGCTTGCGCGCTCCAATGCGGCGGACATGCGCACGAACCCGTCTTCGGCGAGGGCGTCGAGCAGGGCCTGCTTGTCGCGGAAGTGGCGGCTCGGGGCGGCGTGACTGACGCCGGCGTCACGAGCCAGCTGGCGCAGCGACAACGCATCGACGCCGTCGGCTTCGATGCTCGTTGCGGCGGCTTCGAGCAGCGTGCGACGGAGATCGCCGTGATGGTAGGGCTGAGCGGGCACAACATGATCCTACAACCATGTTGACATTGACAACACTGCGGATGCCGTGCACAATGATGTCACTGACAACATTAGGTGCCGCTCGACTTCGGCACCAGCGACGATTGGACATCACCATGACCCTCGACCTCCGCGGCGGGACCGCCCTCATCACCGGTGCGAGCTCCGGCCTCGGCGTCGAATTCGCCAAGCGCTTTGCGAGCCGCGGTTCGAACCTCGTGCTCGTCGCCCGGCGGGTCGACCGCCTGGAGGCGCTTGCCGCCGAGCTGCGCGCCTCCTCCGGCGTGGAGGTCACGGTGGTCCCGGCCGACCTCGGGGTGCCGGGTGCGGCGGCGTCGCTCCACGCGGAACTCGAGCGTCGCGGCATCCGCCTCACCTCGCTGGTCAACAACGCCGGTTTTGGCAGCCATGGCGCGTTCGACGCAGCTGACCCCGAGCGCATGACCGGCGAGATCCAGCTGAACGTCGGCACGCTCGTCGAGCTCAGCCGCGCGTTCATGCCGCAACTGCTGGAGGGGCGTGGGGCGCTCGTCACCGTCGCGAGCACCGCTGCGTACCAGCCGACGCCGGGTATGGCGGTTTACGGCGCGACGAAGGCGTTCGTGCTCAGCTTCACCGAGTCGCTGTGGGCCGAGGCGCGGGGGACGGGCCTGCGGGTGCTCGCTGTGAGCCCCGGTTCGACGAAGACCGAGTTCTTCGACGTCGTCGGCACGCACGACGCCTCCGTCGGGCGGCAGCAGACGAGCGTGCAGGTCATCGACACGGCCTTCCGTGCTCTCGACCGCGACGGCGGGCCGAGCGTCGTCTCCGGTCGCGTCAACCATTTCACGGCGTTGAGCACGCGTCTGCTCTCGCGTCGGGCGCTCGCCCGCACCAGCGCGCGGGTGCTCGGCGAGGTGCGCATGGCCCGCGGCTGAGTCGCTCGCGGTGGCGGGCCGCGAACGCTTCGACGCCCCGATGTGGTCGCTGACCGTCGTGCTGCAATCGAGTCGCGCGAGCGGATGTGCGGATCCGGTTACGCTCGTGCCATGCAGACCAGTGAGTTCGTTCGGCTCTACCCGGAGCTCTTTCACATGGCGTCGGACGGCGCATGGCCATCAATTGAGCAGCATGGACTACTGTCGGCCGCCGCGCTCGTAGACCGCTGGGAGGTATCCCCGGACGCCACGCGCAGCAGCTTGCTCGCCGCCCGGCGTGATGAGTCGCAGCTTCTCGAGCATGCCGAGTTCGGGACGGCGCTCCTTCGCGATCAGAAACCGATTCACGAGCCCTCGCTGGCGGAGGCGCTTGATGACATGACGGTGGCCGACTGGTATCGAACACTCAACGAGCGCGTGTTCTTCTTCCCACAGCGCAAGCGAATGCTTGAGCTGCTCTCCGCTCGCTCCTACCGGAACGACATCCACACCGTGATCACCTTCGATACAGCCGCTCTGGTTGCGGAATACGAAGATGTGATCGAGCTCTGCGCCATCAACTCCGGCTTCGCCCAGCGGCACGCAAAAGCCCGACGCGGTGCCGACACATTCCTCGCAATTGCTGAGTATCAGCACCCGGCGCGCGAGACACAGCGCGAGACCGGACACGATGTCGCCGAACTGACCATTAAGGGGGCGGTTCCGGATGTCGGCCGGTTCGTCATTCGAGTTGACCGAATGCAAGACGGAGCCGTGGTCGAGACGATCTACAAGCGACCGGGTGCGGGTGATTTTTTCGTGGAAGGGCCCAGCGTTTCCGCCGGGGATGCGCCCGTGCTCAGCGCGATGAGCACGCGCGACCTCCTCCGCCTCTACGGTGGCGTATTGCGCGAGCTGCTCGCACGCCGCGTGGTTCGCACCCTCAATGCACCTGCGGGCGACCTCGCCGAAACGCTTGTGGCGCGCTCATTCCACGGAGAGCTCGCTCCCAACAGCGAAAAGAGTTGGGACGTTCGCGCGGCTGACGGGCGCCTCATCCAAGTGAAGTCGCGTGTGATCGCCTCCACAGCATCCACGAAGCCGATCCAGTTCTCCGTGTTCCGCTCCTGGGGCTTCGACGCGGCCGTGTTTGTCGTCTTCGAAGCGGACAGCTACGACGTGCTTGCCGCGATCGAGGTGCCCGCCGCCGCGGTCGAGGCCAAGGCTGCGGATGTCGCCTGGGTCGGCGGTTCGCGATTGACGGTGTCCCTCGCTGTGCTCCGCGCACTTCCGGGGGCGGTCGACCGCACCGCCGAGGTGCAGAATGCGCTGGAAACGGTGGGCGCCCCGACGCCCTTTGGGTGACAGCGAATGCAGGGAGGTTCGCGGCGTCGAAGACTGCTCCGTGAGGGCAGCCACGCCCTCACGGAGCGGATCAGCTAGCGCTCATCAGTGTCGTGCCGCCGCCAGCGCCGTTTCGCGCCGATCTGCCGGTTGACTGCCCAGGGCGCACGCCGCGCGGGGCCCTGTCCGCGCCACTGATTCGGCTTGCACAGTCCGCAGCCGCGGTGACGACGATGGGGTGAATGTGCCATCGAATACTCCATTCCCGTTCATTCCCCGCCCGGGTGGGCAGGGTAGGGAAGGAGGTTTCGCGGTCATGCCGTCATCCTGCCATCATGCGCCGACAGACGGTTCTGTAGAGTCGCCCCATGAGCAGACGCATGGTCGATCCGCAGTTCCGGGCAGACCAGCTCGACGGCATCCGAGATCCCCAGGTAGCTGCGGTCAATGCGTTGTGTGATCTGCTGACGGAGGAGCGCGGTGCCGAGCCAGACGCGCAGCGAGTTCCTTACATCGCGCCACATTACGACGCGCGCAGCGCGAGCGTCCTCCTGCTCTTGTCAAACCCTGGCCCGAAGGCGGGAGGCGACGCCGGCTCGGGCATGCTCTCGTGGGAGAACGACGACGCCAGTGCAGCGCGCATGTTCCAGGTGTGCGAGCAAGTCGGCTTGAGTGGTTCAGACGCTTTCCCTTGGAACGCATACCCGTGGCATGTGCACGAGAAGTACCCGAATGGACTGCCGAAGGAGCTGGTCGTGGCCGGGCTCGACGCGCTTGCTCGGTTGCTCCAAGTCGCACCAAATATCCGTGCGATCATCGCGCACGGCGGCGATGCGCGACGTTCGGTGCGGCTCCTTGCGAAAGACGTACACACTCGAGATTTCGTCGAGGACAGAGGCATCCGTTTCTTTGAGACGAGGCATACGAGCAATCGAGCATTCATCGCCCCCGCAGTCGAGCGCGAACGCATGCTTCGGGCCATGTGTGATGTGTATCGTGACGCCGTGCGCTCCGTGGGCCTCGAGCCACGACTTGCCTCCGCGGTCAACGAACAGGTGAGCGCGGATGCCGATGATCGTTGGTTGCGCACGGTGCTGGCCGATCCACGGATGGCGGCACACCTGCACTCACTCGCGGAGGTGCACCGACTGGAGCTCGACCAAGCACTCGGACTCCGCTCGAGCTAGCCGCGCACTGCTACAAGGCGGCCGCCGGCGCCGGCACGACCCCCGATTCCGGCGTTACCGTCACGGTGGTTCCGTGCTGGGGCCCGGTGAGCGTGAGGGTGTAGGAGAGCCCGTCGGCGCTGGGCGCGTAGGCGGCGGTGGTGCCGGCGGGCAGTGCCACGACTGCAGAGCCGTCTGGGGCGGTGAGCGTCGAATCGTCGCTGACCATGAGCGAGGTGGGCCTCACACCCGATGGGCTCAACTGGTCGAGCGCAACTGCCGCCGTGCCAGCGGCCTGCGAGAGTGCGGATTGCTCCAGCTCGGCCGACGCGAACGTTGCAGGAGCTGGGGCGGCTGGCGCACCGAGACTGCCCAGGTAGTTGATCGCAACGATGAGAACGACCGCGAGCACCGCCAGTTTCATGAGTTCAGGCAGGACCGAGCGACGCTTCTTTG
>CAZZNX010000011.1:15559-29681 GCA_964655795.1 uncultured Leifsonia sp. | reverse complement strand
GGCGGACGGCTCGGAGCGGTGCGCTGCGGACGAGATGCGCGCTGCGGTCGCGAGGTGGAGGCCCGCTTCGCCGCGGCTTGGCTGTTCCGCTTCTTTGCTTCAGCGGCAAGCTCGCTTTCGAGCGCCTCGTACTGTGCCTGAAGTTCGGCTGGATCTCCGGCGGACACGGGCAGCAAACTCCAAGTGCGCGCTTGAACCGCGGCATCCGCAATTCGACGCACCTGCTCGTCACTGTAGATGCGGCGAGACTGCAGCGCTCCAAGTAGCTCCGAATCGCGCACGACACCGACAGTCACATCGTCGCCGTCCGGCGCGGCTTTGATCACGAGCTTGCGCGCGCCGACCACGACGACGATACCGGCTGTCTCTACCGTGAGCCCGCTGGCCTGCGTGAGCAGCTTCGCGGCACGCCGTGCTTCGAAGGCGGCGTTCGAGATGTGATGCTGCGGATGGTTGCTCACCCTCAATGCGCGACCCGCGACCCAGACGTCTTTATTGGCGTGATGCTTGGTGTTGATCGTGTACACACCGGCAGGTCCGATCAACACATGGTCAATGTCGCTGCCCTCGCTGCCGACATTGGCATAAGCACCGAGTCCTGCAAGCCACGCGGCGCTCGCCGACGGCTCCGGCGTACCACGAGTGAATCTCATCCGGAAGTTGGTGGCGACCGTCGGTGCGCGACTCGGACTTCGCGTCTGCGCTGAGGCGAAGGATTTGCTCCATGAGCGACTGGGCCGGGATGCGACTGCGAAGGTCGTGGTGAGGTTCGACGGTTGGTTCCGGCAGGAGGTCGGGATCTGGCCAGGACGGCAGTGACCGTGCCGCGTCAGCTGTGGCCTTGACCGTGCCCGGCAGCGCGTACTCGTCTGCCAAGAGCGGGTCGCGCGGATGCCGATGCTCCGCCCATTCCTCGCCCGACCACCAGCGCCATTGTGCGGCATCCGCGGGGTCGGCGTACCAGCCCGAGGGCGGTTGCGGCGGTGCGGGAGGGAGACTCTCGTCGTCGACGAAGAGAGCATGGCGACCGGGCATCAGTCACGGTATCGCGGCGCTGAAGAGCGGCGCTGGCCCCAATGACGGGGTGAAGTGCCGGCGAATTAGCCGTCCACGGCTGCGAGCAACATGCCGCCGATCGGCGTCGTCACCACGGCGAACACGGTGACGTTCACGACGACGGTGACCCAGAACACCGCGCGGAAACTGGCCTTCTGCGTTTTGTGCCGGAGCATCTGCTGGGCGCAGATCGCTCCGGGCCATCCGCCGATCACCGCGAGCAGGTGCAGCGTGTTCTCCGGTACCCGCCAGCTGCCCTTCCGGGCTGCCGACTTGTCAGCGGCATAAACGATGAAGCAGACCAGGCTCGCAAGCACGTACACGGCGACTATCCACAGCGACAGGGGCCAGGTGGCGTTCACGTAGAGCGCGAATGCGATGAAGGCGGCGATCACCAGATAGTTGCCGGCCCCGGCGGCACGCCGTCTGCCGGCACCGCCCGAGGCGTGGTTTCGCTGCGGTTGCGGGCTCCGCGGCTTGTGCGAGCTTCGCTGCTGAGGAGGCCGGTGCCGGCTATCAGCGCCGGGCCCGGTGTACCGGATGTCGAGGGCCCGACTCTTGCCGTCGTCACCACGTTCGACCCGATAGCTGACGGTCTCCCCGTCTTGCGGCCGTTCGGCCCGCGCCGGGAACGCCGAGATGTGCGCGAACACCTTCGCGCCCGCGAGCGACTCGACGAAGCCGTAGCCGCGCTCATCGTTCCAGCTGGTCAGCGTTCCCCAGCTGCGCTCCGCCCCAGTTCCCATCCGTCGATCGTAATGGTGGCGATCAGCGCGCCGCGCCGCAGCACCCCTCCGTTTTCGGCCTGCTCGGGCGGGCGACTACGGTTATTGAGGTCAGAAAAGGGGGCACAGCCGATGAGCGACATCGCGGGCGAATTGGCGCGGGTTCGCGAGGCGTTCGACAAGCCGACGCTGCGCCTGCTCGATCGCAAGTGGGCGCCCTTCGTGCTGGCCGTCTTCAAGTGCTCCTTCAGCCGCGACCGGCGCAGCATTCAGGCCGAGCGGTTGCACGCCCAGGTCGACGCCTACCTCGCCGACCTCCGCACGATCGGTGCCGACACCCCCAACGGCAACGGCCGTTCCCTCTGCGTGCAGTGGATGAACGACCAGTGGCTCTACCGCGACACCGGCGACAGCGACGATGGCGCCGACGAGAACGGCGCTGCCGGCGACAACCCGACCACCACCGAGGAGTTCTACTCGCTCACCTCGCACGCGCTTGAGGCACTCTCGCTGGTCGAGAGCCTGGCCCGTGACCGAGCCCTGCTCAGCGAGTCCCGCCTGACCATGATCGTGGATGCCGTGCGCCACCGTGCCACGCAGGCCAACCCCGACCGCGACGAGCGCGTGCGACGCCTCGACCAGCAGATCGCCGAGCTGCAGAGCGAGCGCGACCGGGTGGCGAGCGGGGGCGAGATCGCCGCGGCATCCGTCGAGGACATGCGCGAGGGTTACGCCAACCTCATCGACCTGATCGGCCAGCTGCCGGGCGACTTCAAGCGGGTGGAAGAGTCGGTGGCGACGATGCACCGCCAGATCGTCAACGACTTCCGGGCCGAGGACCGCCCGGTCGGCGAGGTGCTCGACGAGTACCTGGCCAAGACCGACGCGCTCATGTCGCTGACGGCCGAGGGTCGCGCGTTCGAGGGTGCCTTCGAGTTGCTCCGTGATGACGCCCTGCTGCTCGACCTCAAGGGCGACCTCGAGACGATCCTCTCGCACCCCTTCGCCGCGCAGTTGAAGCCGGTCGAACGGCGCAGCTTTGGGGCGACAGTCACCCTGATCCGCAGCGGCATCGACGACGTGCTCACGCAGCGCAACGGCCTGACGACGACGCTCCGCGAGCACATCGTCAACCACGACATCGTCAAGGACCGCGAGCTCGAGGGCCTGCTGCGCGACATCAACAAGGAACTCGTCACGTGGATGCAGACCGCCGGCCCGCAGTCGCGCGTGCGCGCCGAGATCATGCCGGGCAACCTCGACGCCCCGCACCTGCGCGAGCGCTTCTACGACCCCGAATCACACGTTCCGCCGGCCGCGCTGGCCGATGTCTCGCAGCACGCCCCCGAGGCGCTCAGCCTCGATGCGATGCGCAAGCAGGGCGGCCCGCAGCTGGCTGAGATGCGCGAGGCGCTCGTGGACGCACTCGGTGCGAGCGGCGCACACGGCGACACCTCCATCGGCGACGTCTTCAACGGCCTGGCCCCCGAACTGCGCCGCCCGGTAGAGATCCTTGGACTCATGCAGCTGGCCACGCAGATCGACGCCGTCACACACACCGGCACGGCCGACGGCGACGGCACGGAACGGATCAGCACCGAGCAGTACATGACGGTGCGGCCCGACGGCACGATGCGCACCTTCGAGGTGCCGCGCATCACCCTCAGCGATGACGAAACGGCGGCCCTCGCGGCCCTGAACTCTGGAGCGAACAGTGACTGACGACCGGCGCGACGAACCATCCGCGGGCGGCGAGCTCGGCACGGGCGCCAAGCCGTTCGGGCACAGGTCCACCATCGAGCACGCGGCCAGTACCGCCAGCCCCGGCGCGGCCATCGCAGAAACTAGCGACGCGTTCACCGACGGCGACGCCTTCGTCGGCGCCGATGACAACGCGGATGCCGCCGGCGAGAGCCTCTCGCTGTTCGAGGGTGACGAGGGCGGGCTCTCCGCCGCTCAGCGCCGCACCCTCGTGCTGCTGCTCAAGCACCGCTACATCTCGGCATCCGACCACCCAGCCGCCTGGCGCACGCTCATCGCCTCGACCGGCCTGATCAAGTCGCGCCTCAACGACCTCTTCCTCGACCTGCACGTCGACCGCCACTACGAGGTCGCGTTCAAGCGGCAGGCGCAGAGCGAGGGCGGCGCCGCCTTCCCGACCGTGCTGCACGACACCTCGTATAACCGCGAGGAGACGATCCTGCTCGTCGTGCTGCGCCAGCGCTTCCGCAGCGAACGCGCCAACGGCCACGACTTCGTCATCGTCGACCGCGACAACCTGCTGGAGAAGGTCGCGCACTTCCGCCCAGCGCACGCCACCAACCGCTCCGGCGATGCCAAGCGGGCGTCCGCTGCGATCGAGACCCTCGCCAAGGCGCAGGTACTGCTCCGCACGAGCGACCCCGACCGCTTCCGCATCGCGCCGGTGATCGAGGTGCTGCTGCCCGTGCAGCGTCTCGCCGAGCTGCTCGACTGGCTGCGCGCCGAGAACGGCAGCGGGAGCGTCGAGATCACGGATGCCACCGAGCCCCTCTTGGACGTCGCGGATTCCGCGGAACCCGCGGAACCCGATGGTCGAGTAGCGAGGAACGAGCGTATCGAGACCGGGTCGCCGGGCCTCGATACGGCCGCGGGCGGCCTACTCGACCAACAGGACGAGGCCGACACCGATTCCGACACCGAAACCGCCGCCGAGCCCGAACTGGAGCCCGCAGTATGAGCGATTCCCCGCTGTTCTACATCGACGGCGCCACCGAGGGCACGACGCAGTGGCGGGCCGAGACCTTCCAGATGGTCAACTGGGGCGGCTTCCACGGCCACCACTCGGTCGCGCTCGCGTCGACCGCGACGCTGGTGTCCGGGGCATCCGGAACCGGCAAGAGCACCCTGCTCGACGCCTACCTCGCGCTCATGATGCCCTCGGACACCCCGTTCAACGGCGCCTCCAACGACGCCGGCTCCGGCCGGGCCCGCAGCGCGGAGCAGCGCAACGTGCTCACCTACCTGCGCGGCAAGACCGACGACAACCGCGAGGCCGAGACGGGCGCCCTGCACGACCAGGTGCTGCGCGGCGCGGGGGAGCCCACCTGGGGCGCCATCGCGATGACGTTCATCGACGACAACCAGCGCCGCTTCACCGTGCTGCGCAGTTACTACGTGCCGCGGGCGACGAATAGCTACTCCGATCTGTCGATGAAGATGGCCACCTACGACGGCGCGCTAAACCTCGCCGACCTCGAGGATGTCGTCGCCGCCCGGTTCGAGAAGCGAGCGCTCAAGGCCCGCTTCGCCGGCATCGAGGTGTTCGACACCTACGCCGCCTTCGCGCAGACGCTCTACACGCGCCTCGGCATCGGGGCCAACGGCGAGGGCGGCAAGGCACTCCGCCTGCTCGCCCGCATCCAGGCCGGCCAGCAGGTCAAGACCGTCGACGGCCTGTACAAGTCGATGGTGCTCGAGCGCCCGGCGACCTACGCCGCCGCCGACAAGGCCGTCAACCACTTCGAAGACCTCGAACGCTCCTACGGCGCGATGGTCACCGAGGCGCAGAAGGCGCAGGTGCTGGAACGTCTGCCCGAGCTGCAGAAGCAGTTCGTCGAGGCCAACGACCGCGCCGACCTCGTTGACACCTTCGGCGTCACCCGCACCGGCGACACCCCGCTGCGTCTCTGGGAGCTCGCGACCGAGCAGCGCCTGCTCGACGCCGCCGACGACGTCAACCGGGCCGAGCGGAAGCGCGCCCAGTCCGAGCTGAGCGCCGCAACCGCCGCCGAGAAGGATCTCAAGGAACGCCTCGCCGAGAGTCAGCGCCGCCAGCGCGCCAACGGCGGCGACGTGCTCGACGAGCTGAAGACCGAGGTCGCCCGGCTCACCGAGACCCGCGACGACCGCCGCGCCTCCCGTACCCGCTTCGACGACCGTGTCGCCGTGCTCGCCCAGCCGATGGGCACGCCCGCCGAGTTCGCCCAGGCGCAGGCCATCGCCGCCGACACGCTCGCCGCCTTCGCCGACGCCCAGACGCAGGCCGAGGCTCACCGGGAGACGCTCCGCCGCGAGCAGTACCCGCTCGAGGAGCAGATCCGCACCCTCAAGAAGGAGCGCGAGTTCCTCGACGGCCGGCACAGCCTCGTTCCCCAGCACCTGCACGCCGCACGCCTCGCCATCGCCGAGGCGGCGGGCATGGCATCCGATGAACTGCCCTTCCTCGCCGAGCTCATCGATGTCGCCCCCGGCGAAGAGCGCTGGCGCCAGGCCGCCGAGGTCACCCTCGGCTCGGTCGCGCGCATTCTGCTCGTCGACGAGACCAAGCTCGCCGCGCTCGGCCGGGCGATCGACCCGCTCAAGCTGCCGGTGCGCATCCACTTCGAGGGTGTGCCGCTCGGTGCGGTGACGGATGCCGCAGGCGAGAGCTCCGACCCGGGCCTCGTCTCGGGCAAGCTCGTGCACAAGGAATCGGCGTTCACCGCGTGGGTACACGCACGCGTGCGCCAGGCCTCGCTCGACGCCCGCTGCGTCGAGACGCCGGCCGAGTTCGGTGATGACGGCCCCTACGTGGCGCTCAGTGGGCAGACCCGCAACGGCAGCCGCGGCGCGCACGGCATGAACCGCGACCAGAAGCCGATCATCGGCTTCTCAAGCCAGGCCCGGCAAGACGAGATCGAGCAGGAGCTCGCCCAGCTCACCGTCTCGGTGGAGCAGCTGGGATCCCAGGCGCACACCCTCGCGGCCGAGCTGGCCGCGCTGCGGGCACGCCGCGATGCGAGCCAGTCCGTGGCGGATGCCGTCTGGGCCCTCCTCGACGTCGACACCGCCGAGGCCGCCCTCGCCGGCAAGAACGCCGAACTGGAACGGGTGCTCGCCAACAGCGACGTGCTCCGCGGGCTGCAGGAGGAGGAGCAGCGGCTGGAGGAGGAACTCGAGGCGGCGCAGACGCAGCGCTTCGAGGCCGAACGCGCCGCCCGCGTGCTGGCGTCGGCGCAGTCGGAGCTCGTCGACCGCGAGGATGCCGTCAACGCCCAGCTGGAGCGCATCGCCGATGAGGAGTCGGTGACGCTCTCCGAGGAGCAGACGGCGCTCCTCGATGCCGAGTTCGAGGCCGTCGGCGACCCGGACGATCTGGAGAGCTTCGCCGCGGGACTCAAGCGGCTCCGTGAACGGCTGACCGAGCAGTCCGCCAGTGAGCGCGAGCGTGCCGTGCAGGCCGCCGGCGCGATGCGGAGCATCTTCGAGTCGTACCAGCGGGCCTGGCCGGACCCGACGATCGGCACCGGCCTCGACTCGTACCAGAGCTACCGCGACATCCTCGACTCCGTGCTCACGCTCGGGCTGCACGAGCGTCGCCAGGAGTGGAAGCGCCGCCTCGCCGCGTGGAGCGGCCAGGACCTGGTGCCGCTCGCGGGCGCTTTCGACTCCGCGATCTCGCAGATCGAGGACCGCCTGCACCCGATCAACGAGATCCTCGCCACGCTGCCGTTCGGCGCCGGCCGCGACCGGCTCACCATCACGCTGCGCCGCCTGCACCGCGACGACGCGACGGCGTTCCGCAAGGAGCTCAAGCAGCTCTCCTCCGGCGCGACGGAGCAGTTCACCGACGAGCAGACCGAGGAGCGCTTCCTGCGCCTGCAGGCGTTCATGGCCGGCATCCGCAAGCCGGAGGACGAGTCGAAGCCGTCGCCGACGCGCGACCTGCTGCTCGACGTGCGTCGGCACGTGGAGGTAACCGCCTCGCGCCTGAACGCCGACGGCGAGGAGCTCAGCACCTACTCCTCGCTCGGCGGCAAGAGCGGTGGCGAATCACAAGAACTGGTCGCCTTTGTCGTTGGTGCCGCGTTGCGCTTCCAGCTCGGTGACGAGAGCCGCACGCGCCCACGCTTCGCGCCCGTGTTCCTCGATGAGGGCTTCGTGAAGTCCGACGCCGAGTTCGCCGGGCGCGCCGTCGCCGCGTGGAAGGGACTCGGCTTCCAGCTCATCGTCGGCGCCCCGCTCGACAAGGTCACGGCCCTCGAGCCCTACATGGACCTGGTGCTCTCGATCACGAAGAACCACGCCGCCGGCTACTCCTACATCAACCCGATCGCGGATGCCGCGGCGCCCGTCGCCGCGCCCTCGGTTGAGCCTGTCGAAACCGCGGAGCTGGTCCCCGCCGATTGACCCACCCGCAACTCCACGCTGGCTCGAGGGAGCAGCCGAGGAACGAGGCCGCCCCCGAAGCCACGTGTCCGCCGTGATCGGGTCGCCGCGGATGCCGGGGCAACAGCGTCCGCAAACCCGCTCAGGGCTTCGCTCGGTGGCGCTCCCTCAGCCGCCGTGGGGGACACCCGACGTTGGCTCGAGCGAGCAGCCAAGGAACGAGGCCGCCCCCGAAGCCACGTGCCTCACCCGCGAACGGCTCCCCGAACATGAGACTCACCCCGGGAAGGCCGAGCCTGGGGGCCCCAGCCGCGCGCGTCACGCAGAAAGCCGCGCGCTGCGGCCACGCGTCAGTCCGCCGCTGCCCGCGCCACGTGGCTGCGCGCGTGGGCGACGGCCGCGCCAAGGTCGTCGAAGAGATGGTTCTGGTGGCGCAAAGCCGCAATGACGCCGACACGGGTCGCGACGCCCAGGTGCTGGGCCTGGATTCCCTTCACGAGCACGGTGACTCCGCGGCGCTCGAGGGTCTGGATGAGTTCGGTGATGACCTGGGCGCCGGTGGCGTCGAGCAACTGCAGCTGCGACATCCGAATGATGACGACCTCGATGCCGTTGATGTTGCCGACGCGCTCGAGCATGCGCTCGGCGGCGCCGAAGAAGAGCGCACCCTCGAGGCGGAACAGGGCGATGCGCTCATCGCCGGGTTCGGCCGGTCCGGTGAGCTCTTCGCGGTGCACCCCGCTCGATCGCGACAGTGCGCGCAGGGCGAAGAACGCCGCGAACGCGATGCCGATGAGGACCGCGTATATGAGATCGAAGCTGACCGTGATGATCGCCGTGACGATGAAGACGATCGCGTCGGAGCGGGTCGAGCTCAGCACCGTGCGCACCGTGGCGAGCGAGATCATGCGGGTTGACGTGACCATGAGCACGCCGGCGAGGGCTGCGAGCGGGATCTCGGCGACGACCATGCTGCCGGCGAGCACGATCACGAGCAGCACCAGCGCGTGCGTGACCGACGCCAGGCGGGTGCGGCCACCCGAGCGCACGTTCACAGCGGTTCGGGCGATGGCGCCCGTCGCCGGGATGCCTCCGAAGAACCCGGCCGCGACGGACGCGAGCCCCTGGCCGACGAGCTCGCGGTCGGCGTCGTAGGGGCCGGTGTCGGCCATCGACGCGGCGACCCGCGCCGAGAGCAGCGATTCGATCGCGGCGAGAGCCGCCACTGTGAATGCAGGGCCGAGGAGTGCGATCACCATCGGCCAGTCGGCCGACGGCAGCGTCGGTGCCGGCAGGCCAGGAGGAAGCCGGCCGATCGTCTCGACGTCCAGCCCGGTGAGCATGACGACGACGGTCACGACCGCGATCGCGATGATCGACCCCGGGAGTTTCGGATGAATGCGCGGCGCGAGGACCATGATCGCCGCGACGACGGCGACGATGCCGAGCGACCACGCGGCGGTGGGCCAGGATGCCGTTGCGAACGATTGCGCGGCCGCGATCGCGGCGTTCGTGCTGTCGCCGGGCACCGTACCGAGCGCCGCCGGCACCTGCTGCAGGAAGATGATGATTGCGATGCCGAGGGTGAACCCCTCGATCACCGGCCACGGAATGTAGGTCACAGTGCGGCCGAGCCGCAGTACACCCGCGATCACGACGATGACACCCGCCATCACGCAGAGCAGTGCGAGCACCGGCGCACCGTGCGTGGCGACGATCGGCGCGAGCACGACGACCATCGCCCCGGTCGGGCCGGAGACCTGCACGTTTGAGCCGCCGAACACCGCCGCGACGACGCCGGCGATGATCGCGGTGACCAGCCCGGCCTCGGCACCGGCGCCCGATGCGACACCGAACGCGAGCGCGAGCGGCAACGCGACGATACCGACGGTGACACCCGCGAGCACGTCGCCGCGCCAGTTACGTCGCAACCCGCGGTAGTCGGCGGCGCTCGGCAGCAGTGAGCTGGCCGAGCGCAGGGCGGCCGCGGCACGGGCGGAGGCGCTCATGCGTCGCTCGTGCGAGGGCCGGCAGCCGCGATTGCGGTCGGTGGGAGCTCGGGCAACCCAGCCCGCTCGACGAGCTGTCGCTCGGTGGTCTCGAGGATCTCGCCGAGGAGTGCCCTGGCGACCCGCAGCAGGTCTGCGACCTGCGGGTACGCGAGCCGGTAGTACACCTGGTTCCCGCGCCGCTCGCCCACGACGAGCAGATTTCGCTTCAGCACGGCAAGGTGCTGCGAGAGGTGCGAGGCCTCGAGGCCGGTCGCATGGAGCAGTTCGGACACGGATGTCTCTGGCCGTGCCGCGAGCACCTCGAGCACACGTACCCGCAACGGATGCGCCAGGCCCTTGAACAGGTTGGCTTTGACTTCGTAGAGCGGCCGCTGGGAGTCGGAGTGCATGGCTGGACGATCCGTTCACTTGATGGATTGATAAATCCATCATGCGTCATGAGCGGGGTTCTTGGCCAGCCGCGAGGTCCGCGGGGGAGGCGGTCGGGCTGTCAGCTCGCCACGATCGAGCTGACCGCGCCGACAAACCCCGGCAGCGCAACCAGCGTCAGAACCGCCAGCACGACCAGCCCCGCCCACCGCACCGTGCGCGACACCCACCACCGCCCGACCCCCGGCACCACCAGCGCGCCGAGCGCGGGCGCCCCCGCCCCGACCAGCAGCACGACGCCGATCGGCACGAACACCACGCTCGCAAGCAGCGGCAATGCCGCCAACCACGGGCGCTTCGGCCGCAGCGGCAGCCGCCTGCTGTACCAGCCGAAGACTGCAGCGAGCAGCATCCCGTGCCCGAGGACCAGCAGCGAGAACAGCAGCACGGCTAGCCAACCGGGCTGGAGGATGCCGAAGTCGGGGTTGTCGGGGCGCAGAGGTTCCAACACCGGCGCGCCGATCACGAGCAATAGCAGCCCGTAGACGAGCCCGCCCAGCCACCCGCCGGGAAGCCAGCGGTGGAGGAACGCGAACACGACCGCGCTGAGAAACGCGCCGGGCAGGGCGCCGAAGATGAAGAGGCTGAGCGTGCCCTCGAACGAGATCGTGCCCACGAACGCCTGCGCCTCGGTGAATCGTCCGGTCGCCTCCGGGGAGGTGAGCGCCAGCGCGCGCATGATCAGCCGGGAGGCGGGCAGCGTCCAGAGCAGCGCCGTGCCGCACGTCGCGACCGTGACCACGGTCGCCCACCAGAGGTAGTGGCGGAGCGCGAGCCCCACACGCCGGGCCAGCGGGGCGGATGCCGGCGGTGCCGCGGCGTCCGCGGCATCCGTGCCATCGGCATCCGGTGGCGTCAGGCTCAGCCGCCCCCAGAGAACCATCAGCACCAGGCCGCACAGTGCGAGTGCGCAGCAGACGACCACGATCAGCATCGGGCGCCCCTCTCCGCGGCAAGTCTGCTGGATCGCTCGGCCCCCGGCTACGGGGAGGTCCCGGATCCGCCGCGATCAGCCTCCGACCGGTCGCGCCGACACCGGCGGCTCGCCGATCTCGTCGATGGAGTGCCCGGCGCAGGGGCTCCGGGTGGCCGTCGCCCGCTCGACGCGGTGCAGCGCGAACCAGCGCACGTCGTCGCGCAGGCGACACCACGCCACGAGCAGCCAGCGCCCGCCGGTGAATGCGAAGATCATCGGCTCCACCTCTCGCCGCGTGGCCTGCCCGCGGGCGTCGACGTAGTCGATGTTCACGGTGACCTGCTCGACGAGGGCCTTCTCGAGCACGGTCATCACCCGGCGCGGGGCGCTCGGAGCGATATCGACCCACACCCGTCGGGAGAGATCCGCGGCCCGCCGGCGGGTACCCGGATCGAGCACGTCACGGATCTTGTTGGCCGCCGCGCGGGCAGAATCCGAGTAGGGCGCCTGCGTCGCGACCGCCACCGCAGTGTTCAGCGCCAGCGCCTGTGCGGCGGTCAGGTTCACCGGGGGCAGGCTCGTGATCTCGGCCAGGCCGTAGCCGCCGCCGGGGCCCGTGCGCCCCCAGATCGGCAGGCCGCCAGCCTCCAGCGCGGCGAGGTCGCGTTTGATCGTGCGGGTGGTCACCTCGAACTCATCGGCGAGCTGCTGTGCAGTGCGCCCCCGGCTGGGGGCGCGGCGCAGTGACTCGGTGAGGGCATGCAAGCGCTCGGTGCGGTTCACTCGTCCATCATTGCAAAAAGTTCAAGAAAGTGACAGGAATAGTGACATGCGGCTGTCCGGTGACTGCAGAACGATGGATCTATGGACACCACCACAAACACTCTGCCCTCGATCATTCTCGTTCCCGGCCACTGGCTCGGCGCCTGGGCGTGGGACGCCGTTGCGTCCGAGCTCCGGAGCCGGGGCCACGCCGTCACGGCCCTCACGCTGCCCGGGCTCGACCCAGACGACCCGGATCGCACGTCCCGGACGCTGGACGACCAGGCCGAGGCACTGCGCGCGGCCGTTGCCGCCTCATCTGCAGACGACCGTGCCGTCGTGCTTGTCGCACACAGCGGGGCTGGAGTGCCCGTTTCGCTCTTCCTCGACCAGAACCCCACCGCAGTCAGCCGCGTCGTCTACGTCGACAGCGGTCCATCAACTGACGGCTCGGCGTTCGACGCGGACTTCCCGGCAGACCAGGACGCGTCGGAGCTCCCGCCGTTCGACCAGCTCCCTGCCAGCCTCGACGGTGTGAGCGAGGCCGACCTGCGCCGATTCCGTGAGCTCGCTGTTCCGCAGCCCGGCCCGGTCATGCGGCAGGCGGTGCGCCTCACGAACGATGCTCGGCGGGACGTGCCGTCCACGATCATCGCCTGTTCATTCCCCTCGGAGGTGGTGATGCAGCTGGCCACCTCAGGGGACGAGATGATGGCCGAGGTGGCAGCACTCCGCGACCTCGAGCTGGTCGACCTGCCGACCGGGCACTGGCCGATGTGGAGCCGCCCGGCTGACCTCGCCGCCGCGATCTCGACCGCAGCCGTGCGCTGAGCCGAGGCGGCGCTCCCTCAGCTGGCGGGGGAGCGCCCCTCCAGCGCGTCGTCGAACTGGTGGCGCGTCTCCAAACAGCTGACAACGAATGGGCATCTCGGCACGATGTGCAGTTTGCGGCCTTGCGCATCGCTTAGCGCCCACGTCACGAGCCGGGTCGCGATGCCGTAACCGGTGTGATGCATCGCCGGCGTTTTGGAGCAGGTCATGCGCGCGGGCAGTCTCGGGGCCAGTTCATTCATCAGGCTCTCATTGGCAAGCAATCGGCCGGCAGGCAGAGAAGTCCACTGCTCAGTTAGGCACTCATCGCAGCCCCTGCCGCCGCGACCAACGCGAGCGCGCTGCCCACCATCAGCATCGCCCAACCCATCGCTTGCCGATCGTACATTTTGCTACGCCGTCGTTCATCCTTGGTCAGGGCGTGGTGGGCATCAGCGCGTGCTCGATTGGCAAGCCTCCTGCGTTTCGGTAAATTCCATCTCGGAATCGAGCTCAACGCTTCGGACGCGGACTCTCGTTCGAGTTTGTTTAGATCGGCTTGGAAGTCTTCCAAGGTGTACAAACCTTGCAACATCGCGGAGAACATCTGCCACCCTGTGCCCAAAAGGGTTAGAAGGCTTGCATAGAACACGATGATCGTCATGCATGAACCATGGCAGTCGCGTGTGACAAGGGCGGGACTTGAGTCGGCCTGTCTGACTCGCGGGTTTGGGCCTATGGAATTTATGTGGCGATGGGATGGAAATGGTGATTTCGCGGGTCGCCGGTGTCCTGCGCTACCCGTAGGCATCCGGAATTGGATGACCTACCCGACTCCTTTGTCGCCGCAATTCTGGCGGACCAGTCGGCGCCAAGACCGAAGGGAACTGCTTGAGCCCGCAGTGTCAGCCGCGGTTGATGGAGCCCTCCAGCGCGTCATCGAACTGGTGGTGCGTCTCCAGGTAGCTGGTGATGAACGGGCACCGCACCACGACCCGCAGCTCGCGGTCCCGGGCATCGCTGAGCGCCCACTCGACCAGCCGCGTCGCGATGCCGTGGCCGGTGAACCCTGGCTCGGTCACGGTGTGAGTGAACACGATCCGTGCCGGCGGCCGGAGCACGAACTCCGCGTACCCCGCGACCTCCGAGCCGAGCACGGCCTCGTAGCGGTGCGCCTCGTCGTTGCGCCGAAACTGCAGCGCGGCGGCATCCACGGTGTCGTCAGCGGCGCCATCCTCGGACGCGTTGCTCAGTCGATCGTCTCCCATGCCTGCCTCTCCTTG
>CAZZNX010000011.1:0-15549 GCA_964655795.1 uncultured Leifsonia sp. | reverse complement strand
CCCTACGCCCGGCACCAGGCCCGCGCTCGATACCCTCGGAGTCATGCGTCAACGAGTGCGGGAGCTGTGAACATGGACGAGGCGAACCTCCGAGCCGCCGCGCCACGCAGTGTGCTGACCGCGGGTGTCGACCTCGCCGCCGAGCCAAAGAAGACGGCGCTGGCGATCGTCGAGTGGTCCGCAAACAGCGCCAGGTTGGCTTCGCTCGCCGTCGGCGTGGATGACGGCACCATCGTCGACGAGGCGGAGCGGGTCGACTCCATGGGCATCGACTGCGCCTTTGGCTGGCCCGACGACTTCGTCGCGTTCGTCTCCGCGCACGCCCAGGGCAACCGCGTCGACCTGTCGAACGACGAGGGGATGGCATGGCGTCGGCGCCTGGCCTACCGCGAGACCGATCGCGAGGTGCACCGCCGCATGGGGCGCTGGCCGCTCAGCGTCGCGACCGACCGGCTCGGGCTCACCGCGATGCACTGCGCGGCGCTCCTGGACGCGATCGGTGACCGCATCGGCGTCGTCGACCGATCCGGCGCCGGCAAGGTGGCCGAGGTCTACCCCGGCGCCTCGCTGCGGATCTGGGGCCTCCTGGTGCCGAAGTACCGCGTCGACCGAGACGCCCGCGCGCGCTTGGTTGAGGGGTTGACGGACGCGGCACCGTGGCTGGATCTCGGCCCGCACGCCGACGAACTTCTGCGAACGGATGACGCCCTCGACGCCCTGCTCGCGGCCCTCACTGCCCGGGCGCACCTGGTGGGCCAGACGTTCCCCGTGCCCGAGGAGCGCCGCGCCCAAGCAACGCGCGAGGGCTGGATCGCGCTGCCCTCCGGGCCGCTTTCCGCATTGCTCGGGGGCTTGACGATCTAGCGCCGCCACCGCTTGCCGCGCCAGCGGTCGACGAGTATCGTGCCTGCGCAGAGTCACGGACGATCGGAGACGCCATGCCCGCAACCGCACTGCCCTCCAGCGGCGACCAGCCCCACGACAACCAGGCCAGCGGAGCGAAGACCTGCGACGCGAGCGGCATGGCCGAGATCCACCGGTTCTTCCGGGCCGGCTTCGGCGAAGGCGCCGCGCTCGTCGCCGGCGTCACCGAGGGTGACGCCGCGCACGCCGACCGTGTCGGCGACCACCTGACCATGCTCTCCATCGGCCTGCACGCGCACCACGAGGGCGAGGATACGATGCTCTGGGACCGCCTCGAGAGCCGCGCCCCTGCCTGCGCGGTGCACGTCACGCGGATGAAGGAGCAGCACGCCGTCATGCTGACGCATCTGCAGGCGCTCGACGCGGGCCTGCCGGCCTGGCGGGCCAGCGGGCGGGCGGCGGATGCGGCATCCCTCAGTTCGGCCCTTGCCGGAATCAACTCCGCGCTCGCCGTTCACCTGCCCGATGAGGAGGCGAACATCGTCCCGGTGATGGAGACCACACTCACGCAGAAGGAGGTCGAATGGTTCGGCGAGCACGGCCGGAATGCGACGCCCAAGGGGAAGACCATGATCCAGCTCGGGGCGATCCTCGCCGCGCAGCCGGACGGCGGCACCGAGTGGCAGCACAAGCACCTGCCGGGGCCGGTGCGGCTGATCTGGCGCGCGGTCGGCGCGCGCAAGTACGCGCGCTACCGTGCCGCCCTGGTGAACTAGCGGCGAACATCGACTGAACTCCCCGTTCGGGGGGTGCCATCGCGGGCACAGCGCGGGCTACTGTGACTGAGAAACTCTCAGGGGAGCCGATGGCGACTGCCGCAACGATGCGCGATCGATTCGCGGGACAGCTCGTCATCGACGAGACACTGCGAAGGCAGCTCGTCGCGCCGCCCCGCACCGCGGTGCAGCGCTTCTTCGGGATCAGCCCGCTGTCGGATGACGCCCGCCCCTGGTACGTCGGCGCGGTCGGCGAGATCGCGGTCGGAGGCATCCTCGAACGTCTCCCGGAGGGCTGGTCCGCCCGCCACGCGCTGCCCGTCGGCACCAAGGAATCCGACATCGACCACCTTGTGATCGGTCCTGGGGGCGTCTTCACGATCAATACGAAGCACCACGCCGGCAAGAACATCTGGGTCGCCGGGCGCACCATGCTGGTCGATGGACAGTCGCAGCAGTACATCCGCAACGCCGAGGGCGAGTCGGCCCGTCTCGCACGCCTCCTGGGCGAGCGGATGCCGCATCACGTGCCCGTGCACCCGCTGATCGTGCTCGTCGACCCCAAGCGCATCATGGTGAAGGCACGGCCGGAGCGCGTTCGTGTGCTGAACTCGCACGAGGTGCGCCGCTGGCTGAAGCAGCAACCGGAGACGCTCAACGCCGCCTCGGTCGCTGACCTGCTCGCCGTCATCGACGACCCCACCCTCTGGCGGGCGACGAATGCCGGTGACCCCGCTGAGGCTCGGCGCCAGTTCGCCGAGCTGCACGACGAAGTACGCGCTGCCCGAAGTCGGCGCAGACTCTGGGCGATAGTCGGTGTGGCTGGTCTACTTGCTCTCGCCGTCGGCATGTTGGTGTTGCTGCCGGCGCTCCTCCCATAGGCGATCGGCCCGGTCATCAGTTCCTAGAACCAGTCGAGATCAATCCGGCAGCGGTCGCGATTTCGGCTGGACGAGCGTGGCCCGGGCATGGCTGTCGACGTGAGCGGTCCCAGAATTGGGGGCGCCGGCCCGAGCGGTCGCGAATCAGAAGGCCCGTAGGCTGGCCCGAAACGGGGGAGAACAGTTGGCTAAGAGATTCTTCGGCACGCCAGACGGCGTTCATGTAGGGCAACTTTTCATCGACCGGCAGGAACTTCACCGAGCGAACGTTCACCGGCCGACTCAGGCTGGAATAAGCGGCACAGCAGCGACCGGAGCTGACTCGATCGTGATCTCTGGCGGCTACATCGATGACCAAGATCACGGCGACTACGTCATGTACACCGGGCATGGGGGTAAGGATACGAACTCCTCGCGCCAGGTTCGCGACCAGGATCCGTCTGCGCCGGGAAACGCGGGGCTGATCACGAGCAGGGTCCAGGGGTTTCCAGTCCGCGTGGTGCGCGGTCAACACCGTGGATCTCCTTTTGCGCCTCCAGCCGGGTACCTGTATTCGGGGCTCTACTCAGTGACCGATTGGTGGATGCAGAAAGGGATACACGGATTCCAGATCGTTCGTTTTCGGCTTGACCGGATTGAGTCCCAACCGCCACTGGAGCCTCGAGGCGCAGTTGAGTTGGACCCGGCGTTTGCAGACACGACCATCAGCCGACGTGTCCGCGACTCCGAAGTCGCGCGTCAGATAAAGAAGCTCTACGACTTTGAATGCCAGGTTTGTGGTGAGACGATTCCTGCATATGGTGACCGAAAATATGCTGAAGGTGCACACGTGCGCCCCCTAGGGCGCCCGCACCTGGGCGCAGACCTCACATCGAATCTGCTCTGCCTGTGCCCGAATCATCACACTCAGCTCGACTACGGCGGCATGGTGATTATGGACGACATGACGATCGCCGAGACTAAAGGGATGACAGTCATTGGTGACCTTCGCTGGTATCGCGCACACAGGGTTGAGCTGGAGAACGTGCGCTATCACCGAAGGCTGTGGTTACCACAAGCCAGTTGATCAGCGACGTACGCCGCGTTAGCCCTTCTCACTCCAGAGTGGGGTTTTCGCTGCGGCAACACTGCCCCATACTTCGGCCACTGCTAGGTTGGCGACATGACTGAACTGCATGTCCGTGACGAGATCGCGGCGTTTGTCGCTGAGCGTGAATGGGCGCAATTCCACACTCCGGAGAACCTCGCGAAGAGCATCGTGATCGAGGCGGGAGAGCTTCTCGAGTGCTTCCAGTGGAACGCCGACGCCGATGCCGCTCGGGTCCAGGGCGAGCTCGCAGACGTGCTCACCTACTGCTACATGCTCGCCGAGCGCATCGGCGTCGACCCAGGCCAAATCATTCTCGACAAGCTCGCGCTGACACGCGAGAAGTATCCGGTCGACAAATCGCGGGGGCGAAGCACCAAGTATGACGCCCTTTGACATCGCTCAATTCGATTTCAACCGAGAATCGGTTCGGGAATGGTCCTCTCTTGACAAGCGAAGCAGCAACTGGCCGGTTGTCTACGTTCTAGACAACGCGAAACCGGACAACCATGGGCTACCTGACTCACGTCGAGGGGACGTCTATGTAGGCGAATCTCTGAACGCCGTCGCCCGAATGCGACAGCATCTTGACGGCACGGACAAGGCTCATCTGACGACGATCCGTGCCATCGTCGACAACACCTTCAACAAGTCCGTCTGCCTCGATCTCGAGTCCTACCTGATCCGAATGCTCGCTGGTGACGGGCGCTATCAGGTGTTGAATCGCAATGTCGGAATCACGGATGCAGACTATTTTGATCGAGCCCGCTATCAGGAAAGCTTCCAGGAGGTCTTTGAGAAGCTCCGCAGCGATGGTGTTTTTGAGCGGACCGTTCCCGAGATCGAGAACAGCGATCTGTTCAAACTGTCGCCGTTCAAGTCGCTTTCATACGACCAGGCCATTGCGGTAGAAGACATTATCGAAGGATTCTTCGCCGACCTCAGATCTAGCGCTACGAGCACGACGATCGTCCAAGGTGGCCCAGGAACGGGCAAGACCGTCGTAGCGATCTATATGTTGAAACTACTAGTGGACATCGCCTCGGAAAGTCACCCAGCTGACCTTGACGGAGATTCACTCTTCTCGGACTTCTTCGTAGAAGAGAATCGGAATCTGCTCTCGGGAGCCCGGATCGGATTCGTAATCCCCCAACAAGCACTCCGGAAGTCAATTCGGAAGGTGTTCAACAAGACTCCTGGCCTCAGTGCAGACATGGTGCTTACCCCCTTCGAGGTGGGGCTTGCGAAGCACGATTTTGACCTCCTCATCGTCGATGAGTCCCACCGTCTAAACCAGCGCGCCAATCAGCCGTCTGGAGTGCTGAACAAGGCTTTTCGGGATATCACAGTGGACCTCTTCGGTGTCGACGACACATCGAAGACTCAGCTCGACTGGATTCGTGCAAAGAGCAAGCACCAGCTACTTATGCTCGATACGGCGCAGAGCGTTCGCCCGGCAGATCTTCCAACTGAGGTGTTTGATTCGCTCGTGAAAACGGCGAAAACTGCGCATCGGCATTACCCACTTGTGTCGCAGATGAGAGTCCAGGCCGGGGCGGACTACGTCGGCTACGTTCGGCGGCTGTTGGGCGGAAGTTCGCCACAAGCCAACGTTGCACTGGCTGGGCGAGAACTTTTTCCAACTTACGATTTCCGCCTATTCGACAGCCTCGCCGAGATGCGGGAAGCGCTCCTCCTCAGAGAGGCCGAGCATGGGCTTGCACGAACCGTTGCCGGATTCGCCTGGGAATGGAAGTCGAAGAAGGACAGGCTTGCGTTTGATATCGAGGTCGATGGCTGCCAGCTCCGCTGGAACAGCACGGCAGTCGATTGGATTGCGTCGTCCAACTCATTCGAAGAAGTTGGTTCAATCCACACCGTCCAGGGTTACGACCTGAACTACGCAGGCGTGATCATCGGCCCCGATCTTTACCTGGATCCGACCGACGGTGGAGTTCGTGTGAATCGAGCTTCGTACTTCGATATCAAGGGCAAGGAGAGCAACTCCGTTCTCAAGAAGAAGTACTCGGATGACGATCTCCTGGGGTTCATTAGGAACATTTACACCGTTCTGCTCACGCGTGGAATTCGCGGAACCTACATCTACGTCTGTGACCCGGCCCTGAGAGAACACCTTCGACAGTTCATCCCGGTAAGTGGCGCCAAACCTGCTCCACACTCATTTCTCGAATGAAGCTAGAGCGCGATCTGCGCTCTGCCCGCTCGCTGGAAGTCGCGCGGCCGGGCTACCCGAGCAGGTGGCTGAGCACCCGCCCGGCGACGGCGGCGCGGTCCGCGTCGGTCGCGAGCTGTTCGAGGCCGAAGCCGAGCATCACCGTGTCGGGGGTGGTGACGGCCGAGACGATGCCGCCCAGGCCGTTGGTGCGCACGAAGTCTGAGGCGTTGCCGGGGCTCGTCTCGGGTGCTCCCGGAACCGTCCAGGCACCGAGGCCTTCCTCGAAGCCCTCGGCCTCCGACTCGCCCGCGGCCGTCACGAGCTTGGTGTCGTCGACGATGAGGCCGGTGCCGCCCGTGAACGGGTCGGTGACGTAGCTGACCGAGAGCTCCACCTGCTGGCCGGCGAAGGCGCTGAGGTCGTAGGAGACCGGCACCCAGCCGCCGGAGGTTCCGGTGAAGGAGTTCCAGTCGCCGGTGGCGCCACTTGGCAGGCACGGGTTGGCGAGGGTGAGGTAGCTCGCGAGCTGCGGGTGCTCCTCCAGGAAGAAGCCGGCCTCGCATTCGAACGGCACGTCGCTGGTCGTGGCGACGTCGCCGGGGGTGCCGTTGTCGGCATCCGCGAGTGTCGTCCAGTTGTCGCCGCCCGGGGTGCGAGCCTCGACGATCACGTGGTCGTAGCCCTCCTCGGTGTCGAAGGAGAACTGCGCCTCGAACGCCGGGGTGTCCGCCGCGGTCAGTGCGCTGAGGTCGTAGCTGCGAGTGAGGCGCTGGTAGCCGTCGTCGATGTGCGACGCGGCCATCGCCCACGAGCCCTCGATCGCGATGAACGGGCCCTGCGGGTTGGCGTAGTCGGCGACCGCCGCGCTCTCGAACTGCGGGAACTCCTCGACGGGCAACGTCGCGCTGGTGGGGGAGAGGGCGCCGGCCTCGTCGACGGGGTTGTCGACCGTGGCCGGGCCACCGAACAGGGCCGAGATGCCGTCCATCGGGGGAGCGGTTCCGACGACGCCGCTGGCCGCGAGCGGGGTGCGGCCGTACTCGCCCATCCAGTACTGGGTGAAGTCGTCGGCGTAGAGGAGGCAGTCGGCGAAGGCGTCCACCGTGACGGCGCAGGGCTGGTCGGGGGCACCGTCGAGGCCGTAGTAGATGCCGCCGAGCGTGCCGGCGAGGATGCCGTAGTAGCCCGTCGTCTCGCCGGTGTAGGCGAGCTTGCCGCCCTCGTTGAGGTAGTCGCGGAGCGCGATCGTCAGGTACTGCGTGCGCTCGGCCACCGAGAGGTCGGGCAGCGCCTGGCTGCCGAACTCGGTCAGCTCGTCCTCCGGGTCCTGGGTGAGGCGGTTGTCGCCGAGGTACCAGAGCGCCGCGTCGTAGTGGCTGAGTACGGCGAGCGGGTGCGGCACACCCTGCGCGTCGACATCCCACACGTCTGGGGTGACGCCGTTGGCCTCGAGCGCCGCGACGTGCGCGTCGAGGTACTTCGGCGCGGTCGTGCCGGCCGGGTAGCTCGGGTTCACGCCGGTGTAATCCTCGTTGGCGATGACGAGCGCCGGGTTGCCGGTGTCCTGGGAGAGCGCGTACGTGAAGTGCTCGCTCTCGACCGTGCGGGCGGCGGCACTGCCCTTCGCGTCCTTCGGATGCGCGCGCCCGGTGAACCACACCTCGACGCTGTCGCCGGGCTTGGCGCCCGTGACGGTGCCGCGGTACTCGGCGTAGTAGTCGGTGTTCTCGAAGCCGTAGCGCTCGCCGCCCATCCACTCCTCCACGGTGCCGCGCTGGGCGGGTCCGCCGTTGATGGAGTAGTTCAGCTCCTTCTTCTGCAGGGCGCGCTTGGCGACGACGGCCACCGGCTGCGGGTCACCGTAAGAGACGGTGAAGCTGTCGACCTGGAAGTCGGCCGCGTCACGGTCGACGACCGAGATCGGGTCGTCGGGGTCGAGCGCCGACTCGGCGACGGCGAGTGCGAACGGCACGTTCTTCTCGAACTCGGCCTGGATGAGACCCTCGTCGTCGGGGAAGTTGAACCCGCTCAGGCAGTCGCCGGGCTCCCAGGCATCATCCGGAATCGACGCGGAGACCGTCTCACACGTCGTCATCTCGGGGGTGAAGCCGAGCGTGCCGTAGGCCTCCTGCATGTGCGAGTCGGTGTCGCCGTTGGTCGTATAGAGCTCGGCGGAGATGTCAGGGTCGTAGCCGGGCACGGCCGGGTTGGCGTCGTCGCCGACCATCGCCGCGTAGATCACGTCATCGGGCGACGGGGTCGCCACCTGCCAGCCGATGCCGTGCAGGAGCAGCTCCGCGGCGGAGTGGTAGTTGATGAAGAACTCGGGGGTGAGGCGCTTGAACAGGGAGTCGAGTGCCTGCGTCTCGGGTTCGGATGCCGGCGCGGTGCCGCGGTACGTCTCGCTGGCCGGGTTCGGCGAGGAACCCTCGTTGTCGTATCCCCAGCGGGTGGGGTAGTTGCGGTTGAGGTCGACGCCGTCGCCCGTGCCGATGACGCCGTCGCCATTGTTGTCGTGCAGGTTCTTCCGCCACAGCCGCTGGCCGTCTTGGAAGGTGAAGTCGTAGCCGTCGGGGTTCGCGACGGGGATGAACCACATCTCGGTCGTGTTCACGAGATTCGTGATGCGCGAGTCGCTGCCGTAGCTGGTGAGCACCTCATCGAGCAGGCGCCGCACCATCTCGGGCGTGATCCACTCGCGGGCGTGCTGGGCGCCGATGAAGACCGTCGTCGGCTTCGCGCCCTGCTTGCCCGTCTTCGGGTTCTTCGTCACGCGCACCGCCGCGATGTCCTGCCCGTTCACGGTCTGGCCGATCACCTGCAGCTGCGCGATCTTCGGGAAGGCGGCCGCCTGGGCGACGAGCTCCTCCTGCAGCCCGCCGGGGCCGCTGTACATGCGGTACACCCCCTCGGCCTGGAGCATGCGGCGGCCGGCATCCGGTGTCGCCTTGAGCTCCAGCTCGGTGCCCGCCTCAGCGAGCTCCGTCGCCTGTTCGCCGCTCAGGATCACCTGCACGTCGAAGCCGCCGTCCTCGCTCGGGGCGGCCGTGACGTCGTGCCGGTCGACGCCGAGGTCGACGAGGGCCGCGAGTCCGTCCGCATCGACGCTGCCCGTGTAGACCGCGAGCTGGTCGGATGGCTCAGGCGGCGGTGAACTCGCCATGCTCGGTGCTGCGCTGACGCCGGTGATGACGAGCACGGCGGCGGTGGCAATGGCGAGTTGACGGAACATGAGCACTCCTGGGGTCAAGCAGCACAGTCGTAATCGGCACAGTGACGTTCAAACGGCGTCAGGCCGAACGGTTCATATCCTTGACCCCCGTTTGGGTGCCGTCAAGGGGTTTGCGGTGCCTCTTGTGTCATGCCGAGCATGCGAGGAGCATTCCCTCAGTCGATTTCTGTCGTCGCGCGAGCGCGCGGCGAACGGTGAGGAGTGGGTGATGGCATACGTGACGTGCGACATCGGCATGTCGGTCGATGGGTACAGCGCCGGGCTGAATCAGAGTCAAAAGGAACCTCTCGGCGAGGGCGGCGAGCAGCTGCACCGCTGGATGTTCGAGGAGCCGGAGCTGCACACCGCCGAACGCGATTCGATCGTCGATGCCGGCGCGTTCATCATGGGGCGCAACATGTTCGGCCCGGTGCGCGGCCAGTGGCCGGAGGACGAGGTCTGGACCGGCTGGTGGGGCGAGGACCCGCCGTACCACGCGCCCGTTTTCGTGCTCACCCACGAGGCGCGCTCGCCGCAGCCGATGCAGGGCGGGACGACGTTCCACTTCGTGACCAAGGGGGTGGCCGCGTCATTCGAGCTGGCGAAGGAAGCGGCCGGCACTCGCAACATCTCGATCGCCGGGGGAGCCGAGACGGTGCGGCAGTTCCTGAACTTCGGGCTGATCGACGAGCTGCGGCTGCACATCGCGCCGGTCGTGCTCGGGGCGGGCGAGCGGGTGTTCGAGGGCGTGCGCGATCTGCGACTTGAGCAGATGGAGGTTACGAGCTCGACGCTCGTGACGCACGTGCGGTACCGCGTGCTGCGCTGAGGCGCGGGCTCAGACGGTGAGCCCTTCTGTCGTGTCGTGGCCGTCCTTCCGGTTCACGCCGATGATGCCGTCGCGCTCAACGTGGGACGTGTCGAGGGCGACCCCGCGCTCGGAGCCGAACAGCGGTGCGGCGTAGTCGAGGATGTCGACGAACTCCTCCGGGGTCTCGGGGTAGAGGGCGTCGACCCCCGCACGCTTGAAGTGGTCGGCAGCCGACTGCCACGCGCTGCTCGCCGAGATTGTGTTGCGGGTGCCGGTCGTGTCCACCCAGGAGAGGAGTGCCGGGGCAACCGGTGAGTCCTCCGGCATCACGCTCGTGATGCCGCAGATGCATTTGCGGGGCGGGTAATGACAATTGCGGTTGCGCGGATCGTGCTCCATGACCTCTCCTTAGCGACTGACAAAAGCGGTGATGAGGCTGGCGGCCCCGCCGAGCAGCGCGAATCCCAGCAGTGCGTAGCCGATGCGCACCCACACGTCTCGACGGCTGTTGTCGCGGTTGAGGTCGTCGATCACGGCCGATTTCGTCTCGAGGATGCGCTCCTTCAGATCGACGATTTCGGGGTCCTGGCCCTCGAAGAGCGCTTGGTTGATCAGTGCCGACGGCTCGAGCTTCACCGTGGACCGCGGCAGGAGCGAGATCAGCGCGGCAGCGGCGGCGGCGAAGGCGAGCACCATCGTGATGAGCGGAAGCACGCCGAACGGCTCCCCGATCAGGTCAACGGCCCAGCTGCCGGCGATGAGACCTGCGCCGACGAGCAGGAGCGACGCCTTCGTCATCGTGCTGGAGAGCCGCCCCGCCGCGATGTCGCGTTGCTTGTCGAACTCCTCGCTGAGGACCTCGATGCGGGCCAGACGATCGTCCCGTGCGCGACGCCACATGATGCACTCCTCAGCGCTACCGTGCGCTCATTGTTGCAGCGGCGGCATCCGACGACAAGCGATGACGGGCCGCGGTGCTCCGTGGACGGGCTGCACCCGAGGGCTGTCGGTGGCCCGGCGTAGCCTCGGGGCAATCAATCGACGACGCTCGTGCCGGGCTGGAGAATGATGAAAGTACTGGTTGCAAGTGAGCTGGGTCAGGGCACCCGGCCAAGCGACGTCATGGACGCCATCGAGGGCGAACTCGTCTACATGGTGGAAGCCTGCCCGGACAGCAGGCGGTTTCCCTACAGCGCGTGGTGCGACTGCGGGATCACCTTCTGCGGCATCGTCAGCGGCGGGGTCACCTCGACGGCGCTGGTGAGAGACCTTCAGGGGCTCACCTACGAGGGTTACGTCGCCTGCCTCGAGGCCACTCATGGGGACGCGGTTGATGGCGGATGCAGTTGCGGCTTCGACGCCGAGGGCATCGCCAGCGCGCTCTGCGCTATTGCCGCACCGCTCCGCGACGGAACCGTCGTGGAGCGGTGCGTTGATCGGGTGCGGGTGCGACTCCGGGCGGCCTAGGCGGGCGCGCCCAGTGGATGTGCCTTAGGCCGTGGCCTGTTCGCGCTTCGGCAGCACCCAGCCGGGGCGCACGAAGTGGCAGGTGTAGCCGTTCGGGTACTTCTCGAGGTAGTCCTGGTGCTCCTCCTCGGCCTCCCAGAAGGGGCCGGCCGGCGACACCGTGGTGACGACCTTGCCCGGCCACAGGCCGGAGGCGTCGACGTCGGCGATGGTGTCGCGGGCGACCGCGTCCTGCTCCGGGCTCAGCGTGAAGATGGCCGAGCGGTAGCTGGTGCCGCGGTCGTTGCCCTGGCGGTTCGGCGTGGTCGGGTCGTGCACCTGGAAGAAGAACTCAAGCTGCTCGCGGTAGCTGGTCACGCTCGGGTCGAAGACGATCTCGATCGCCTCGGCGTGCGTGCCGTGGTGGCGGTAGGTCGCGTTGGGCACGTCGCCGCCGCTGTAGCCGACCCGCGTCGAGATGACGCCCGGGCGCTTGCGGATCAGGTCCTGCATGCCCCAGAAACATCCGCCGGCGAGAATGGCGGTTTCGGTTGCGGTGCTCATGTTGCGTTCTCCTTGTTGGGGGTCGGTGGTGGATTCTGCGGCGGTTTCTGCCGGCGACGAATCGGATGCCGGGTCGCCCGCCGCGGGGAACAACGACCGGTATCGACCGTACCCCTCCGCCTCGAGCTGTGCGAGCGGAACGAAACGCAGCGACGCCGAGTTCATGCAGTAACGGAGGCCGCCGGCATCCGCTGGCCCGTCGGTGAAGACGTGCCCGAGGTGGCTGCCGGCACCGCTCGAGAGCACCTCGACGCGCTTCATGAAGAGGGCGCGATCGACCTTCTCGGTGACCGCATCGGGCTCGATCGGCTTGGTGAAGCTCGGCCAGCCGGTGCGGCTGTCGTATTTGTCGGTCGAGGCGAACAGGGGCTGACCCGAGACGACGTCGACATAGATGCCGGCCTCATGGTTGTTCCAGTACTCGTTGCGGAATGCGGGCTCCGTGCCCGCCTCCTGCGTGACCCGGTACTGTGCGGGTGTGAGGCGGGCGAGCGCCTCGGGAGTCTTGCTGTAATCGTGTGACACGTCATTCCTCCTGGTGTTGCGGACACCGACTATTCGGAGTCACTGAGGAGAACGGATGGCGCGGCCGGAGTGTTCCGCCGAAGCTGCATGGCGGCTGTGAGTTGCGGGAGCCGTGTGGCTCCGCCTCGCTACCAGGCGGTGAGCTTCACCAGGCGGTGAGCTTCGTCGGCGTGATCCGGATGACGGTGCTGTACTGCGCGGCCATGCTCTGCATCGTCAACTGGAGGTCGCCGAGGCCCACCGCGTACTTCGCGCCGTACGCCGCGCCGATGCGGTCGACCCAGGCGGCGGTCGGGTCGGCGGAGATCTCGGCGAGGCCCTGCAGCACGGTGAGCTGTTCGCCGTCGGCGCCGGCCTCGAGGTGCAGGAGCACCTTTGGGTTGTCGCGGATGTTGCGCACCTTCACGGCGCCCGGCTCGCTGAGCACGATCAGTTCGCCGTCGTGCCAGAGGAACCAGATCGGCACGGCGTGCGGGAAGCCGTTCGCGCGGATGCTCGTCAGCCACCCGATCCGCTCACTCTCGAGGCGGCCGATCGCGCGGCCCTGCACGTCGTCGGCGGGGTCGAGGCGGAGTGGGCTCGGCTCGCTGCTCGCGGTCATGGGCGGGTCCTCTCGTGCAGGCACACGGGTGGCGACAGCCTAGCGGGGAGGCCCGTCCACACGCTGGTTGAGTAGGCCGTCCACGGCCGTATCGAAACCGAGGATCGGCGGGGCCCTTGGTCTCGATACGCTCGTTCCTCGCTACTCGACCAGCGGGAGTGTCCAGCGGGAGGTGCAGCCGAGCGTCAGCCCGCGCAGGCGCCCGTGGACACCGACTCGCCGAGGCCGGGCGCCGCGGCGGCCACCGGTGCCAGCTCGCCCAGCGAGAGCGCGTAGCCGATGTCGTCGACGACGGCCGACTTGGCGAACACCACGCCGACGACGGCGCCGTCCGTGTTGAGCAGCGGCCCGCCCGAGTTGCCCTGGTTGATGTCGGCGGAGAGCGCGTAGACCTCGCGGCTGAGGCTGCCGTCGGCGCGCGGGATCGCCGTCACCTCGGCGACGGTCGCGGGCAGCGAGACGAACGGCCCGCCGAAGGGGTAGCCCTGCACGGCCGCGCCGGCGCCGCGCGTGAGCTGGGCGCCGAGGGGGAGAGCTGCGGCATCCAGATCGTCGACAGCGAGCACGGCCAGGTCGGTCGCGGCGTCGAAGTAGACCACGCGGGCCGCGCGCGGCGGCTCGCCCGGCGCCTCGACGACGGCCTCGTCGACGCCGGCCACGACGTGGGCGTTGGTGACGACGCGGTCGTCCGAGACGACGAAGCCGCTGCCGACCATGCTGACGCCGCACTGGTGGGCGGTGCCGGTGATGCGCACGACGGATGCCGCGGCCGCCGTCAGCGCCGGCGAGCCCGCGTCGATGTCGGCGACGGGCGGGATGCTCTCCGGCGGCGCGATGGTGTCGATGACCCACGGCAGCGCGTCGTTGACGGCGGAGGCGCGCACGCCGGCGAGGAAGGACTTGACGGGGTCGGGGGTGAGCCGGTCGATCGTGCCGAGCGTCGCGCTGCCGGCGATCGTCTGCGTGACGGGCGGAACGCCCATGCTGCTGACGCCGCCGGCGACGGTCCCGAGCACGAGCGCCGTGACGACGGTGCTCACCGCGAGGCCGGCGAGGCGGTCGAGCACGCTCAGCTTGATCACGCGCATGCCGCGGCTGAGGAGCCCGCCGATGAGTGAGCCGAGCGCGTTGCCGAGGATCAGCAGCAGCACACCGCTGCCGATCACGATCGCCGCGCGCCACTCAGGGGCGGGCGCCCACGCAGAGATCTGCGGCAACAGCAGGTAGGCGGCGACGCCGCCGGCGATCAGCCCGAGCGCGCCGAAGGCGCTGCGGAACAGCCCGGTCCGCCAGCCGGAGACGGCCGCGGAGAGCAGGATCAAGCCCACGACGATGTCGAGGATGAGTGAGCTCGTCACGCGGACTCCTGGGTCTGAACGGGAAACGGACGGATGCCGCAGCTTCTACTCTGCGGCATCCGGCACTGTCTCAGCTGGGAGAGTGCCGGGCGGGTGGCCCGGCGACCCAGCGGGCGCCGCGACGCGGCGCGCGGCGCTACTTCGCGGGGTAGCTGTAGAAGCCCTCGCCGGTGGCGACGCCGAGCTTGCCCTTGTCGATGTAGTTCTCCTTGATCAGCTGCGCGAAGGCCTGCTGCTTTGGGCCGCCGTTGACGCTGACGTTGTAGGCGGTGGTGAGGCCGACGATGTCGTAGATCTGGAACGGGCCCATGGGTGATCCGGTTCCGATGCGCCAGGTCTTGTCGATGGCGTCGGGCTCGGCGATGCCGTCGACGAGCAGCTCGCCGGCCGCGCTGAGGAACGGCACGAGGAGGGAGTTCAGCAGGTAGCCGGCCTTCTCCTTCTTGATCTCGATCGGAACCATGCCGATCGCTCCGGCGAAGGCCGAGACCGCGGCGAAGACGGCCGGGTCGGTCTCGGGCGTACCCATGACCTCGGCGGTGTTGTGCACCCAGACGCGGTTGGCGAAGTGCAGCGCCAGGAACCGCGAGGGGCGCCCGGTGAAGCCGACCATGTCGCTCGGCAGCAGGGTGGAGGAGTTGGTGGCGAAGATCGTCTTGGCCGGGGCGAGCTCGGCGAGCTTCGCGTAGGTGTCGCGCTTGATCTCGAGGTTCTCGGGGATCGCCTCGATCACGAGGTCGGCGTCGGCGACGGCCGCGGCCAGGTCGCTGCTGAGCGTGAGGCGCTCAAGCGCGGCATCCGCTGCGCCGTCCGCGGCACCGGCCACCTCGGCCTTGTACGTCTCGACGAGGCCGGCGAAGCGCTTCGCGGCGCCCTCGAGAACGTCGTCATTGATGTCGTATGCCGTCACGGCGAAACCGCTGAAGGCGGCCTGGTAGGCGATCTGGGAGCCGAGCACGCCGGTTCCGAGCACGGTGACGGTGCGAATGTCAGTCATTTCTTTTGTTCCTTACTCGATGTGAGTCGGCTGGGATCAGTCGGCCCCTGTGCGCTGATGGCGTTGTGCGCCGGCGCGGTGTGAAGGTATCCGCGGGTGATCACGTCTACCTGGTTCAGGATGTCGTCGAGCTGCTGCTCGAGCGGCAGGGCGGTGAGCGTGGCGTGCGCCGTCTCGAGCTGCAGCACCGCGAAGATCGCGCGGGCCGCCGCCCCGGCATCCGGCGTCGCGCCCGGCTCGCAGGAGTCTGCC
>CAZZNX010000010.1:48618-49044 GCA_964655795.1 uncultured Leifsonia sp. | reverse complement strand
CGTGATCGGCTCCGGCCTCGGACGCCGCGGCTCGTCCGTGCGCTGGGGTACGGCCGGGCGCATCGGCGTCGGCTGGCTGCTGACCCTGCCGGCCGCCGGTGCCGTCGGCGCGATCGCAGCGTTTGTCGCACTGCTCGGCCCCATCGGCATCATCATCGACACCGTCGTCGGTGTCGCTGTGATCCTGGGCATCTTCCTGCGCTCGCGCCGCGACGAGATCTCCCACCACAACGTTGTCAGCGACGTGGCCGACTCCGGCCTCGCCGTCCAGATCAGCAGCAACCCCGAGCCGAAGAAGAAGGTCAAGCCGTGATCGATTGGGCAGCATTCGGCCTCGTCTTCGTTTCCGCCCTGCTGGGATCCGTCGTCGTCGTCACCGCGTTCGGCCTGGGCCTCCGCCTGCTGACCGTGTCTGGGCGCACGCCC
>CAZZNX010000010.1:47769-48599 GCA_964655795.1 uncultured Leifsonia sp. | reverse complement strand
ACGCCGGCCGAACTCCGTCACGCGGAGAAGCGCGCAGCCAAGGCCGCGCGCAAGAGCCCGCTGAGCGCCGGCCAGAAGCGGGCGGCCCTCTACGGCGCGTGGGTCTGCTTCGGCATCAGCGGCGTCGCCGTTCTCGTCGGCATCTACCTCATCATCGGTGACCACCTGTTGGGCTGAGCCCGGCCAGCGCCGCAGATACGGCGCCACAGATACGACAGAACCGCCGTAGACATGTCTACGGCGGTTCTGTCGTATCTGGCGCGTGTGCGCCTGTTGCCGACTAGTCGGTGCCGCGCCAGCGCGAGATGGCCTTCATCACGTGGTAGATCACGATGGCCGCGATCGTGCCGAGTGCGATGCCGTTGAAGGTGAACGCACCCATGTTGATCGTGTAGTCGGCGATGCCGATGATCAGGGCCGTCGCGGCGGTGAACTGGTTGATCGGCTTGTTGAAGTCGACCTTGTTGTCGAGCCAGATCTTCACACCGATGATGCCGATGAGGCCGTAGAGCGCGGTCGTCACGCCGCCGAGCACGCCGGCCGGGATCGTGTTGATGACGGCGCCGACCTTGGGGGAGAGACCGAGCAGGATCGCGAAGATGCCGGCCACCCAGTACGCGGCGGTGGAGTAGACACGCGTTGCCGCCATCACCCCGATGTTTTCGCCGTACGTGGTGGTGCCGGAGCCGCCGAAGCTGCCTGCGAGCATCGTCGCCAGTCCGTCGGCGAACAGCGCGCGACCGGTGAGCTTGTTCACGCTCGGGTCGGTGAGCTGGGCGACACCGCGGATGTGGCCGACGTTCTCGGCGATCAGCACGAGCACGACGGGG
>CAZZNX010000010.1:45071-47747 GCA_964655795.1 uncultured Leifsonia sp. | reverse complement strand
CAGTACGGCGGGATCGGTGAACGGGTTGCCGGGGAACGCGAACGTCGGCCAGCCGAGCCATGGCGCTGCTGCGACGGCATCGAAGTTGACCTGGCCGAAGAGCACGGCGGCCACGTAGCCGACGACCACGCCGATGAAGATGGAGAGTCGACCGAGGATGCCGCGGAAGAGCACGGCGCTGAGGATGACAGCGCTGAGCGTGATGAGCGCCGTCAGCGGGGCCTTGGCGAAGTTGGCTCCGGCGGCCGGGGCCAGGTTGAAACCGATCAGGGCCACGATGGCACCGGCGACGACCGGCGGCATCAGACCGTCGATCCAGCCGGTTCCCGTCACCTGGACGAGGAGGCCGACGGCCGCGAGCATCGCTCCGACGACGACGATGCCGAACAGTGCGTTGCTGTAGTCGGTGCCGACGGTGGCCGCGGTGATCGGGGCGATGAAGGCGAAGGACGAGCCGAGGTAGCTCGGCAGGCGGTTGCCTGTGATGAGCAGGAACAGGATGGTTCCGATACCGGAGAACAGCAGCGTGGTGCTGGGCGGGAATCCGGTGAGGATCGGAACGAGGAACGTCGCACCGAACATGGCGACGACGTGTTGGGTCCCGAGCCCGATCGTGCGCGGCCAGCTGAGCCGTTCCGCGGGGAGCACGACCGCGCTCGCCTCCACGTTCTTTCCATCGCCGTGAAGCGTCCAGGGCAGGTTCATGCTGCAGAATCCGATCTATGAGGGAGATGTCACTGAGGGGGATGACGGCGAATGGCCTCAGACGATCGTAGGGAGTGATCGCGGCCATTTCGTGCGTTTGATGCCAAACGGCTTAGAATTGGCCGGGGATTTCACACATTTTCAGCGCAAGGAGCTAGCCATTTCGCAGTCAACGGCAACTGAGACGCCAGTCACACCACCGACGGGGTTGAAGTCCCGACTCGACAGTTACTTTGAAATCACTCGGCGCGGCTCCACCTTCGCGACCGAGCTGCGCGGCGGCATCGTCACCTTCGTGACCATGGCGTACATCGTGATCCTCAACCCGATCATCCTGAGCGGCCACCCCGATGTGAACGGCGACATGCTCGCGTTCCCGCAGGTCGCCGCCGTCACCGCCCTCACGGCCGGTGTCATGACGATCCTGTTCGGTCTGATCGCGCGTCTGCCATTCGGCTTCGCCGCCGGCCTCGGCATCAACTCCTTCCTCGCGGTGAGCGTCGTCGGTCAGGTCACCTGGCCGGAAGCCATGGGCCTCGTCGTCGTGAACGGTCTGATCATCGTGCTGCTGGCCGCCACCGGCCTCCGCCGCCTGATCTTCGAGGCGGTCCCGATCCAGCTGAAGCTCGCCATCACCGTCGGAATCGGCCTGTTCATCGCGTTCATCGGCCTCGTCAACGCCGGCTTCGTCACGTCGACCGGTGCCGCGTCCCCGCCCGTCGGCCTGGGCGTCGAGGGTTCGGTCGCCACCGTTCCGACGCTCGTCTTCATCATCACCCTCGTGATCACCGCCGTGCTCGTCGCCCGCAAGGTGAAGGGCGCCCTGCTCATCGGTCTCGTCGGCAGCACCGTCATCGCCGTGATCGTCGAAGCGATCATGAAGCTTGGCCCCTCCTTCGTCGACGGCAAGCCCAACCCCGGTGGCTGGAGCCTCTCCGTGCCGGAGCTTCCCGCGCAGTGGGTCAGCCTTCCCGACCTCAGCCTCGTCGGTGACGTCAGCTTCGGCAGCTTCGAGCGCATCGGCGCCCTGGCCGCGCTCATGCTGGTCTTCACCCTCGTGTTCACCAACTTCTTCGACGCGATGGGCACCATGACGGGCCTCTCCAACGAGGCCAAGCTGGCCGACGCCAATGGCGACTTCCCGCGGCTGAAGAGCGCGCTCGTCGTCGAGGGCATCGGTGCAGTCGCCGGTGGCTTCAGCTCAAGCTCCTCGAACACCGTCTTCATCGAGTCCGGTGCGGGCATCGGTGAGGGTGCACGCACCGGTTTCGCCAACATCGTGACCGGTCTGCTCTTCCTGATCGCCATGTTCTTCACGCCGCTGACGTCGATCGTGCCCTCCGAGGTGGCCAGCGCCGCCCTCGTGATCGTCGGTGCCATGATGATGACCCAGATCAAGGACATCGACTTCAGCGAGTTCTCCGTGCTGCTGCCGGTGTTCCTCACGATCATCGTGATGCCGCTGACCTACTCGATCGCCAACGGCATCGGTGCAGGTTTCGTCGCGTGGGTGCTCATCCGCTCGCTCTCCGGAAAGGGCAAGGGCATCAGCCCGCTGCTCTGGATCGTCGCGGCCGGCTTCCTGCTCTACTTCGTGCGCGGCCCGATCGAGGCCATGCTCGGCGCATAGTCGACGAGCGCACAGTCGACGAGCGCGCAGCCGACAAGCGCTGAGGGCCGGATGCCGATGGCATCCGGCCCTTCGTCGTTCCTGCGCGCAACCGCGCAACCGCACGGCCGCAGGGATCAGGCGAGGAAGCCGCGCAGCAGCGCCTCAGAGCCGGCGATGTGCTCGCTCATGGCCTCGACGGCGGCATCCGGGTTGCCCCGCAGGATGGCACGCACGATCGCCTCGTGCTGCTCGTTCGAGTGCGCGATGTTGGGGGCGAGCAGGGGGATGTCGTCGAGCAGCTCGTTCACGCGCATCCGCACATCGGCCACCAGGGGCACCAGGCTGGGGGAGCCGACCAG
>CAZZNX010000010.1:21874-45061 GCA_964655795.1 uncultured Leifsonia sp. | reverse complement strand
CTCGGCGATCAGCAGGTGCAGGCGCGAGTCGTGCCTGCGGTAGTCACCGGGCGCGGCATTCCTGCAGTCTTCGAGCGCCTGCCAGAGCCGCTCCCTGTCCACGCCACTGAGCTCGCACATGGCGGCCTGTCTGGCCGCGCCGAGCTCGAGGATGCTGCGGAGCACGATCGTGTCTTCGATCTCGGCGAGCGGCACCTCTCTGCGCTCCCGCAGCTCGCCGTTCACGCCGACCGTCGGCGTGCCGCGCGGCACGGGGTCGACGACGAAGGTTCCGCCGTAGCGGCCGCGCCGGGAGAACACGTAACCGGCCTCGGTGAGTGCGGAGATGGCCTCGCGCAGGGTGTCGCGGCTCACCGAGAGCATCGCGGCGAGTTCCCGCTCGGCCGGCAGCTTCTCGCCGGGGGCGATCAGCCCGAGCCGAATCGTCTGCAGCAGGCGCTGCACCGTCTCCTCGAAGGCGTTGGCCGTCTTGCCCGGGCGCAGCAACAGCTCGGCGCTCAGGAGGCCGTGCTGTGCTGCGTCCGGGGAGTCGGTCATCATTCCACCTTAGGCTCGGTTGCCACGTGGGGTGTAGCTCTGGGCGGTGTCGCCTGTGACGGTGTCGCCTCTGACGGTGGCGCTCAGACCGGTGTGACGTAGGCCGAGCTGATGCCGCCGTCGACGAGGAACGTCGAGCCGGTGATGAAGGAGGAGTCGTCGCTGGCGAGGAAGGCGACCGCAGCGGCGAGCTCCTCCGGTTCGGCGAAACGGCCGACAGGGATGTGCACGAGGCGGCGCTGTGCGCGCTCCTGGTCCTTGGCGAAGAGCTCCTGCAGCAACGGGGTGTTGACGGGGCCGGGGCAGAGCGCGTTGACCCGGATGCCCTGGCGGGCGAACTGCACACCGAGCTCACGGCTCATCGCGAGCACACCGCCCTTGGACGCGGTGTACGAGATCTGCGAGGTCGCCGAGCCCATCACGGCCACGAACGACGCCGTGTTGATGATCGATCCCTTGCCCTGCTTGACCATGTGGCGGAGCGCTGCGCGGGAGCAGAGGTAGACCGACTTGAGGTTGACGTCCTGCACCTTCTCCCACGCCGGAAGTTCCGTCGTCTCGATGGAGTCATCGTCGGGCGGCGAGATGCCGGCGTTGTTGAAGGCGATGTCGACGGAACCATAGGTGGCTGCCGCCGTGTCGAAGAGGTTGTTGACCTGCTCCTCATCGGTGACGTTGACCTTGACGAACAGGCCGCCGACGAGCTCGGCTGCCGCGGGGCCCGCGGTCTCGTCCATGTCGCCGATCACGACGCGGGCGCCCTCGGCGGCGAAGCGCTTCGCCGTGGCGAGGCCGATGCCGCTGGCGCCGCCGGTGATGACGGCGACCTTGCCTGCCAGACGCTGGGTCAGGTCGATGGGGGTGATCGTTGGGGAGACTGCTGCGCTCATGGTGCTCTCTTTCATGCTCTGCTCGTTCGTTCGTTCGTTCGTTCGGTCGTTGGCTCGTGCTGTCAGTCGACGGCGAGGAAGACGTTCTTGGTTTCGGTGAATGCCAGCGGGGCGTCAGGCCCGAGCTCGCGGCCGAGCCCCGACTGCTTGAATCCGCCGAACGGGGTGCTGTAACGCACGGAGGAGTGCGAGTTCACCGAGAGGTTGCCCGATTCGACGCCGCGCGCGACACGGATGGCCCGGCCGACGTCGCGGGTCCAGATGGACCCGGACAGGCCGTAGTCACTGTCGTTGGCCAGCTGGAGGGCGTCGGCCTCGTCCTCGAAGGGGAGGACGGTGACGACGGGCCCGAAGATCTCCTCGCGGGCGCTGCGGTCGCCACGCTCCGGCGTGAGCACGGTCGGTGCGAACCAGTAGCCGGCCCCGTCCGGCGCGCTGCCGCGGAAGGCGATCGGTGCGTCATCCGGAACGAAGGAACTCACCGAGTCGAGGTGGGCCTTGGAGACGAGCGGCCCCATCTCGGTGCTCTCCAGCGCGGGGTCGCCGACGACGACTCCCTGCACGGCCGGTTCCAGCAGCTCCATGAAGCGGTCATAGACGCTCCGCTGCACGAGGATCCGGCTGCGGGCGCAGCAGTCCTGGCCGGCGTTCTCGAACACCCCGTACGGCGCCGTCGCCGCGGCCTTCTCGAGATCGGAGTCGGCGAAGACGATGTTGGCGCTCTTGCCGCCGAGTTCGAGGGTGACGCGCTTGACCTGATCGGCGCAGCCGGCCATGATCCGCTTGCCGACAGCGGTCGAGCCGGTGAATACGATCTTGCGCACCGTCGGGTTCGTCACGAAGCGTTCGCCGACGACGGAGCCGCGGCCGGGCAGCACCTGGAACAGGCCATCGGGCAGCCCGGATTCCAGGGCGAGCTCGGCCAGGCGGATGCTGGTGAGAGGAGTCCACTCGGCCGGCTTCAGCACGACGGCATTGCCGGCGGCGAGCGCGGGGGCGAAGCCCCACGCCGCGATCGTCATCGGGAAGTTCCACGGTGTGATCACGCCGACGACGCCGAGCGGTTCGTTGAAGGTGACGTCGAGGCCGCCGGCAACGGGGATCTGCTTGCCGAAGAGGCGCTCCGGCGAGGCGGAGTAGTAGTCGAGCACGTCGCGCACATGGCCGGCCTCCCAGCGTGCCTGCGCGATGGGGTGGCCGGAGTTGCGCATCTCGGTCTGCGCGAGGTTCTCGATGTCTGCATCGACGGCGGCGGCGAAACGGCGGAGCGCACGCGCCTTGTCCGCCGGCGCAACGGGGGCCCAGGCCCGCTGCGCGAGTGCCGCGCGGGCGATGGCGGCATCCGTCGCCTCGAGATCGAGGTGCTCGATGCTCTGCACGACGCTCTCGTCGGCCGGATTGATGATCGTATAGCTCACTGCTGCTCCTTCTGGCTCGCGTGCTTCCATGCCGAATACTGTCCTGCTGCGACCACGAGGCCGGCGAAGAGTCGTCTGTCCGCTGCGTTCTCCTCCGGATGCCACTGCACGGCCACCCCGAATGGAACGCTCGGCAGCTCGACCGCCTCGATCACGCCGTCGGCGGTCCGCGCGCTCACGAGCAGACCGTCGGCAACCCGATCGAGCGCCTGATGGTGGTAGACGTGCACGTCGAGGCCGTCGCCGAGCAGGGAGGAGAGGGCCGTGCCCGGCGCGATGCTCACAGACTCGCTGCCGAACTCGGCCGGTGCCGGCTGGTACTTCTCGCTGCCGACGACGTCGGGCAGATGCTGGTGCAGGGTGCCGCCGAGCGCGACGTTGAGCATCTGGGCGCCCCGGCAGATGCCGAGGAACGGCAGCTCGGCATCGATGGCCGCCGTCAGCAGGGCGTCTTCCCACGCGTCGCGGTCGGTGCGTGGCGCCCCGGTCCTGGCGTGCGGCTCCTGACCGTAGCGGGCTGGATCCACATCGGCTCCTCCGGAGACGATGCGGCCGTCGAGCGAGCCGAGCAGCCGGCGGGCAGCAGCAGGGGTCACCGGATGCGGCGGCAGCAGCACGGCGATGCCGCCGGCATCCGTCACCGCGTCGATGTAGACCTTGGGCAGGAACGACGCCCGCACATCCCAGACGCCGGTCTGCGCCTGCTCCAGGTAGGTGGTGATGCCGATCACCGGTGCGTCGGCTGCGAGCCGCTCAGAGTCGCTCGAAGCCACGGATGCGCTTCCATTCGGTGACGGCCGCGTCGTAGGCGGAGAGCTCGACGGCTGCATTGTTCAGGTAGTGCTCGACCACCTCGTCGCCGAACGCCGCACGGGCGATCGCCGACTCGGAGAACAGGGCGGCGGCCTCGCGCAGGCTGCTCGGCACGCGCTCGGCACCGCCGGTGTATGCGTTCCCGACGAAGACGTCTTCGAGTTCGAGCTCGTTCTCGATGCCGTGCAGACCGGCGGCGATGAGTGCGGCGACGGCCAGGTACTGGTTCACGTCCCCACCGGGGACGCGATTCTCGACCCGCATGCCGTGGCCGCGGCCGACGACGCGCAGCGAGCAGGTGCGGTTGTCGATGCCCCACGCCACGGCGGTCGGGGCGAAGCTGCCGTCGACGAAGCGCTTGTACGAGTTGATGTTCGGGGCGAAGAACAGCGTGAGTTCGCGCATGGCGGCGAGCTGGCCCGCCATGAAGTGGCGGAACATCTTCGACATGCCGTGCTCATCCGCTGCGTCGGCGAACACGGCGGAGCCGTCCTCCCCGCGCAGCGAGATGTGGATGTGGCAGCTGTTGCCCTCGCGCTCATTGAACTTGGCCATGAAGGTGAGGCTCTTGCCGTGGCGGTCGGCGATCTCCTTCGCACCGTTCTTGTAGATGGAGTGGTTGTCGCAGGTGGCCAGCGCGTGTGCGTAGCGGAAGGCGATCTCCTGCTGGCCGAGGTTGCACTCGCCCTTCACCCCCTCCGAGTACATGCCGGCGCCGTCCATCGAGTTGCGGATGTCGCGCAGAAGCGGTTCCATCCGGGTCGAGGCGAGCAGCGCGTAGTCGATGTTGTAGTCGGATGCCGGGGTCAGCTCGCGGTAGCCCTTGGCCCAGGCCTGGCGGTAGCTGTCGTCGAAGACGATGAACTCGAGCTCGGTGCCGACGAAGGGCACGAGCCCCCGCTCGCTGAGGCGCTCAAGCTGGGCTGTCGGGGCGACGCGACGACGGGGCTGTGGTCGAGCCACTGCAGATCGGCTGTGACCATCGCGGTCGCAGGCAGCCACGGCACAACACGCAGGGTGTCGAAGTCGGGGATCATCGCCATGTCGCCGTAGCCGCGCTCCCAGCCGGACATGGCGTAGCCGTCGACCGTGTTCATCTCGACATCGACGGCGAGGAGGTAGTTGCAACACTCGACGCCGTGCTCTGCGGCATCCTCGACGAAGAGCCGGGCAGAGACCCGCTTGCCGACCAGGCGCCCCTGCATATCGGTGAAGGCCACGATGACCGTGTCGATCTCGCGGGCGCTGACCAGAGCGGTGAGCTCCTCGAGCGACAGATTTCCGGAGCGGGGGGTCATACGCATCTCCTCAGTGAGAACAGGCAGAGCCAAGAATGGTGTGCTTTGCGACCATTAGATCACAGGAGCGCTCCACGTGGCGGGTGAATTTTTCAGCAGTATCGGAGAAGTGGCCAAAATTCTTTCCGCTAAAGGTATGTACGTCGAACCATTGCAGGCCCTATAGTCATGCCAGCAAGTCACCTGCCCAGCCGCCGTCCCCGTTCTCTGCGGGGTCGCACCCAGAGCGCGAAGGAACGTGAATGTCCAAAGACACCTTGAATGTGTCGGGAGTCACCTATACGACTGCCGAAGCCGGCTACTTCGAAAAGCGCAAGCTCAGGCGCTCCGCCGGTGTCTGGGGCCTCTGGGGCCTCGCCGTCGCCGCCGTCATCTCGGGCGACTTCTCCGGCTGGAACTTCGGCATCGACTTCGCCGGCTTCGGCGGAATGCTCATCGCCTTCGCCGTGCTCGTCGTCATGTACTACGGCCTCATCTTCTCCATCGGGGAGATGTCCTCTGCCATGCCGCACACCGGGGGCGCATACTCCTTCTCCCGCGCGGCGATGGGCCCGTGGGGCGGCTTCGTCACCGGCCTCGCCGAGACGATCGAGTACGTCGCGACGACGGCGGTCATCGTCTACTTCTCGGCCGCATACGCCGACAGCATCACCGCGGAGCTGCTCGGCTTCTCGATGCCGGCCTGGGTGTGGTGGATCGTCCTCTACGTCGCGTTCATCCTGTTGAACTCCGCCGGTGCCGCGATCTCCTTCCGCTTCGCGATCGTGGTCTCGATCATCTCGATCGGCATCCTGCTGGTGTTCTCGGTGATGGCGATGACCTCCGGCTTGTTCAGTGTGGACAAGCTGTTCGACATCGTTCCGGATGCCGGCCAGAGCTCCTTCCTGCCGCACGGTGTGCTGCCGATCCTCTTCGCCCTGCCTTTCGCCATGTGGTTCTTCCTCGGCATCGAAGAGCTTCCGCTCGCGGCCGAGGAGGCGCACAACCCGGTGCGCGACATCCCGCGTGCCGGCCTCTGGGCCCGCGGAACCCTCATCGTGACCGGCCTCCTGGTGCTCTTCCTCAACACCGGAATCCTCGGAGCCGAGGCCACGGGTGTCGCGGGCGAGCCGCTGCTCGACGGATTCAGGGCGATCGTCGGCGACGGCGTCGCCGCCGTGCTCGCACTCTTCGCGCTCGTCGGCCTGCTGGCATCCCTGCAGGGCATCATGTTCGCCTACGGACGCAACATGTACTCGCTCTCGCGTGCCGGCTACTACCCGAAGTTCCTCTCGCTGACCGGCAAGCGGCAGACGCCGTGGGTCGCGCTGCTGGCCGGCGGCATCATCGGCTTCATCGCACTCGTCATTGTCGACTCGGCAGGAGGATCAGCCGGCGTCGCCGGCGCGATCGTGCTGAACATCGCCGTCTGGGGCGCCGTGTTGGCCTACCTGCTGCAGATGACGGCCTTCGTGATCCTGCGCAGGAAGTTCCCGGATGCCAAGCGGCCGTACATCAGCCCGTGGGGCGTTCCCGGCGCGATGATCGCGGCCGTCATCGCAGCGCTCATCTTCGTCGGATTCCTCTTGAACCCGACCTTCGGGCCGGCGATCGTCGCGATCGTCGTCGTCTACGCCGTCATGCTCATCGGCTTCGCGGTGTGGGGGCGCAAGCGCCTCGTGCTCTCGCCGGAGGAGGAGTACGCCGTCTCCGGCGGACTGCACGGAGACCCGGAGGTCGAGGGATACGGGGGAGCGGTCGAGGAGGAGCTGCTCGCCGCCGATGGAATTGACGGCGCAGGAATCGACGGCGCCGGAATCGACGACGGGGTTTCCGAGCCTCGCCCGTAGCCTGAGGGCATGCACCCTGTGTTCGGTGGGGTCTCCGCTACGGCGGAGGCCCCACCGGCCATTCCGGGGGATATCCCCATAGTTGCCTGTGCGGAAGCTCCGTAACGTTATTGATGTGCTCGAAACGGGCACACACACCGTCTACGAAGGAGACCACTCATGTCCGCCACCATCCCCGTTGTTCCGTCGGCTCCCGCCGAGCCTGCGCCCACCGCGCCGGCAGCCGAAGGCACGAACAGCGGCCAGCCATTCGCGGCTCCCGCTCCGGCATCCGCGCCAGCATCGGCGGCTGAGAAGCAGTGGATGAGCATCTCGAGCCTCGTGCTCGGCGTCGTCTCGATCGTCGCCGGCTGGACGTTCTTCCTCCCCGTCGCCGGTCTCGTCTTCGGCATCCTCGCGCTCAAGCGGGAACCGAGCAGCCGCACCATGGCGATCTGGGGCGTCGTGCTGAACGGCGCCCTCCTCGCCGGTTCGATCCTCATCGGCCTGGGCGCCCTGATCTTCGGTCTCGTGATGCTTCCGTTCGCGTTCCTGCCCTTCGGCAGCTTCTAGGGGAGCGGCGGCAGCGCCGCCGAAGAATCGACCGCCGTGTGGCGCAACATGCACAGTGTTGCGCCATACGGCGTTTCTGCGCCGTTTTCTGCGGCCGGGTGCCCGGAATCGTGCACGGCTCTCGCGATAGGCTTGATGTGTAACTGAGAGCCGAAGGCTCGCACCACCTCGAGGCAATGGAGCCGTTCGTGTCGATTAGCACGCCCAGCAGCACGTCAACAACGTTCGCGGAGGGTGCCACTGGCATCGCTGTCGCGGCAACACAGGAAGAGCCACTCATGCAGGCAAGCCCCGGATTCCGCCTGGAGAGCGACTCGCTCGGAACCGTCGAGGTTCCCGAAGACGCGTACTGGGGTGTGCACACGAAGCGCGCACTCGACAACTTCCCCATCGCCAAGCGACCGATCTCGGTCTACCCCGACCTCGTGCGTGCCCTCGCCCAGGTCAAGCAGGCCTGTGCCCGTGCCAACGTCGAGGTCGGCGCGCTGACTCCGGAGAAGGGCCGCTGGATCGACGCGGCGTGCACCCGGATCATCCAGGGCGCCCGCCACGAGGAGTTCGTCGTCGGCGTCATCCAGGGCGGGGCGGGAACCTCGACCAACATGAACGCCAACGAGGTCATCACCAACCTCGCGCTCGAGCTCGCCGGCTACGAGAAGGGGCGCTACGACATCCTGCACCCCATCGATGACGTCAACCGCAGCCAGTCGACGAACGACACCTACCCGACCGCGATCAAGGTCGGCCTCGCCTTCTCGCTGCGTCACCTGCTCGCCGAGCTCCGTCTGCTGCAGGACTCGTTCGCGAAGAAGGGCGTCGAGTTCCACAACATCCTGAAGGTCGGCCGCACCCAGCTGCAGGATGCCGTGCCGATGACGCTCGGCCAGGAGTTCCACGGTTACGCGACGACGCTGGGCGAGGACTACGACCGGCTCACCGAGACGCTCTGGCTGCTGGCCGAGGTCAACCTCGGCGCCACGGCCATCGGAACCGGCATCACCGCCGACCCCGGCTACGCGGCCGCCGCCGTGCGCCACCTCAGTGAGATCACCGGGCTCAAGATCGAGAGCGCCCCCGACCTGATCGAGTCGACGAGCGATGCCGGCGCCTTCATGTCGTTCAGCGGATCGCTCAAGCGCAGCGCCATCAAGCTCTCCAAGATCTGCAACGACCTGCGCCTGCTCTCCTCCGGCCCGCAGGCCGGATTCGGCGAGATCAACCTGCCGCCCATGCAGGCCGGCTCGAGCATCATGCCGGGCAAGGTCAACCCCGTCATCCCCGAGGCCGTCTCCCAGGTCGCCTACGCGATCGCCGGCAACGACGTCACCGTGACCATGGCAGCCGAGGCCGGGCAGCTGCAGCTGAACGCCTTCGAGCCCGTGATCGCGCACTCCCTGTTCCAGGGCCTCGCGTGGATGACGCAGGCATGCTGGACGCTGCGCGTGAACTGCGTCGACGGCATCACCGCCAACGAGGACCGCCTCGAGGCGATGGTCGCCTCCAGCGTCGGCGTCATCACCGCGCTCATCCCGTTCATCGGATACACCGAGGCCGCGAAGATCGCCAAGGTCGCGCTCAGCACCGGCCACCCGGTCGCCGACCTCGTCGTCGCCGCCGGCCTGATGACCCGCGACGAGGTGACGGAGCAGCTGCAGCCGAGCAAGCTCTCCGGCATGGATGCCGCAGCAACCGTCGCGGTGACCGATCTGCAGGGCGAGCCCTCCGAGTAACACGGATTCACGAGAAAGGCTCGGCCCGCGGACGTCCGCGGGCCGAGCCTTTGTTGTTGATCGAGTAGCGAGGAACGAGCGTATCGAGATCTCGCGGTTCGCATGGCCTCGGTCTCGATACGGCCGTGGACGGCCTACTCGACCAGCGGGGTACCGACCCTCAGATGACGCGGCAGTGCGTGGTCAGGTAGCCGATGCCGCCGATCGAGACCGTGACGGTCGAGCCGTCGCGGAGGAAGACCGGAGGGGTGCGGGAGTAGCCTGCGCCGCCAGGGCTGCCCGTGGAGATGAGCGTGCCGGCAGGGATCGTCGCCGAGCGCGAGAGGTAGGCGATGATCTCGGCGACGGTGCGCACCATCTCGCCGCTCGACGCATCCTGCAGGATACGGCCGTCGACGTTCGTCGTCAGCCAGAGGTCCTGCGGGTCTGGCACCTCGTCGGCCGTCACGACGACGGGCCCGGTCGGGGTGAACCCGTCGAAGGACTTGCACCTGGACCACTGCGCCTCGCTGAACTGCAGATCGCGCGCGGTGATGTCGTTGACGACGGTGTAGCCCCAGACGTAGTCGAGCGCGTCACGGACCGAGACGTTGTGGGCCGGCTTGCCGATGATGACGCCGAGCTCGGCCTCGTAGTCGACCTGCTGGGTGATGTCACCCGGCCAGGTGGTCGTGGCCTCGTGCGCGGTGAGGGAGTTCGGCCAGAGCGAGAACACGGTCATGGCGCTTTCGCTGCGCAGCTTGAGCTCGCTCGCGTGTGCGGCGTAGTTGGCGCCGACCGCGAGGATGTGCGGCGGGCGGAGCACGGCCGATGCGTGTCGGAGCTCGTCGATCGGGGTGAGTGAGACGCGCTGCGCGACAGCCTGGTCGACCACGGCCCGCACGTGGGCCAGGCCCGGCTCGCCGCGCTCGATCAGCTGCTGCAGGTCGACGGGGGCATCATCCATCACCTCGTCGAGGAAGAGCGCGCCGCCGCCGATGGTGACCGCGAGACGCGGGGTGGACTGGCCTTCGACTCTGAGATGCGCAAACTTCACTTCTCTACGCTATCGGCCATTGGTGAATTTATCTTGTGTCCATCCGCCAGCAGATCCGAGAATGCGTTGATCATTCCAGATAGAAATCGCCGTAGAGCCGTGCGGCGGCGCCGGGCAGCGAGGTGAATCGCCGCCCGGCGCCGTGCCGGTTACGCGATCGGGCGGAGGCGGAGCCCCTGCATGCCGCCGTCGACGGCGATCGAGGTGCCGGTCGTTGAGCCGGCGAGCGGGCTGGCGAGGTACGCGACGGCCGCTGCGACCTCGTCGGCCGACACGAGGCGGCCGTGCGGCTGACGGGCCTCGAGGGCGGTGCGTTCCGCTGCGGGGTCGGCTGCGGAACCGAGCAGGCGCTGCACCCACGGGGTGTCTGCCGTGCCGGGGTTCACGGTGTTGACCCGGATGCCCTCGCGCAGGTGGTCGGCGGCCATGGCCTGGCTGAGTGAGAGCACGGCACCCTTGGTCGCGCTGTAGAGGGCGCGCTCCGGCAGGCCGGCGGTCGCGGCGATGGAGCAGGTGTTGACGATCGCGGCCGCCGGCGACTGGCGCAGCCACGGCAGCGCGGCGCGGGAGACGCGCACGAGGCCGAGCACGTTGATGTCGTAGACGCGGTGCCACTCCTCGTCGCCGTTGGCCTCGATCGTGCCCTGCGCGCCGATGCCGGCGTTGTTGATCACGATGTCGATGCGACCGAAGCGCTCGGCGACGGCGGCAACGCCGGCGCGAACGCTGACGTCGTCGGAGACGTCAACGGGCACGGCGAAGTGCGCCTTGTCTGCGGCATCCGGGTTCAGATCGAAGACGGCGACCTGAGCACCCTGGCCGGCGAGGCGCTGTGCGATGGCCGCGCCGATTCCGGAGGCGCCGCCGGTGACGATGGCGACGAGGCCGGCGAGTTCCGGCGTGGCGGTTGTGTTGGTTGTCATAACGGTGATTCCTCTCGGTGCGGCGCTAGGCCTGCACGAATTCCTGGCGCTGGCGGCCGAGTCCGTCGATCTCAACCTCGACGACGTCGCCGGCGCCGAGGTAGGGGAAACGGCCGGAGAGCGCGACGCCCTCCGGGGTTCCCGTGAGCACGAGGTCGCCGGGCTCGAGGGTCAGGAACTGGCTGAGGTGCCAGACGATGTAGTCGACGTTGAAGATGAGGTCGGCGGTCGAGGAATCCTGGCGCGGCTCGCCATTGACCCAGCTGCGGAGGCGCAGATTGGCGTAGTCGACCTCGTCCGGCGTGACGACGACGGGGCCGGTCGGGTTGAAGCCGGGGGAGCACTTGCCCTTGCTCCACTGGCCGCCGGAGACCGCCATCTGGAAGTCGCGCTCCGACAGGTCGTTCGCGACGACGAATCCGGCGATGTGCTTGATGCTCTCCTCCGGCGAGTCGAGGTAGCTCGCACGCTCACCGATGACGATGCCGAGCTCGACCTCCCAGTCGGTCTTGGTGCTACCGCGCGGGATCGAGACGGTGTCGAACGGACCGGCGACCGTGTTCGGCGTCTTGAGGAACATGACCAGGTTCTCTGGCGGTGCCGAGCCGGATTCCGCGGCGTGCGCGGCGTAGTTCATGCCGACGCAGATGACCGCGCTGGGGCGGGCGATCGCCGCACCGACACGCATGCCGTCCGCCTCGAGCACCGGAAGATCGCCGGCTGCCAGGGCGGCGGCGGCGCGGGCAGGACCGCCGGACTCGAAGAAGTCACCGTCGATATCGCGTGTGACACCGCTGAGGTCGTAGTAGACCTCGCCGTCGACAAGTGCGGGCGTCTCGCGACCGACGGCTCCCAAGCGGGCAAATCTCATTTAACTACGTCCAATCATCGGAACTCTTGCGCGCACTCCCGGCGCTGCTGTCCCCATTGTTTCCGAAAGGTGCTCGATTGACAAGCCAAAGATCGGATGTTTATAGTCGCTTGACCCCAAGGGAAGGTTTCCATGAGCATCATCACCAGTGTCGACACCAGCGACGTCCGTTTTCCGACGTCACTTCAGCTGGATGGCTCCGATGCCATGAACCCAGACCCCGACTACTCGGCGGCCTACCTCGTGATCCGCACGGACGCCGAGGACGGGCTCGAGGGGCACGGCTTCGTCTTCACGATCGGCCGTGGAAACGACGTCGAGGTTGCCGCGATCGACGCGCTCGCCGGGCACCTGCTCGGCCGCAACGTCGAAGACCTCCTCGGCGACATGGGCGCGACCTCCCGCCTCTTCATGCATGACTCCCAGCTGCGCTGGCTCGGCCCGGAGAAGGGCGTCATGCACATGGCCATCGGCGCCGTGATCAACGCGCTCTGGGATCTCCGTGCCAAGCGTGAGGGCAAGCCGCTGTGGCAGCTGCTCGCGTCGCTCAGCCCAGAAGAGATCGTCTCGCTCGTCGACTTCCGCTACCTCAGCGATGCACTGACGCCAGAGGAGGCGCTGGAGATCCTCCGGGCGGCCGAACCGGGCCGCGCGGAGCGCGAGGCGCGACTTCTCGCCGAGGGCTACCCCGGATACACGACCAGCCCCGGCTGGCTCGGCTATTCCGACGAGAAGCTCGCACGCCTCTGCCGCGAGGCCATCGCCGACGGCTTCACCCAGATCAAGCTGAAGGTCGGCGCGGACCTCGATGACGACATCCGTCGCCTGCGGATCGCCCGCGAGACGTGCGGAGACGGCTTCCCCATCGCGATCGACGCGAACCAGCGCTGGGACGTCGCCGACGCCATCGCCTGGGTGAAGGCGCTCGAGCAGTTCGACATCACGTGGGTCGAAGAGCCGACCAGCCCCGATGACGTGCTCGGCCACGCGGCGATCGCCCGCGGCATCGCGCCGATCCCGGTCGCCACCGGCGAGCACGCGCAGAACCGCATCATCTTCAAGCAGCTTTTGCAGGCGGATGCCATCGGCTTCATGCAGATCGACGCTGCGCGCGTCGGCGGCGTGAACGAGAACATTGCGAACCTGCTGCTCGCCGCCAAGTTCGGCGTTCCCGTCTGCCCGCACGCAGGCGGTGTCGGCCTCTGCGAGGCCGTTCAGCACCTCAGCATGTTCGATTTCATCGCCGTCTCCGGCAGCAAGGACGGCCGGGTCATCGAGTTCGTCGACCACCTGCACGAGCACTTCGTGACCCCGGTCGTGATGGAGAACGGCAACTACCGTGCTCCGCTCGCCCCCGGTGCGGGCGCCGAGATGCACGCGTCCTCGATCGCCGAGTTCAGCTGGACCGGCGCGCACAGCGGCCAGGCGGTCACCGCGTGAGCCCCATCGGCTTCGGCCCGCTCGGTTTCGGTGCCGCCTCGATCGGCAACCTCTACCGGAGCGTGGATGACGCCACGGCGGAGGCGACGTTGCAGGCGGCGTGGGATGGCGGCATCCGCTACTTCGACACCGCCCCGCACTACGGTCTCGGCCTCTCCGAGTGCCGGCTCGGTGCGTTCCTCCGCGAGAAGCCGCGCGAGGAGTTCGTCGTCTCGACCAAGGTGGGTCGTCTGCTCGTTCCGAACCCGGACTTCGCCGGCGGGACCGACCACGAGCACGCCTTCGAGGTGCCCAACGACCTGATGCGGGTCTACGACCCCAGCGAGGCCGGCGTGCGCCGCAGTCTCGAGGACTCCCTCGAACGCATGGGACTCGACCACATCGACATCCTGTACCTGCACGACCCGGACGGCTACGACCTCGAGCGGGGACTCTCAGAGGGGCTGCCTGCGCTCGCCCGCCTCCGCGAGGAGGGGCTCGTGCGCGAGATCGGCATCGGCGTCAACGATGCGGCTGTCGCCACCCGCGCCGTGCTCGAGGCGGACATCGACCTCGTCATGATCGCCGGCCGCTACACGCTGCTCGAGCAGCCGGCCGCGGAGGAACTCCTGCCCGCGTGCCTGGAGAACGGCGTCCGCGTCGTCGATGCGGCCGTGTTCAACTCGGGGCTGCTCGCCACGAACACACCGGCCGCCGACGCCAGCTACAACTACGCCGCGGTGCCGGCCGCAGTGCTCGAGCGTGCCAGGCGGCTCGCCGCCGTCTGCGCCGAGTTCGGCGTCGACCTGCCTGCGGCCGCGCTGCAGTTCCCGGCGCGGCACCCCGCCGTCGCCACCGTCGTCGTCGGAACCTCCCGCGCCGAGGCCGTTCGCGAGAACCTGCTCAGGGCTGCCGCCCCGATTCCCGAGGAACTCTGGGCAGCCCTCGAGGCGGTCTGATCCCAGAACCGGGTGACCGGGCGCCGTCTTAGCCGATGGCGCCCGGAAGGCCGTAGAACGACTGCGCGCTCGTGCGCTCGATGGCGGTGCGCTCTGTCGCCGAAGCGCCGGTCGCCTCGTGAACCCTGGCGATCCAGGTATCGAGCGTTCCACCCGTCCCGAGCATCGCGCTCACGGGCCAGTCGCTCCCGATCATGGCCCGGTCCGCGCCGAAGCTCTCGACGGCATGACGGATGAACGCGCCGGCATTGCGGTCGAGTGCCGCGGCATCCTGCGTCTCGGCGGTGAGTCCTGAGACCTTCACCGTCACGGAGTCGAGCGCGGCGAGCCGGGTGATGGCCTCGGCCCACGCCTGGCCGGCATCGCTGTCGATTCCCTCATCGATCGGCGGCTTGCCGAGGTGGTCGAGTACGACCCGGAGCTGCGGCAGGCCACGGAGCAGCGTGACGAGCCGGGGCAGCTGAGCGTGCCGAACGCAGGCGTCGAAGCTGAGCCCACGGGCAGCGAGCATGCCGAGGCCGCTCCGCAGCGCCGCGCTCTCGAACACGGAATCCGGTTCGCCCTGCAGTAGGTGACGGATGCCGACGACGCCGGGAATCTCGGCGAGCGCGTCGAGGTGGCCGGGCAGCGCGGCCTCGTCGTGCAGATTCGCCGCGGCGACGATGCCGACGAGCTCTGGCCACTCCGCGCCGCTGACCCAGCGGGCCTCGTCCAGCGAGCTCTCCGCCGCGCAATCGGCCTGGACGAAGACCATCCCGCTGACGCGTCCGCCCGCGCGGTCGACGTCATCAGGCAGCATCGGTGCGTTCAGCGTTGGAAGCCCGGACAGCCACGGGTAGTCGAATCGCCGCGGGTCCCAGACGTGCACATGCGCGTCGATGACGGCCATCAGGCGCTGGGCTTCTGAGTCGTGGCCGTCTGGGCGCCGCTCTTCTGGGCGCCGCTCTTTTGGGCGCTGAGCGCCCAGACCTGCTCGAGCGGGCTGAAGCCCTCCTCGCCGTCCGCGCCGCGGAACAGCTCGACGTAGCGCCCGATGTCGAGTTGCCAGCGCGCGTTCGCGGGATCCTCGTCGAGGGCCGCGAGTGCGGCATCGAAGTCGTCGCAGTCCACCAGGTGGAACAGTCGGTGGCCGGAGCGCCAGATCGTCCAGTCGTGGATGCCGAAGCGGTCGAAGCTCGCGACGAGCTCCTCCGGAATGGTGAGGTGCGCGGCGCGGTAGCCGTCGACGGCCCCGGCCCGGATCTCAGAGTGCAGTGCGACGATCATGTGTTCTGGGCTCCATTCATCCGATGTATTGAGACAAGGATGCCAGAGAATCCCGTGCTGCGAACGTCGATGCCGTCAGGCATCAGATGTATGCGGCGATCAGAGTGCTTCGCGCAGCCAATGCTCGATCCCGCTGATGTGCACGACCGTGAGCGCGCTGGCGAGCTTGGCATCGCCCTGGGCGAGCGCCGCGACGATGGCCGCGTGCTCGTGGAGCGTGCGCTCCACGGCGTTCTCCTGCGTGATGCCGCGCCAGATGCGGGCGCGCACGGTGTGGCTGGAGAGCGAGTCGATCAGGCTGGAGAGGTAGCTGTTGCCCGCAGAGGCCACGATGCGCCGGTGGAATTCCAGGTCGTGTTCGACGAGCCCCTCGACCGAGGTCGAGCCGTCAACCTCGGCGATGAGCGTCTTGAGCTCTGCGATCGTGTCCTCGTCGATCGTGTCGGCGGCCAGCGCCGTCGCGGCCGGCTCCAGGATCCGTCGCACGGCGAAGATCTCCAGGATGGACGTGTCGCCGTGCAGGTCGACGACGAATGACATGGCCTCGAGCAGCAGCGCCGGTTCCAGGCTCGTGACATAGGTGCCGTCGCCACGACGAACGTCGAGCACCCGGATCACCTCCAGGGCCTTCACCGCCTCGCGCAGCGAGCTGCGGGAGAGACCGAGCTCCTCGCTGAGTTCCTTCTCGGGCGGCAGGCGATCGCCGGGGTGGAGTTTGCCCGAGACGATCATGTCCTTGATCTTGAGAATCGCTTCGTCGGTCACAGCCATGGGGCCATACTATCGGCGGCCCAACGTGCCAATCGGCTTCGGCTCGGCGGCTCAGCCGGCGAGGGCCCGCCACAGGTGCATGCCGGCGTAGCTGCGCCACGGCGCCCAGGCCGTGCCGTGCGCGCCGAGCGCCTTCGCATCGCCGGGGAGTCCGAGCCTGCTCGCGCCCTGCCGGATCGCGAGATCACTCGTCAGAAGCACATCGGGGCTGCCGAGCACGCGCATCGCGACGTAGCCGGCCGTCCACGGGCCGATGCCGGGCAGCGCGGTGAGTCGAGCGGTGAGTTCCTCGGTGCTCTCGCCGACATCGAGGTGCAGCTCTCCGGATGCCAGGGCCTCGGCCACCCGCATGATCGTGTCGATGCGCGCCGCCGGGCCGCGCAGCACGGCACGCCCGCCCACTGCGATCTGTTCGGCGGTCGGAAACAGCAGCCAGCCGCCGCGCGCCTCCGGCAGCCGGTCGCCGAGGGCTGCGGCCAGGCGGCCGAGCGTGGTGCGGGCGGCAGCGACAGAGATCTGCTGCCCGATGAGCGCCCGGAACAGGGTCTCCTCCGGGCTCATGCTGCCGGGCACCCGGATGCCGGGAACGGCCGCGACGGCGGGGGCGAGGGCGGGGTCGGCGGCGAGCGCGGAGTCGATCGCATCGGCATCCGCATCGAGGTCGAGCAGGCGCCGCACGCGCGTGACGAGCGGTGCGAGGTCGCTGAGCTCGTCCAGCGTCGCATCGCAGGCGACGACGGGGGCGGAGGGAGTGCCGTCGACGCGCAGGCTGATCGTGGCGACGCCGGCCGGCAGCCGTACGGCGCGGCGGTAGACACCGTCTGCGACACTCTCGACCCCGGTGACGGCGCGCACACCGAGAAATCCGAGCACTCCCGCTCCGTCGAACGGGGCGCGGGCCGGCAGCCGCAGTGAGACGGCCGTGCCCTGTTCGGCCGCAGCGAGCGGGGCGACGGCATGCCGCGCCCGCCGGGCGGCCCCGCGCTGCCGCAGCGCACTCGGCGTCTGTTGGTACACCGCCGCGACCGTCTCGTTGAATTGGCGCACGCTGCCGAATCCGGCGGCGAAGGCGATGTCGCTGATCGGCAGCTCCGTGTTCACGAGCAGCTCACGGGCCGTCTGTGCGCGCTGCGCCCGCGCGAGAGCGAGCGGGCCGGCGCCGAGTTCGGCCTGCAGCACGCGGGTCAGGTGTCTGGGCGTGTAGCCGAGCCGTGCGGAGAGGCCGGGAACACCCGTGCGCTCCACCTCACCGTCCACGATGAGCCGCATCGCCCTGGCGGCCAGGTCGTCGCGCACGTTCCACTCCGGTGATCCGGGAACGGCGTCCGGTAGGCAGCGCTTGCACGCGCGCAGCCCGGCCTCGTGCGCGGCGGCGGCGGTCAGGTAGAACGAGACGTTGCCCGGCTTCGGTGTCGTGGCCGGGCAGCTCGGCCGGCAATAGATGCCCGTCGAGTGCACGCCGGTGATGAACTGGCCGTCGAAGCGCGCATCGCGCGAGCTCATGGCGCGGTAGCGCTCCGCGAAGAGCGCGGTGGCTGCGTCATCCGTTCGTTGCGTCATGCCTCAAGACTGGCATGTGCGCGCGCACCCCGGTAGCGGAAAACGGACATCAGCGTGCCGGCTCGTCGACCGCCTCGAAGCGCACGCTGCCGCTGGCGATGTCTGCGGCGAGCAGCAGCACGCTCACGCGGGAACCGGGCGATGGATGCCGCGGCGCATGGCACTCGGCCGTCACCGCTGGGGAGGCGAGCTGCACCCGCGCGGAATCGCCGCGGAGCGACAACACCGTGGCCTCGAAGCGCCGGCCGATGTCGTCGCTGAGCAGGGCGGCCTCGACGCGGTTGATCGATGCGGAGTCGAGATCGGCTGCGCGTCTGGCGCTCGCCGCCATGATGGACGGGAGCTCCGTGAGCGAGCCCCTGGCCCAGTCCGGAACCGCGTCGCCCGCGCAGAGCGCGGCACAGAGGACGAGGCTCCAGCGGTCGACGAGGCGCCGCAGCGGCGCGGTTGCGTGCGCGTACGGCGCCGCGATCGCCGACTGGATGGTGTCCCGCGGAACGGGCAGACCCGCCGCCGTGTCGAACGCCACATAGCCGGCTCCGCGGAACAGGCTCGTCGCCGCCTGCAGCACGGCCAATGTCGCCGGGTTCTGCCGGTCGAGGGCGCGCAGGTACTCTCCGTATGGCTGGGCATCCGGCCACGGAAGGCCGAGGGCGACGGTCTGCCGGCGGAAGCCCGCGAACTCCTCGGCACCCGGAGCGGGCATCGTGCGCAGGATCCCGACCCCACCGTCGATCATGATGCCGGCGGCGGCCATCCCGGTCATCAGCGAGAGCTGCGCATTCCAGTCCTCGACGGGCAGCGGTTCGCGGCGCCGCAGCGTGTAGCCGTCGGGGCCGAGCACGATCTCCTCGTCCGGGGAGTTGAGGCTGGCCCCGCCCCGCCGGCGCTCCAACTCGATCCGCGCGAGACCGACGGGTTTCAGCAGCGCGAGCGGGCCGGTCGCCGTGCCGTCATCGATCGCGGCCTGTGCCTCGGCGTAGCTCAGCCGCGCTCGAGAGCGCATCCGCGCGCGCTGCACGATCACTCGCTGCACCGCGGCGTCCGCACCGAGGGTGAAATCCCAGACGTAGCCGCTGCGCACGGCGTCCGGCAGCAGCGATCCCGCGCCATCGCCGATGGCAGGCGGATGCAGCGGAATGCGGCCATCCGCGGCGTAGAGCGTCTGACCGCGCAGTCGGGCCTCCCGGTCGACCGCGCCGCCGGGGGAGACGAGCGCGGGAACGTCGGCGATCGCGTAGCGCACCCGGTAGCCGCCTGCCGGCCCCGGCAGCGCCTCGATGTGCATGGCCTGATCCAGATCCGTCGCGGTCGGCGGGTCGATCGTCACGAACTCGACGGCGGTGAGATCGTGCTGCGGCAGCTCGAGGTGGGCGGCCGCCCAGACAGCCTCTGCCGCGGCATCCGCCGGGAAATCACCCGGGAGCTCGAGCGAGATCCGCAGTCCGGCGAGCGCCGCGGCCAGCTCCGTCTGCGCCGCGGAGGCGGTGACGTGCGGGCGGCGGGTCGGCATGCGCTCAGCCTAGGGGCGCGCCAGTAAAGTAGGGAGGGTGATTACACGCCTGTCGAACTACTTCCTCCGAACGTTGCGCGAAGACCCCTCCGATGCCGAGGTCACCAGCCACCGCCTGCTCGTGCGGGCCGGCTACATTCGTCGCCAAGCCCCAGGAGTGTTCGCGTGGCTGCCGCTCGGCCTGCGCGTCAAGGAGAAGATCGAGCGCATCGTCCGCGAGGAGATGCACAACGCCGGTGCGCACGAGGTGCACTTCCCCGCGCTCCTGCCGCGCGAGCCCTACGAGATCACCGGCCGCTGGGAGGAGTACGGCGACGGCCTGTTCCGCCTGAAGGACCGCAAGGGCTCCGACTACCTGCTCGCCCCGACCCACGAAGAGGTCTTCACGCTGCTCGTGAAGGATCTCTACAACTCCTACAAAGACCTGCCGCTGTCGATCTACCAGATCCAGGACAAGTACCGCGACGAGGCGCGCCCCCGTGCCGGCCTGCTGCGCGGCCGCGAGTTCACCATGAAGGACGCATACTCCTTCGACTACACGGATGCCGGCCTCGACGCCAGCTACCAGGCCCAGCGTGACGCCTACGAGCGCATCTTCACGCGCCTCGGCCTCGAGTACGTGATCGTCAAGGCGGATGCCGGCGCGATGGGCGGTTCCAAGAGCGAGGAGTTCCTGCACCCGACCCCGATCGGTGAGGACACCTTCGTGCGCTCGGCCGGCGGTTACGCTGCCAACGTCGAGGCGTTCACCACCGTGGCTCCCGAGGTGATTCCCTTCGACGGTTTCGCCGCGGCCGAGGTGCTGCCGACGCCGGACACCGCCACCATCCAGACCCTCGTCGACAGCGCCAACCTGAACCACCCGCGCCCCGATGGACGGGCGTGGACGGCCGCCGACACACTGAAGAACGTCGTGCTGGCACTCCGCTACCCCGACGGGCGCCGCGAGCTCGTCGTCGTCGGCCTGCCCGGCAACCGCGAGGTCGACCAGAAGCGCGCAGAAGCCGCGTTCTCCCCGGCCGAGGTCGAGCCGGCCAACGAGGACGACTTCAAGGCCAACCCCGGCCTGGTCAAGGGCTACATCGGCCCGTGGTCGGCCGCCGGCCCCGTGCTCGGCGCCGCGGTTGTGGATGGCACGGAGGAGAAGCAGAGCAGCACCGGCATCCGCTACCTGCTCGACCCCCGCGTCGTCTCCGGCACCGAGTGGATCACCGGCGCCAACGAGCCCGGCCACCACGTCTTCGGCCTCGTCGCCGGGCGTGACTTCACGGCCGACGGCACCGTCGAGGCCGCCGAGGTTCTCGCCGGTGATCCCGCACCCGACGGCTCTGGCCCGGTGGAGCTGGCCCGCGGCATGGAGATCGGTCACGTCTTCCAGCTCGGACGCAAGTACGCCGAGGCGCTCGGCCTCAAGGTGCTCGATGAGAACGGCAAGCTCGTCACCGTGACGATGGGCTCGTACGGCATCGGCGTCACCCGCATCCTCGCGATCATCGCCGAGCTGAACAACGATGCGAATGGCCTGATCTGGCCGCCGTCCGTCGCGCCCTTCGACGTGCACGTCGTGGCGACCGGCCGCGACGCGGCCGTGTTCGAGGCGGCGGAGACCGTTGCCGCTGCCCTCGAGGCCGCAGGCAAGGACGTGCTCTTCGATGACCGGCCCAAGGTCTCGCCCGGCGTCAAGTTCGGCGACGCTGAGCTCATCGGCGTCCCGACGATCGTGATCGCCGGCCGTGGTGTCGCTGAGGGCGTCGTCGAACTCTGGGATCGCCGCACGGGAGTGCGCACCCCCGTCGCCATCAGCGAGGTCGCGGAGGCGCTCGCCTAAGGAACACACGCACGGAATCGGCCAGGGAACTCAGCGTTCCCTGGCCGTTTTCGCGTCCGCGCTCCGGCGCTCGGCCTCCAGCACGATGCGGTTCGCCATGCCGGTGAAGATCACGCCGTGGAACGGTACGAGCGCATACCAGTACAGCCGTCCGGCCAGCCCGTGCGGAAAGTAGATCGCGCGCTGCCGGTACACGCGATGGGCTCCGGCATCCCGCGTCTCCAGCTCGCGCCCGGCACCCGCATCTCCGCGCGCAGCCGCAGCCGCGCACCCCGCTCGATCTTCTCCACCCGCCAGACGTCGAGGGCGTCACCCGTGTGCAGCCTCGCGGTGTTCCTGCGCCCCCGGCTTAGGCCGACGCCACCCACCAGTTTGTCGAGCCAGCCGCGCACCGCCCACGCCAGGGGGAGCGAATACCAGCCGTTCTCCCCGCCGATGCCCTCGATCACGGCCCAGAGCTCGGCGATCCGTGCCGACGTCGTCCGTGATCGCTCATCGACGAAGACCGTGTGCCCGGCCCAGTCCGGATCGCTCGGGAGCGCGTCGGCCGGGGCGTCGTGCATGCTCGCGCCGTGCCAGGAGGTCTCGACCGCTCCGTCCTTCATCCTGGCCAGGGCGAGGCGCACCGCTGCACGGTAGCCGGTCAGGCCGCCATCCGGGGGCGGGATCACCGCGTCGATGTCGTGTTCCCGCACAACGCAGTCGTACTGCAGCGACTCGATGATCGGAACGGCCAGCCTGCGCGGGATGGGCGTCACCAGGTTGACCCACTGCGAGGCGAGCCACGGGGTCAGCACGGGCAGGGGCGCGATCGGCCGCTGCGGCAGCCCGGCCTCGACGGCGTAGCCGTTCATCATCTGGCCGTAGCGCAGGATGTCGGGCCCTCCGATGTCGAAGGTCCTGTTGATGGAGCCCGGCGTGCTCACCGCACCGAGCAGGTAGTGCAGCACATCGCGCACGGCGATGGGTTGCACGCGATTGCGCACCCACTTCGGGGCCGGCATGTACGGCAGCACCTCGGTGAGGTGCCTGATCATCTCGAATGAGGCCGAACCGGAGCCGATGACGATGCCGGCCTGGAGCGCGATCGTCGGAACGCCGGATCCCAGGAAGATTTCCCCGACCGCCGCACGCGAGCGCAGGTGGCGGCTGAGCTCCGCCGAGTCGGGGTGCAGTCCGCCCAAGTAGACGATGCGGCGAACACCCGCAGCGAGCGCCGCCGTCGCGAGGTTCCGCGCCGTCTGCAGCTCGGTGTTCTCGAAGGATCCGCTGGCAGAGAGCGAGTGCACGAGATACACGACGACATCGATGCCATCACACGCCGCCGCGACATCCTCGCGGTCCAGCAGATCGCCCTCGACCACCTCGACGCGATCGCGCCAGGGCACATCCCTCAGCTTCTCCGCAGATCGGGCGAGCACGCGCACCCGGTGGCCTGCATCGAGGAGCCTGGGCACCAGCCGCCCGCCGATGTACCCGGTCGCGCCGGTCACCAGAACGGTTCCGCCCCCGTTCATCGCAGCCCTCCGCCCCGGGACGTCGGCGCCCCACACAGCATGTTACGGTAATTACTAGCTTAGCTAGATAAAACCTCCCAGTGAACGATGGAGACGCAATGCACAACACCGATGCCACGCCCCCGACCCACTACGACGCGATCCTGCTTGCGGGCTTCGGCGGGCCGGAGGGGCAGGATGACGTCATCCCGTTCCTCCGCAATGTGACCAGGGGGCGGGGGATCCCGGAGGAGCGGCTCGAGGAGGTCGCAACGCACTACAGGCACTTCGGCGGCGTCAGCCCGATCAACGACCACAACCGTCAGCTCAAGGCCGCGCTGGAGGCCGAACTCGAGCGCCGCGGGATCGATCTGCCCGTGCTCTGGGGCAATCGCAACTGGGCGCCGTACCTCGGCGAGGCGCTGGAGGAGGCGGAGCGGCGTGGCTTCCGTTCGCTCATCGCCATCGCGACCAGCGC
>CAZZNX010000010.1:10142-21848 GCA_964655795.1 uncultured Leifsonia sp. | reverse complement strand
CAGTACCGCGAAGACCTCTGGGGTGCACTGGAGTCCAGCGGCAACCACGGCACGATCACGATCGACAAGGTGCGCCAGTTCTTCGACCACCCCGGCTTCGTGGCCCCGTTCATCGAGGGCGTCGATGAGGCCGTCGCCGCCAGCGAGGCCGAGTTCGGGGCAGAGCGGCTCGGCGAGGACGTCGAGGTGTTGTTCACCACGCACTCGATCCCCACGGCGGATGCCGAGCGCTCCGGCCCCAGAGACCGCGACTTCGGCGCCGGCGGCGCATACGCCGCCCAGCACAACGCCGTCGCAGCGGTCGTGATGCTGGCCGTCGAGCAGCGCAGGGCCGAGCGTGCGAGCACGGCGGATGCACTCGCGCCGTTGCCGTGGCAGCTCGTGTACCAGTCCCGTTCCGGAGCGCCGAGCACACCGTGGTTGGAGCCGGACATCAACGACGCGATCGCCGAGTTGCCCGCTGCGGGCCGCCGCCGCGTCATCGTCGTGCCGCTCGGCTTCGTCAGTGACCACATGGAGGTGATGTGGGACCTCGACAACGAGGCGCGTGAGACGGCGGAAGGCAGCGGCCTGAGCATGATCCGGGTGGCGACGCCCGGAACCCACAGGGACTACGTCTCCGGGCTGGTCGACCTCGTGCTGGAACGCCGCGACGGAACGCCCGTCGCCGAGCGACCGGCGCTGACCGCCCTCGGCCCCTGGTTCGATGTGTGCAGGCCGGCCTGCTGCGAGAACGCCCGCTTGGGGTTCAAGCCGGCGCTCGCCGGCATCGCCCCCTGAGCGGGCGCGCCGGGCGGCTGGCAGGGCCTAGTTGAGCAGTCGCCCGAGCACCGTGATCAACCGGTCCATGCGCGCAACGGATGCCGGCGAGCTCGGGTCGATGCTCGTGCCGGCCGCCGGGCCGGCGAGCGCGGAGTTGTAGTAGAGGCCGTCGCTGACCAGGAGGATCGCCTCGGCGATGTCCGGGTCGCCGACGGCCTCCTCGACAACGGCCAGCCACTGCACCCGGAGCGCTGCGATCGCCTCATTGGCGGCCGGGTGCTTGCCCTGGGCCAGGCAAGCCGCTGCGATGATCGCGCGATCGAGCGGGGTGTCCGCGTTCACGGACGTGCGGATCAGGTAGTCGACCGATCCGGCCGGGGCGGTTCTGATCTTCTCGACGTCCGCCAGGCCGAGTTCGGTCATCCGGGCGAGCTGTCCATCGACGAGCGCGTCCTTGGACGCGAAGTGGTAGAGCAGGCCGCCCTTGGAGACTCCGGCGAGGGCCGCGACGGCATCCAGGGTCGCCGCCTTTTCGCCGTCGTCGATCAGCAACGCCTCGAAGGCGTCGAGGATGCGGTCGCGGGTGGGGTGTGGAGTGCTCACACGCCCAGCGTAGCGATGAGGCTCTGTCGGCATTTGACTACTGTACCGGCTGGACGGTATGGTTGTCGAGTCCCAGTCGTACTCGGCGCGCACCCGCGCGCAGAACTGAAAGAGCTGATAGTCGTGTCAACCCCCACCGTGCACATCACCGCGCCCACTGCCGTGCAGTCGACGCGCAGCAAACGGCAATGGGTCGCGCTCGCAGTGCTCATGCTGCCCGTGTTGCTGATCTCCATCGACAACACCGTTCTGAACTTCGCCCTGCCCGCCATCTCCGAGTCACTCCAGCCGACGGGCACCCAGCTGCTCTGGATGATCGACATCTACCCGCTGATGCTGGCCGGTCTGCTGGTGTCGATGGGCAGCCTCGGCGACCGCATCGGACGCCGCAAACTGCTGCTCATCGGTTCCACCGGCTTCGGCATCGTCTCTGTCGCCGCCGCATTCGCCCCGAGCATCGAGTGGCTCATCGCCGCACGCGCGCTGCTCGGCTTCTTCGGCGCCATGCTGATGCCGTCGACCCTCTCCCTGCTGCGCTCGGTGTTCACCGACCGCAACCAGCGCCGCCTCGCCGTCGCCATCTGGGCCAGCGGATTCGCGGCCGGAAGCGCGCTCGGCCCGATCGTCGGTGGCATGCTGCTCGAGAACTTCTCGTGGGGCTCCGTGTTCCTCCTCGCGGTGCCGCTGCTGGTGCCGCTGCTGATCCTGGTCCCGATCCTCGTCCCCGAATCGCGTGACCCGAACCCGGGCAAGATCGACATCCCGAGCATTCTGCTTTCGCTCGTCACGATGCTGCCCATCGTCTTCGGAATCAAGCACATCGCCGAGAGCGGCTTCGACGTGCTCGGTGTCGCCGTGATCCTCGTCGGTGTCGTCGCCGGCGTGCTGTTCGTGCGCCGCCAGTATGGTCTCGACACCCCGATGCTCGACCCAGAGCTGTTCCGTCGTGGCGCGTTCAGCGGCGCGGTGCTGATCAACCTGCTCAGCGTCGTCGCTCTCGTGGGCGGTCTGTTCTTCGTCTCGCAGCACCTCCAGCTGGTGCTCGGACTCTCGCCCATGACCGCCGGTTTCGTGCTGGTGCCCGGGCTCCTGATCATGATCATCGCCGGCCTGGCCGTCGTGCCGATCGCCAAGCGCGTGCGGCCGTCGCGTCTCATCCCCGTCGCGCTGCTGATCTCGGCCGGTGGCTATGCGGCGATCGCGATGACCGGCGGGAACATCTCAGCGCTCGGCATCGCGATCACCTTCAGTGCGCTCGGCCTCGGCATCGGCGCTGCGGAGACCGTCTCGAACGAGCTCATCCTCACGAACGTTCCAGCCGACAAGGCCGGTGCGGCATCCGCGGTCTCCGAGACCGCCTATGAATTGGGCGCGGTGCTCGGAACCGCCATCCTCGGCACGATCCTCACCGCCTCCTACCGGTCGGCCGTCGCGCTGCCCACCGGTCTGAGTGCCGAGCAGCAGGTAGCAGCCGGTGAGACGTTGGGCGGCGCCGTCGCGGTGGCCGAGCAGCTGCCTGCCGACGCGGCCGCAGCGCTGCTGGAATCGGCACGGCACGCATTCGACAGCGGTGTCGGCCTGGCCGCCTGGATCGGCACCGCCCTCGTGCTGGCCGCCGCGGTCATCGGCCTGATCACCCTGCGCAAAGCACGCTAAGGACAGCACGCTAGGGAGGCGCGAACGGGGTGGGCCTCGGTACTACGCTGGAGACAGTCGTGCCGCAAGGCCCACCCCCTCGCAATACTCAAGGAGTGCAATGTCCCGTGTCGTGAAACTTGCTGTCATTCCCGGCGATGGGATCGGCCCCGAGGTCATTGCCGAGGCGCTCAAGGTTCTCGATGCCGCAACCGCGGGCAGCGACGTCACGATCGACAGCACCCACTTCTCCCTGGGCGCGAACCGCTTCCTGGAGACCGGCGACGTCTTGACGGATGCCGACCTCGACGCCATCAAGGCGCACGACGCCATCCTGCTCGGTGCCGTCGGCGGCGTGCCGGGCGACCCGCGCCTCGTCGGCGCCAACATCGAGCGCGGACTGCTGCTCAAGCTGCGCTTCAGCCTCGACCACTACGTGAACCTGCGCCCGACGGTGCTGTTCCCCGGGGTCGCCAGCCCGCTCGCCAACCCCGGCGATGTCGACTTCGTCGTCGTCCGCGAAGGCACGGAGGGCCCGTACGTCGGCAACGGCGGCGCGATCCGCCATGGCACACCGCATGAGGTCGCCAACGAGGTCTCCGTCAACACCGCGTTCGGTGTCGAGCGGCTCGTGCGCCACGCCTTCGCCGTGGCATCCGCCCGCCCGCGCAAGAAGCTCACGCTCGTGCACAAGACGAACGTCCTCGTGTTCTCCGGCGCCCTCTGGCAGCGCACCGTCACCGCGGTGGCCGCCGAGTTCCCCGACGTCACGGTCGACTACCTGCACATCGACGCGGCCACGATCTTCTTCGTGACCGACCCTGCTAGATTTGACGTCATCGTCACGGACAACCTCTTCGGCGACATCCTCACCGATCTGGCTGCGGCAATCAGCGGCGGCATCGGCCTCGCGGCATCGGGCAACATCAACCCGAGCGGCCAGTTCCCCAGCATGTTCGAGCCCATCCACGGCTCGGCCCCCGACATCGCCGGCAAGCAACTGGCCGACCCCACCGCGGCGATCCTCTCCGTCGCGCTGCTCCTGGCCCACCTCGGCCTGAGCACGGAATCCGACAACGTCAACACGGCAGTGATCGCCGACATGGCGGCCCGCACCGGGGAAGCCCGGTCGACCGCCACCATCGGCGACGCCATCGCCGCCCGCATCTGACCCCACCTCCCATCGACAAGGACGAACGATGACCAGCAGCCCAGCACCCCTCGAATTCGCCGTCACCCGCAACCTGGTCGGCGCCTCGGATGCCGCCCGCGCCGAGATTCTCGCCGACCCCGGCTTCGGCAACCACTTCACCGACCACACCGTCGACATCTGCTGGTCGGTCAAGGGCGGATGGCACCGGCCGCGCGTGCAGCCGTACGCCCCGATCCCGCTCGACCCCGCCGCGGCGGTGCTGCACTATTCGCAGACGATCTTCGAGGGCATGAAGGCCTACCGTCACGAGGACGGCTCGATCTGGACCTTCCGCCCAGAGGCCAACGCCGCACGCATGCAGCGTTCGGCCCGCCGCCTCGCCCTGCCGGAGCTGCCGACCGAGTACTTCATCGAGTCGCTCAAGCAGCTCATCGCCGTCGATGGCGCCTGGGTGCCGTCCGAGCCGGACGCGAGCCTGTACCTGCGTCCGTTCATGTTCGCCAAGGAGGCGTTCCTCGGTGTGCGCGCCGCGGAGAAGGTGGCGTACTACGTGATCGCCAGCCCGGCCGGAGCGTACTTCCCCGGCGGCGTGAAGCCGATCTCGATCTGGCTCTCCACCGACTACGCCCGCGCCGGCCGCGGCGGAACCGGCGCAGCCAAGACCGGCGGCAACTACGCCTCCAGCCTGCTGCCGCAGGCTGAGGCGTACAAGCAGGGCTGCGCCCAGGTGCTGTTCCTCGACTCCTCTGAGGGCAAGTACCTCGAGGAGCTCGGCGGCATGAACGTCGTCCTCGTCTACAAGGACGGCCGCGTCGTCACACCCGAGTCGCCCAGCATCCTCGAGGGCATCACCCTCGACTCGGTGCTGCAGCTGGCCCGCGACCGTGGCCTCACGGTCGAGCAGCGCCGCGTCACCCTCGCCGAATGGCAGGAGGGTGTGGCATCCGGTGAGATCACCGAGGTGTTCGCCTGCGGCACCGCCGCCGTCATCACGCCGATCGCCCAGCTGCGCAACAACGAGGTGACCATCGGCGACGCTGACGCACCAGCCGGCGAGCTCACCATGTCGCTGCGCGAAGAGCTCACCGACATCCAGTACGGCCGCCGCCCCGACCGTCACGGCTGGCTGACCCGTCTCGACGCGTAGTCGCCGCACGTCCCACCGCTTCGAAAGGTTCCTCCCGTGAAGATCGCACGCTTCAGCCACGACGCCCGCATCGCCTATGGCATCGTCGATGACGGCGACCTCGTCGTGCTCGCCTCCGACCCCATGTTCGGTGGACTCGACACGACGGGGGAGCGGGTCCCGCTCGCGGACGCCGTGCTGCTCGCGCCCGTGATCCCGCGCTCCAAGGTGATCGGCATCGGCCGCGGCTACTACGCGAGCGAGGCCGAGAGGGACGAGCAGGAGACCGAGGGCGACCGCAGGCTCGAGCCGCAGTTCTTCATCAAGCCGAACACGACGGTCGTCGGGCCCGGCGACCGCGTCGTGCTGCCCGCGGCATCCGCCGAGGTCCACGGCGCGGCGGAGATCGCGATCGTGATCGGCAAGATCGCCAAGAACGTGTCGATCGAGGATGCCGAAGACAAGATCTTCGGCTACACGATCGCGAACGATCTGACGGCGGTCGACCTGATGAAGAGCGACGACCACAGCGCACGGGCGAAGAGCTTCGACGGCTTCTGCCCGCTCGGCCCGCTGATCGAGACCGAGTTCGACCTCGAGGGCATCGAGGTCAGCGGCGGGGTGAACGGCCAGCAGGCGCAGAGCGGGGACACCTCGCTGCTCCGGCACTCGGCCGCAGAGACGGTGTCGTTCCTCTCCAGCTGCTTCACGCTGCTGCCGGGCGACGTCATCCTCACCGGTGCGCCCGCCCGCTCCTTCCCCGTGCAGGCCGGCGATGTCGCGACCGTCACGGTCGAGGGCATCGGCACGCTGAGCAACCCCATCGTCCGCCTCTAGCAACACCCAGCCCCCTCCGCTCGCGGCTGCTGTTTCCGTTGGTCGGCCGCCTGCAGCTGCTGTCTCCGTTGGTCGAGTAGGCCGCTTGCGGCCGTATCGAGGCCCGGTTTCGGGATGATGCGGGTGTCGGCGGGGTCTCGATACGCTCGTTCCTCGCTACTCGACCAGCGGAGGTTGGCTGCGCCAGCTACGCGGTCGGCGGGGGTGGGTCGCTCTCGTTTCCGTTGGTCGAGTAGGCCGCTTGCGGCCGTATCGAGGCCCGGTTTCGGGCCGAGGCGGGTGTCGGCGCGGTCTCGATACGCTCGTTCCTCGCTACTCGAGCGGCGGGGGTGGGCCGCTCTCGTTTCCGTTGGTCGAGTAGGCCGCTCGCGGCCGTATCGAGACCCGGTTTCGGGATGATGCGGGTGTCGGCGGGGTCTCGATACGCTCGTTCCTCGCTACTCGACCAGCGGGGGTGGGCCGCTCTCGTTTCGGCGGAGGTGGGCTGCTCCGGCTACGCGGTCGGCGGAGTCTGGAAACGCTTCTTCGCGAGCGACGGCAGCAGGGTGTCCCCGGTTCCGTCAATCAGTGACTGCCGCTTGGCACGGCTCCAGCCCTGCACCTGGTTCTCGCGCCCATACGCGTCCGCGATTGAGGTGTACTCCTCGAAGTAGACCAGACGAACGGGCTGCCGACGCCGGGTGTACGTCGCGCCACCATCGTGGTTGTGCTGCCACACACGTTGCTCCACGTCCCAGGTGCTGCCGACGTAAAACGATCGATCCGCGCACTCCACGATGTACATGTACGGCATGACTGCAGTATTTCGGATGACGGGCCGCCGTGCAGAAGTTATCCACAGCTCGGGTCTCGATACGCTCGTTGCTCGCTACTCGACCGGCGGAAGCCAGTGGCCGGGTATCAGTGGCCGAGGGCGCGGAGCGCGTCGCGCACGTCGTACTCGTCGTTCCAGAGGTGGAACGCGACACGGGCGCAACCGGCGCGGCCGGATGCGGTGATCCCGGATGCGGTCAGCTGCGCGAGAGCTGTGCCATCGGCATCCGGCCAGCTCACGATCGCCTGACCGGCGGCCTCGATCCCGAGACCGTCACGGAACGCATCGGCGAGCCCGACGGCGTGGGAACGCACGGCCTCGAGGTCGAGGCTGCGGAACAGCTCGATCGCCGGCTCGGCACCGACCCAGGCCTGCCAGGCCGGCGATGCATCGAAACGACGCGCGCTGGCCGCGAGCTGCATGGCGGGGCCGTAGCAGGCCGCGAGGGGGTCCTCGCCGGCGTACCAGCCCGTGTGCAGCGGGCGCAGCTCGGCCTGGAAGGCGCTCGAGACGGTGAAGAATGCGACGCCGCGCGGAGCGCAGAGCCACTTGTAGCTGTGGCAGATCGTGGCGTCGAATGCCTCGGCATCGACGGGCATCCAGCCGGCGGCCTGGGTGGTGTCGCAGAGGGTGCGCGCGCCGTGCCTGCGTGCGGCGGCGGTGATGCCTGCGGCATCCGCAACGGCACCCGACGACGATTGCACCAGCGAGAACACGACGAGGGCTGTGTCAGCGGTGATCGCGGACGCCAGCTCCGCCAGCGGAACGTGCCGCACGCGGACACCACGGTGCTCCTGCCCGAGGAAGGGGAAGACCATCGAGCTGAAGTCGCCGTCGACGCAGAGCACCTCGCCGCCGTCGGCAACGCTCGCCGCGACCATGCCCGTGAACACCGAGGCTTGCGCGCCGATGGCGACACGGTCGACCGCCGTGCCGACGAGCCCTGCATAGCTTGCGCGCACCCGCTCGACAGTGGCGCCGTAGTCGGCGACGCTCGCCTCGCCGCGGGCCCAGCGCTCCGTGTCGCGCAGCGTGGCAGCGACCGTTTCCGTGGTGGGGAGCCCCATCGTGCATGCGCTGAGGTAGCCGCGGCCACCGCGGAAGAGGGCAGCGGCCTGGGGCAGCGAGGTGGTGCCGAGCGTCACTCCATGCGCCGTCGTGGCGACGGGGCGGTGGGTCGTGACGCTGTGCATGTTTCCAGCTTGAGCGATCGATTTCCATTCAACAAGGGGAGTGATTCAATGCAACCAATAAGCTCCGGTTATGATTGCGGAATGAGCGCAGAACTCGATCTCGATTCCCACTCGCTGCGGGTGGTCGACGCCATCGCCGAGCACGGCTCGATCACGGCGGCGGCCGACGCACTTGGCTACAGCCAGCCGGCCATCAGCCAGCACCTGAAGCGCCTCGACCAGCGCATCGGCATGCCCGTCGTCGAGCGCGTCGGCCGCGGGGTGCGCCTCACCGAGGCCGGACTGGTGCTCGCCCGCCACGCGCGCCCGGTGATCAGGGCCCTCGATGCGGCGGCAGGCGAACTGGCCGAGCTGACCGGGCTGCGATCCGGCCGGGTGCGGCTCGCCGCGTTCCCCTCCGCCTCGCCGACGATCGTCCCGCGCCTGCTCGCGGCGATGAACCTGCGGCACCCGGGCATCAACATCAGCTACATCGAGGCAGAGCCGCCGGAGGCCGTCTCCGCCGTGCGTGAGGGCAAGGCCGACCTCGCACTCACCTTCAGCTACCCGGGTGACCGTGTCGATCCGCACACCGAGAGCGCGCACGGCCTGCGCGCGGAGGCGCTGAGCCGGGAGGAGATGATGCTCGTTCTGCCTGCCGGTCATGAGCATGCGACATCCGAGACGGTCGACGTGGCCGCGCTCTCCGGCGAGGCCTGGATCGCCGGATGCCCGCGCTGCCGTGGGCACCTGCTCGAACTGTGCGACGCCGGCGGGTTCACCCCCCGCATCGGCTATGAGACCGACAACTTCCTGGCGGTCATGAGCATGGTGGCCGCCGGCCTCGGCGTCGCGATGCTGCCCACGCTCGCGATCGAGTCGGCCGGAACGCCGGCCGGCGTCGTGGTGCGGCCGACGAGCAATCGCAATCATCGAACCATCCACGTGGTGACGACTCCCGGTGCCACTCACGTGCCCGCGATCGCGGCCACCTTACGGGTGCTCGAAGAGCTCACCGTTTCTTCCGCAGCTTCCACAGCCAGCGACAACTAAGATTGGTCACGATGTCTGACGCAAATCAGCCATGGTCCGCAGAGAGCACAGCCAGCGACAACTAAGATTGTTTTGATGTCTGACGCAAATCACCCCTGGTCCACCGCCACCGGCAGCGACGTACGCGTGCGCTTCTGCCCCTCGCCCACCGGAACGCCGCACGTCGGCATGGTGCGCACCGCCCTGTTCAACTGGGCATACGCACGCCACACCGGTGGAAAGCTGATCTTCCGCATCGAAGACACGGATGCCGCCCGCGACAGCGAGGAGAGCTTCCACCAGCTCGTCGACGCGCTCAGCTGGCTGAAGCTCGACTGGGACGAGGGCGTGAACGTCGGTGGGCCGCACGAGCCGTACCGGCAGTCGCAGCGCACCGACATCTACCACGGCGTGATCGAGAAGCTCGTGGCATCCGGCCACGTCTACGAGTCGTACTCGAATGCAGAAGAGATCGACGCCCGCAACGAGGCGGCGGGCCGCCCCAAGCAGCACGGCTACGACAACTTCGACCGCGACCTGACCGCTGAGCAGCGCGCCGCCTTCCGCGCGGAGGGCCGCGAGCCCGCCCTGCGCCTGCGCGTTCCGGACACCGACCTCTCCTTCGACGACATGGTCCGCGGCGAGATCACCTTCCCGGCCGGTTCCTTCACCGACTTCGTCGTCGTGCGCCCGAACGGTGCACCGCTGTACACGCTCGTGAACCCGGTCGATGACGCGCTCATGCAGGTCACCCACGTGCTGCGCGGCGAGGACCTGCTCTCGTCGACGCCGCGCCAGATCGCGCTGTACCACGCACTCATCGACGTCGGCGTGACCAGCTTCGTGCCGCGCTTCGGCCACCTGCCCTACGTCATGGGTGACGGCAACAAGAAGCTCTCCAAGCGCGACCCCGAGTCGAACCTGTTCCACCACCGCGACCGCGGCTTCATCCCAGAGGGCCTCGTCAACTACCTCTCGCTGCTCGGCTGGTCGCTCTCGCACGACCGCGACGTGTTCTCCATCGCCGAGCTCATCGCCGCATTCGACGTCGAGGACGTGAACCCGAACCCGGCCCGCTTCGACCTGAAGAAGGCAGAATCGATCAACGGCGACCACGTGCGCCTGCTCGACGTCACCGACTTCGCCGCGCGCACCGTCCCCTACCTCGAGAAGGCCGGCATCCTCACGGCACCGCTCAGCCCGAGCCAGGCGGCAACGCTGGCAGAGGCCGCGCCGCTGGTGCAGGAGCGCATCACGCTGCTCGGCGAGGCGCCGGGCATGCTCGGCTTCCTCTTCACCGATGCCGCAGGACTCGAGTACGACGAGCAGGCGCTCGCATCACTGCCGGCCAACACCGGCGAGGTGCTTGCGGCATCCGTCGACGCCCTCGATCGTATTCCCGCAATGGAATGGACGCACGAGCAGCTGCAGGAGGCCCTGAGCGGCGCCCTGATCGACGGCCTGGGTCTCAAGCCCCGCGTCGCCTACGGCCCGCTGCGCGTCGCCGTGTCCGGTCGCAAGATCTCGCCGCCGCTGTTCGAGTCCATGCAGATCCTGGGCAAGGATGACGCGCTGGCCCGTCTGAACCGACTGGCTGCGTCGCTGACTGCGTAGTGCCGAGGGGGTTGCAATGAGCGATTTCGACGTCGCCGTGATCGGGGCGGGGCCGGCCGGGCTGAGTGCCGCCCTCGGCCTCGTGCGTTCACGCAGGACGGTTCTGCTGATCGACAGCAATCGACCGCGCAACGCGGCAACGCTGCGCTCGCACGGCTTCCTCACGCGTGACGGAGTCCCTCCGCTCGAGCTGCGCAAGCTCGGGCGGGAGGAGTTCGAGGGCTACCAGGGTGCCAGCTTCCATGCCGGCCTCGTGCAGAGCGTGCGCGCGCTGCCCGACGGCGGCTTCGAGCTCTCCGCCCGCGGTATCCGCGGTGCGGCGAATCTCGACGCACGCGTCGGCAACATCGTCGTCGCGACGGGCCTGATCGAGACGCTGCCCTCGGTTCCGAGCCTCCGCGCCTGGTACGGAACGGATCTGCACAGCTGCGTCGAATGCGACGGCTTTGAGAAGCGTGACGCCGCGCTGGCGTTGATCGGGGAATCCGACGACCTCGCCGAGCGTGCGTTGCTGATCAGCCAGTGGTCGAACGACCTGATCGTCTTCACGAACGGTGCGGATGCCGTCAGCGCGCCGGAGCAGCGAGCCCTCGAGGTCCGTGGCATCACCGTCGAACGCCGACCTATCTCCGACGTCGTGGGGGAGCAGGGGCGGATGACGGGCGTGCTGCTCGCCGACGGTGAGACGATCCCGCGCGAGGCCGGATTCGTCCGCCCGACCTGGACGCCGGCCATCGACTACCTCGACGGTCTCGGCATCGCGCTCGACGCCGACGGGCTGATCGCCGTCGACGCCTGCGGGCGCACGAGCGTTCGCGGTGTCTACGCGGCCGGCGACTCCACCGCACCGGGTCCGGAACAGCTCATCATCGCCGCCGGGCATGGCGCACAGGTCGCCGCGGCGCTGAACCGCGATCTCCTCGGCCCGCTGCTGCCGGTCTGATCGCCGACCGCAGGC
>CAZZNX010000010.1:9390-10097 GCA_964655795.1 uncultured Leifsonia sp. | reverse complement strand
TTTTGCCCGATCTCTCGGCATGGGATAGAGTTCTTCTCGGTTCGAAGTTCGCTTCGCGGCCACCGGCCCGGTAGGGCATTGGGGTATGGTGTAATTGGCAACACGGAGGTTTCTGGTACCTTTGTTCTTGGTTCGAGTCCAGGTACCCCAGCAGTGAATTGATGAGAACTGCAGACGAAAAGCTCCGCTTCGGCGGGGCTTTTTTGTTGCCATCCCGGCGGTGAATTCGCGGCCGGCGGGCGCAGATCCCGAGCGGGCTGCGCGAGACGGTTAGGCTCGCTGGAGATGACGGGACACTCGGCGGGATCGGCCATGCGGCGAGCCGTTGCGGCTGCCGCAACGCTTCTGCTCGGCATGTCCGTGCTGGTCTCACCGGTGCTCGTCGCAGCCCAGCCTGCCGGCGCCGAGGAGTACCCGAGCTGGCAGGAGGTCGAGGAGGCGAAGGCCTCGACGGAGGCGAGCGCTGCGGCCGCTGCGCGCATCGACAGCCTCCTCACGGGATTGCAGGCGACAGCCGATGAGGCGGGTGAGCAGGCGATCGTCGAAGCGGATGCCGCCACTCGAGCGGCGGAGGCGGAAGCCGCAGCAGCGACTCGCGCCGAGACGCTCTCCGCCCAGCTCGACGAGGCGGGTGAGCAGGCACAGGACGGCAAGGACCAGCTCGGCCGCATCGCCGCGCAGGTCTACCGCGCCGGCGCTGCCGACAT
>CAZZNX010000010.1:0-9372 GCA_964655795.1 uncultured Leifsonia sp. | reverse complement strand
CATGACGAGGGTGTTCCTCTCGGCCACTCCCGCATCCGGCGATGCGGCCGGTGACGAGAGCGACGACATGCTCCGCCACCTGGGCACCGCGAGCCGGGTCAGCGAGCTCGCCGCGTCGCTCAGGGAGAAGGCTCTCGGCGAGCAGGAACTGGTGAGCGCGCTCACGGGAGATGCCCGTCGAGCGGAGCGGGAGCGTGTTGCACTGGCGGATGCCGCAGAGTCCAGCCGCGTCGCCGCCGAGCGAGCCTCGGCCGAGGCGGACGCCGAGCTCGCCGTCCAGCGCGACACTGCCGAGACGCTCTACGCCCAGCTCGCCGTGCTGCGCAGCACGACGGCCGAGCTCGAACGGGGCTACCGGGAAGGCGTGGCTGCTGCTGCGGCTTTCGCCGAACAGCAGGCAGCCGCGGAGCGGGCGGCGGCCGAAGCAGAGGCGGCGGCCGGCAGCCCGGCACCGAGCCAGCCCGAGCCACCCTCACAGGGCTCCGGCTCGACTGCCCCGCCGGCCGGCGTTGTCGTGGATCCGGCCGCGGCCAAGGCCTACGCGGCGGATGCCGTTGCCGCCAGAGGCTGGGGGAGAGAACAGTTCGACTGTCTCGTGAGGCTGTGGAACCGGGAGTCCGGCTGGCGCGCCAACGCGTACAACGCCTCGAGCGGCGCCTACGGCATCCCGCAAGCGCTGCCCGGCTCCAAGATGAGCGTGAGCGGCGATGACTGGCGCACCAACGCCGCGACCCAGATCAATTGGGGTCTCGCGTACATCGCCGGCCGCTACGGCGGCGCCTGTGCGGCCTGGGCGCATTCGGAAGACGTCAACTGGTACTGATGCCCCGTCGGGAGGCATTCGATGCTGGGATGGGCACCGTCTGGCATTGCCCTGAAACTTCTCTGGACGTGAACCGGACCCCGCGATAGTCTCTGACTCACACCGGCAGCAGCAGGTCGGATCCTACTCGGGGTTGGGGTTGTGATGGAGTATCTACTCGTCGCTTTGCAGGGCTGTGTTGTCATCGGAGCCATCGTGATGGGTGTCCGAACCGGGGGGCTTGGGCTGGGGCTCTGGGGAGTCGTCGGCACGGTCATCCTCGTCTTCGGCTTCCACCTGCCGCCCGGTTCGATCCCCGTCGACGCGTTCTTCATCATCATCGCCGTGATCACGGCGTCGTCGGCGATGCAAGCGGCCGGCGGCATCGACTACCTGGTCGCGATTGCGTCGAAGATCATCCAGCGAAATCCGAAGCGGCTCACCTACGTCGCACCGCTCGTCGCGTTCGTCTTCACCGTCCTCTCCGGCACCTCGAACATCTTCTTCGCACTGATCCCGGTGATCTACGAGACCTCGTACCGCAACGGGCAGCGCCCGGAGCGGGCACTCGCGGCATCCACCGTCACCTCCGGACTCGGCATCACGGCCAGCCCCGTTTCGGCCGCGATGGCCGCGTACATCGTGCTGATGGACGGCACCGGATACGGGCTGCCGCAGATCCTGCTCATCACGGTGCCTGCGGCGATCATCGCCTGCATCGCCACCTCCTTCGTGCAGCAGCGCCTCGGAAAAGACCTCCTCGATGACCCGGTGTTCATGAAGAGGGTCGCCGAGGGGACCGTCGAGGTTCCGGCCGCGCTCCAGGAGCGCTACGACGCCAAGATCGGCCGCAGCGCGACCGCGACGGGCGGCTCTGGTTCCGCATCGGCCGGCTCGGCTTCCGGCGGCAGCACATCTGGCGGGCGCTCCACGTCGACGCCGGTGCTGATCGAACACCCGGTGCCAGAGGGCGGGGCAACCGCGGCATGGATCTTCGTCACCGGAACCCTGCTGATCGTGCTCCTCGGGCTGTTCCCCGACCTGCGTCCGGCGTTCCCCGACGAGGAGGGCGAACTCGTGCCGATCGGCATGTCGACCGTCATCGAGATGGTGATGTTCACCGTGGCACTCGTCATCATCCTGGTCAGGAAGGTGAAGCCGTCCCTCGTCGTCGAGCAGCCGCTCCTCAGAGCTGGTTTCGTCGCCGCCGTCGCGCTGTTCGGAATCGCCTGGATGGCGGACACCTTCATCTCGGCGAACGAGGAGACGATCATCGAACCGCTCGGTGCGATGATCGAGGCCAACCCGCTGTTGCTCGCCGTCGCCCTCTTCATCGTCTGTGGTCTCACGACGAGCCAGTCGGCCACCACGAACACCCTCATCCCCATCGCGCTCGCGGCTGGGCTCGCACCGGGAATCATCACGGCCATGTGGCCGTCCCTGATCGGTGTCTGGATGTTCCCGGCCAACGGATCGCAGATCGCAGCGGTGGAGACAGACCTCACCGGATCGACGAAGCTGACCCAGGTTCCCGTATGGCACTCGTTCACGATCCCGATGCTGGTGTCGTGGGTCGCGGTCGTCATCGCCGGCCTGTTGATCCAGCTCGTCGTGCCGGCCTGATCCGCACCGTCATTCACACCACCCTGTAGACACCACCTGCTTGGAGGCACCAATGTCCGACCCAGAACAGATCGCGCGCGGCGCGGCAGAGCTAATGCCCGAGGTCATCGAGCGGCTTGAGGCGCTCGTGCGCATCCCCTCGATCGCCTTCCCGGGATTCGACCCGGAACCCGTGCACGCGATGGGGGCAGCGGTGGTCGAACTGTTCGAGGCAGCAGGGGCCAGCGGGGTGAAGCTCCTCGATGTTCCGGGCGGCTACCCCTGTGTCTACGCCGATCTGCCCGGCCCGGCCGGCTCACCGACGGTGCTGCTGTATGCACACTACGACGTGCAGCCCGCGCCGGAGAGCCAGGGATGGACCAGTGACCCGTTCGAACCGGTGACCAAGGCGGACGGCCGCATCTACGGCCGCGGCGCGGCCGACGACAAGTCGGGTCTCGTCATCCACTACGGAACCCTCGCCCTTCTCGGACCCGATCGCCCGTGCAACGTGAAGATCCTCGTCGAGGGTGAGGAAGAGACGATCTCGCACCTCGAGGCCTTCGTCGAGGACAACCCCGAGCTCTTCGCGGCCGACGCCTACGTCATCGCCGACATCGGCCCGCAGAAGGTCGGCCGTCCCGGCCTGACCACGGCCCTCCGCGGCGACGTCGCCTGCACCGTGACGGTGCGGACGCTGGCCAACCCTGTGCATTCCGGTATGTTCGGCGGCGCTGCGCCCGACGCGATGACGGCGATGATCCGTGTGCTCGACTCGCTGCACGACGAGAACGGCGACACCGTGATCGCCGGCGTCGACAGCAGCAGCTGGGCCGGAGCGAGCATGGAGGAGTCCGTGTACCGCGAGGGGTCGGCGATCCTGCCCGATGTCGAGTTCCTCGGCACCGGCACACTCTCCGACCGGATCTGGGCGAAGCCGTCTGTGACGGTCCTCGGCATGGACCTTCCCAACACCGCTGAAGCCTCGAACGTGCTGCTGCCGGAGGTCACGGCGAAGCTCTCGATGCGCATCGTGCCCGGATCGGACGGCGACGCACAACTCGAGGCGCTCATGGCGCACCTGCGCGCACAGCGACCGTGGAACTGCCAGGTGGAGGTCGAGAAGGTGAAGGTCGGGCACCCCTTCGCCGTCGACGAGGCACATCCGGCAATCATCGCGGCGTCCACTGCCCTTGAGGCCGCATACGGGGTTCCCGTCGAGTCGATCGGCAGCGGGGCGTCGATCCCGCTCGTGGCCTCGCTGCAGAAGGTGGCTCCGGAGGGAGCAATCATCCTCTGGGGCGCGGAGGACACCGCCCAATCGCGCATTCACGCCTCCGACGAGTCCGTGGACCCCGGCGAGATCGAACGTATGATCGCCGCACAGACCCTGTTCATCCTCAACCTCGCAGAGGCGTCTCGCGGCTGAGCCGTGGGATCACGAGCCGGCAAGGGGGAACGACTGCAGTGAGCGCTCAAACCGGTGTCAAGCGGATGACCGTCATCCAAGCGACGTTCATCGGCGTCGGATCGATGGTGGGCGCGGGTATCTTCGCGCTGCTCGGCGCGGCGGGCGCCGTCGCCGGTTCCGCCGTGTGGGTGTCATTCCTGGCGGCCGGTGCGATCGCTGGCTTGCAGGGGTACTCCTTCGCCAAACTCGGCGCGAAGTATCCCTCCGGGGGTGGGATACTCGGCTATCTGTCGCACGGCCTCGGTGAGGGGCATCTGACGGGGATCGCCTCGTGGCTGTTCTTCACGGCCGGCTCCATCGTCGTGGCGATGATCGCGTCATCCTTCGGTGAGTATGCGAGTTCGGTGGTCGCTGTCGGTGATCCGTTCTGGGCGACGGTGCTCGCCCTGGTGCTGATCGTCGTGATGACGGCCCTCAACGCGGTCGGTTCCACCGCCGTGGCGCGCGTGCAGTCGGTGATCGTGATCATTGTGCTGGCGATCCTCGTCGTCTTCGCCGCGGTGACGATCGCGAACTGGAACATCGAGCTGCTCTCGCCCGCCGGGTACCCCGGCGTCAGGGAGATCATCGCGAGCATCGCGCTCACCTTCTTCGCCTTCCTCGGTTTCGGTGTGATCACCTTCACCGCGAAAGACCTCCCCAATCCCTCACGTCAGCTGCCCAAGGCGATCTACCTCGCCCTCGCGATTGCGACGACGATCTATGTCGCTGTGTCGCTCGGGGTGTTCGGCACCCTCACGGCGGAGCAGGTCGTCGAGTACGGCACAACGGCGCTCGCCGAAGCCGCCAAGCCGACGCTCGGCCAGGCCGGATACGTGTTGATGGTCATCACGGCGCTGTTCTCGACCACCGGAGCGGTCAACGCCGGCCTGTACCCGTCGATCGGGATGACCGCGCACCTCGCCTCTGTCGGCCAGTTCCCACCGGTGTTCGGGCGCTCGATCGGGCGGTTCCCCGTCGGGCTCCTGGTGATGGCCGCCCTGGCAAGCGTGCTGGTCGTCGGGTTCAATGTGAACAACATCGCGTCGATCGGCAGCGCCGTGGCACTGCTGGTGTTCACCGCGGTCACGATCGCGCACTTCCGGCTCTACAAGACCACCGGTGCCAGCATCATCGTCCTGGTCATCGCCTTCATTGCGACCCTCGGCACCTTCATCGTGTTCTGCACGACCACCCTCGTCAACGAACCGAGAACCGCCATCGCGCTCGTCGGGATCATCCTGCTCTCGATCGTGATCGATTTCGTGTGGAAGGCCCGGGCGCGCCGCAGGGGCACGCCGGCCCAGCCAGAACAGGCGCTCTGACTCCGATACCCGATCGGTACACATCCGTGCCCCGAAGTCTCTGGACTTCGATGGAATGTTGTTGTTCCATAGATCACTGAGCAATGTTCACAAGTGTGCGGGCCGGGGGTGGACAAGTGGGACGCAAGGATCGGCAACCCGCCTTCACGGAAACGCGCAGCGTCGGCGGTGTCTTCGGTGGGCTGATCGGTCTCGTGGCCGCGGCAGCCGCAGCAGGAGCATTGCTTGCCGGAGCGGTCACCCCTGTCCTGGCAATCGGCGGGCTGGCCGCGAGCCGTTCCATTGCCTACTTCGAGGGCTTCCCCGACTACCTCGCGATCACGCCGCTGTCGCAGAAGAGCAACATCTACGCCGTGCAGAGCGACGGCCAACCGGTGCTGCTCGCCTCCTTCTACGACCAGAACCGCATCGAGGTCGGCTGGGAGGGCGTGAGTCAGTTCATCAAGGATGCGGCGGTCGCCGGTGAAGACCCGCGCTACTACGACCACGGCGGGATCGACGCCCAGGGCACACTGCGTGCCGTGGCGATGACGGTGCTCGGCGACGACATCCAGGGTGGTTCATCGATCGCGCAGCAGTACGTCAAGAACGTGCACGTGCAGGAGTGCGAACGCGAGCCGAGCGAGGCCGAACGCATGAGCTGCTACGACGAGGCGACCGAGACCTCGCCGTCACGCAAGCTCAAAGAGATGCGGCTGGCTCTCGGCCTCGAGAAGCGGTACACCAAGGACCAGGTGTTGCTCGGCTACCTCAACATCGCCGGCTTCGGAGGAACGGTGTACGGGGTCGAGGCCGCCGCCAACTACTACTTCAACACCACGGCAGCCGGCGTGACGCTCGCCCAGGCGGCCAGCCTGATGGCGATCGTGAACAACCCGGTGAAGTTCCAGCTCGACCACCCAGACGACTGGCAGAACGGCGTGGCCAGCGGATACGCGGCGAACAAGGCCCGCCGCGACTACATCCTCGGCCAGATGCTGCGGTATACGAAGATCACGAAGGCGCAGCACGACGAGGCCGTGGCGAGCCCCGTCGAGCCGGCGATCACCGAGCCGAGCACCGGATGCCAGAGCGCAGGCAACGCGGCGTACTTCTGTGACTACGTCAGCACAGTGTTGCAAACCGACCCGACCTTCGGCGCCGACGCAGACACCCGCATGCTGAACTTCCGGCGCGGAGGCTACGACGTGTACACGAGCCTCGACCTCGATCTGCAGGGGGCCGCAGCGGCGACCATGGCGGCTAACGTTCCGATGACCTACCCCGGCTGGGACGTCGGATCCGTGATCACCAGTGTGCAGGTCGGCACGGGCAGGGTGCTCGCGATGGTGCAGAACAAGCTGTACAGCCAGGATCCGGAGGTCACCGCCAACGACCCGAACTACACGGCCATCAACTACAGCACCGACTACGCGCATGGCGGATCGAGTGGATTCCAACCGGGATCCGGCTACAAGGTGTTCACGCTCGCCGAATGGTTGAAGGAGGGTCACTCGCTGAGTGAGCGGGTCGACTCCCGCCCCAAGGCGAATTGGGGTACGTTCCAAGACAGCTGCCTCGGCCCGCAGAACTACAACAGCGAAAACTGGAGCCCGAAGAACGACGCCAACGAGTCCGGTGCGAATTACACGGCGCTGCAGTCGACGTTGCAGTCGATCAACACCGGATACATCGGCATGGCCAAGAAGCTCGACCTCTGCGGCATCCGCACGACGGCGGAGGCCTTCGGGATGCACCGTGCAGACGCCACCCCGCTCGTGCAGAGCGCGTCTGCCGTGATCGGCATCAACGAGGTGGCGCCGCTCAGCATGGCCGTCGCCTTCGCCGGGATCGCGAACAACGGCGTGACCTGCAGCCCCGTCGTGATCGATCGGATCGTCAGCTCTGACGGCACCGATCTGCCGGTTCCGCAGTCCAGCTGCACGCAGTCCGTCTCACCGGAGGTCGCCGCGGCCATGCACTTCGCGCTGCAGGGTGTGATGACCGGTGGGACCGCGACCCAGTCGTACTTCGCAACAGAGCCACGGGTCCCCGTGCTGGGCAAGACGGGGACGACCGACGGCAACAAGGACACCTGGATGAACGGGTCGAGCAGCAAGGTTGCCACCGTCACGGCAGTCGTGAGCGTCACGGGGGATGCGAATCAGCGCGCGATCAGCTTCGACAGCGGGCTGGCCTCGACCGCGCGGCACCGCATGTGGCCGGCCGTCATGTCGGTCGCTAATGCGAAGTACGGGGGAGACGCGTTCACGACGCTGCCACCGTCGGCGATCGTCGGCGAGCGGCCGGCCAGCCCCGACAGCGGGGATGATGGCGGCGGTGGCGATGGCGGGGACGATGGCGGCGGCGATGGCAACAACGGCAACGGCAACGACGACGGCAACAACGGCAACAACGGAAACGGCAACGGCGAGTAGCCGGGTGGTTACACGTCGATGCTGTCTCCGGGGGTGAGCGCCCGGAAGATGCCGCCGCCCTGCTCGGTGCTCCATGCGATGCGGGCGTTGGAGAGAGCCTTGCCGGCATCCGAGAGCAGCATCTCGTGCGTCGGGAAGCTCTGCGCCGGGGCGACGGCCTCCACGTAGTCCATTGCCTCGGCGATCTTCATCCACGGGGCTCCGGCCGGCACCGCGAGCACCTCGACGGCGACCCCCGGTGCGACGAAGGAATCCCCGCCGTAGTAGAAGCGCTCGTTCACCAGCACGCCGAGGTTGTCGATCACCGGGATCGAGCGGTGGATGACGGCATGCTCACCACCGAAGAATCGCAGCTCGAAGCCGTCGACAGACGCGGTGCCGCCCGCTTCGACCGGCGTGACATCGATGCCGTGCGCGGCAGCGGCGGCCACGACTCCGGCCGGCCCGAAGATCGGCACGCCGGGCTTGGCCGTGCGGATGCGCTCGAGCTGCTCCGGGGTCCAGTGGTCGTCATGCAGGTGTGTGATCACAACGGCGGCCGTCGATGCGTCGGCTGCGACAGGGCGGGTGAATTTGCCGGGATCGATGAAGAGAGTCCTGCCGCCAACGTCGATGACCACGGCGGCGTGTTCCAGCTTCGTAATGCGCATGTCTGTAGCAAACACTGTGCCGCAATCGCACGCAACACGCAGCGCGGAATTGGTGCGAGGGCGCCGAGCACCGCCATAATCGGCCTATGCCGACTGCTCCGCTGCGCCTGACCGTGGCCATCAACCCGAATGCGTCTTTCGGCCGTCGCCGCGACGTCGGTCCGCGCGTCGCCGAGCGCCTCGTCGAGGCCGGCTACGAGGTGGTGATGCTGCGCGAGCCCAATCTCGAGCTGTTGCGCCGTGAGGCTGAAGACGCTGTCGCCCGCGGAACCGACGCACTCATCGTCGTCGGAGGCGACGGCATGGTGTCGCTCGGAGCCAACCTCGTCGCCGGCACAGCGACCCCGCTGGGCATCGTGGCATCCGGAACCGGCAATGACATGGCCAGGGTGCTCGGCCTGCCTCTGGATGACACGGATGCCGCGATCGAGCGGCTGCTTGATGCGCTCGGGCGCGAGCCACGCGTGATCGATGTCGCCCGGGTGCGCCACGGCGCCCTCACCACCTGGTTCTGCGGCGCGCTCTCTGCCGGCTTCGACGCCAGGGTGAACGAGCGGGCCAACCGCATGACGCGCCCGCGCGGTCCGAGCCGCTACACGATCGCGATGTTGCGCGAACTGCTGAGCTTCAAGCCGATCCACTACTCGTTGGTCGTCGACGGCGTCGCCCGCGAGGTCGATGCCATGCTGATCGCGGTGTCGAACGGCGTCTCGATCGGCGGCGGCATGAAGATCACGCCCGACGCCGAACTCGATGACGGCGAACTCGACCTCTTCATCGTGAGCGCGCTGTCGAAGCCGCGACTGCTTCGGCTCTTCCCCCGGGTCTTCTCCGGTGAGCATGTGAGCGAGCCGGAGGTGGAGATCACGCGGGTGCGCACCGTCTCACTCTTCGCCGCCGATATCGTCGCCTACGCGGACGGGGAGCGGGTCGGCCCGCTGCCGGTCGAGGTCGAGATCGTGCCGGGTGCGCTGCGGGTTTTGGCCTGAGCGGACGCCTCAACCACGAAACGCCCGGGCGCGCATCGATTTGGAACGATTGATTCCCTGTGACATACTTTTCAAGTTGCAAAAACGGCCCCATCGTTTAGCGGCCTAGGACACCGCCCTCTCACGGCGGCAGCACC
>CAZZNX010000009.1:44201-50748 GCA_964655795.1 uncultured Leifsonia sp. | reverse complement strand
GTGAACGTCGGGGTGAAGGTGAACAGGGCGGCTGCAGTCACAGCGCCGCTGCGGCTACCGTGCAGCGAGGCCGCGGCGCTGCCCGCGGGGATCGAGACGCGCACGGTGACCGTGTGCGCAACGTTCGGCGCGAAGAGGATCGTCTGCTGCGGAACGGCGACGGATCCGGTGCCGGCCGGCATCGCGGTCGGGGCCACGACGACGACCTCTGGCTGGCCGTCGATCGAGACGGAGACCTGCATGGCGCTCTGCACGGCCGTGTATCGCGGCTCCTGCGCGGCGCTCAACGCCAACACGGCGCTCAGCCGGGCCGTTGCCCTGGCACTGCCGGTGTTTGTGATCGTGTAGGTGTAGCTCTGACGCTGGACGCCGGGGATGATGCCCGTGCTGCCGGGGCGGACGACGACGCCGGCCGGGGCCGTGCCGTAGGGCTCGTCCACCGCCGCGGTCGGGCTGGCGACGGTCAGGCTGAGGCTGCCGGACTGGATGACGGTGGCTTGCCCGGGGGCGGAGTCCGTCAGGTAGGCGAGGGAGCCCGGTGCGCCGAGCAGCAGCACGGCGGCGAGGCCGGCGGCGAGTGCGAGGGAGAGTGAGGTTTTCATCGACAGTCTCGGATTCGTCGAGTGGTGCAGGGTAAGGCTGCGGATGTCGCGGGCGGGGCCGCATCTGGGTGGATGCGACCCGCCTGCAACGGAGTGCTACGGCGTGGCGACGGCGATCTGGGTGAGCGTGTAGTTCGCCTGGAACTGCACGCTGCCGAGCATGGCCGCGTTGTAGCTGCTGGTGTCGGCGTCGCCCCAGGGGAAGGTGACCGCGATCTCGACGGCGACATCGCGGTTCAGGTCCGGGCCGGAGAGGATCAGCGCGGGATCGCCGGCGCTGACATCGACACCGTCGATGGAGATGACCTTGACGGTGCCGGCCGCAAGCGCGGCTGCGAGGGCGGCCTTGGCTTCGGCGGTTCCCGAGGTGCCGGCAACGAACGAATCGACGTCGACGGCCAGCTCGGCCTTGAGGTTCTTGCCCTCGAGGACGACGGGGACGTTGACGGTCGTGGTGAGGACGTCGCCGGGAACGATCAGGTCGTTGGCCGGATCGAACACGGCGCTCTGTGCCTGTGCCGGGCCGACGCCAGTGGCGTTCTGCTGGATGGTCCAGGTGCCGCCGGCGGCGACGCTGCCGAGGTCGAGCTGGCCGGACTGGATCTCGACCTGGGGGCCGGTGGATGAGTCAGTCCAGAATGCGAGTGAGCCTGCTCCGCCGACGAGCAGAGCTGCTCCAACGGTTCCGACGATGGCGGCCTTGGTGATTTTCTTCATTTCGGGTGTCCTGCCGTGAGTAGGGTCAGTGGGTCGGACGTGAACCACAGGACGCCATAGTTGCAACGGCGGGGATGCGCAGTGTGGGAACTGAGCAGAAATTAGGAAGAAGCTGAGCAGACTGCCCCGCTAATGGGTTACTTTCTTGCGTCTGAACAGCAAAGAAGCCCCCAAGTAGACCGCGTAGGCGAGCAGCAGGCCACCGAGAATTCGCACCGCGATTCCCTTGCTCACATCGTCGATCAGACTGGTCGCGTAGCCGACCATCGGCACGTGGTACCAGACGACGCCCTTCACCTGCTCCTCGCGCACAGACGCGACATCCGGTACCTCGTTGGCGTCGCCCTGGGTCACCAGGCGGGTCTCCCCGTCGACGATCTCGGTGCCGACGACCCGGTGCGTCACCACCATGGGCTTGCCCGATTCGATCTGGTACGTGATCACGTCACCCTGGCGGATCTGATCGAATGGGAGCGGCTTGACGACGACGATCGTTCCGGGCGGCATGTCGGGGATCATCGAGCCGGTGAGGATCGTGTACGGCGAGGCGCCAGCGATCCGCGGCACGACGACGAGCGCGGTGATCGCGACCGCGCTCACGACGATCACGATCCAGGTGAGCACGGTGGCGACGACCCGGAGCCAGCGCGGAACGCGACTGAACCGTTTCACGGTAGGGCCGCTGCCGGTGCCGTCCGTGTCGGGGCCGCCCCCGCCGGCGCCGTCACTGTCGGCTCCGCTATCGGCGGGGGACTCGCGAGTCTCGCTCATGCCGTCAGACTAGTGCCCGACTGTGCTGGCTGCTCGGCGACTAGCGCAGCTGCTCCTGCGTGGCCTTCACCGGGATCAGCAGGGCCAGGCCGAGCGCGATCACGAGCACGATGCCGAGGATGCCGTAATACGGTTCCCCGAACCACGTCACGAACAGGGCGAACATCGTCGGAGCCAGGAAGCTCACCGCACGGCCCGTCGTCGCATAGAGGCCGAACACCTCGCCCTCGCGCCCAGGCGGGATGAGGCGGGCGAGGAAGGTGCGGCTGGCCGACTGGGCGGGGCCGACGAAGAGGCAGAGCGCGAGGCCGGCCGTCCAGAACACGATCTGCCCGCCGTCGTGCAGCACGAAGACGAAGGTCCCGCTCACGATCAGGCCGATGAGTGCCGTGACGATCACAGGCTTGGCGCCGAGCTTGTCATCGAGCGCACCGACGGCGATCGTCGAGATGCCGGCGACCACGTTGGCTGCGATCGCGAAGATGATCACCTCACCGGCCGAGAAGCCGAAGACGGATGCCGCGAGCACCCCACCGAAGGTGAAGACGCCGGCCAGGCCATCGCGGAACACGGCACTCGCCAGCAGGAACCAGACCGTCTGGCGGCTCTCCTTCCAGAGCTTGGCGATGTCGCGGCCGAGACGCGCGTACGAGGCGAAGAAGCCGACCTTCTCGCGCCTGACCGCAGCGGGCGCGCGGTACTCCGGAACGGCGAAGAGCACGGGCAGCGCGAACAGGCCGAACCAGGCTGCCGCGACGAGCATGGTCACGCGCACGTCCATGCCGCCCTCGTTCGTCACGCCGAAGAGGCCGACCTCCGGGCTGATGAAGCCGAAGTAGACGATGAGCAGCAGCACGATGCCGCCGAGGTAGCCCATGCCCCAGCCGAAACCGCTGACGCGGCCGATCGAGCGCGGCGTCGAGACCTGGGCGAGCATCGCGTTGTAGTTGACGCCGGCGAACTCGAAGAACACATTGCCGGCCGCCACGAGGACGAGGCCGAGCATCAGGAACTGAGGGGAGGGCTCGACGAAGAACATGCACGCCGAGAGCGCGACGACGATGTACGTGTTGACGGCGAGCCAGAACTTGCGCCGTCCGGAGGCATCGGAGCGCTGGCCCGTGATCGGCGCCAGCAGCGCGATCAGGAGCCCGGCAATGGCGAGCGCCCAGCCGAGCTGCGCCTCAACGGTGCCGGACGGGCCGAAGCTCTCGCTCGTGAGATAGACGGTGAAGACGAAGGTCGTGATCACGGCGTTGAAGGCGGCCGATCCCCAGTCCCAAAGGCCCCAGGCCAGGATCCGACCCTTGCGGGCGGACTGCGCCGCAACCGCCTCGACCTGGGCGCTGTCGATGCCGACCGTCGCCGCCGCGGCATCCGTGTTGGTCAACGGTGCCGGCGGGAAGTTGCGCGGGGCGGCGGCGTTGCCGTTCGCATCGAATCCGGCGCCGGGTTCGCGGGGGTCTGTCATGCCTACAGGGTAGTGGTGGCGGGCAAACATCGAGATGAACGGCCCGGCGGATGGCGCGACTATCACTTCCTGAGAATTGCTCGCGTCTGCTCGGCCCGCGGGCTACACTGGCGCGTGTTGTCGCCACTGCGACAACGCCGGGTGGTGGACCCGGGGGCGACGACGCCCTGAAGGCCACCTTTTTCGGGACCCGGAGACCAATCCTCAGGTAGGGAGTCTCTGTCCATGAAAACTCGAATTCTGACGCTGGGCTGCGCCCTGGCCGTCGTCTCGCTGATCGTCGCAACGCCGGCGCAGGCCGCTCCGGGCATCGGTGATCCGCAGAACACGGCCGAGGGCCTGAACTCACCACTCGGCCTCGCCATCGACCAGAGCGGCCGCGCCTACGTCTCCGACAACTTCGGCGGCGTCCTGTCGCTGATCGACAAGAAGGGGGCGGAGACGGAGCTCGTCTCCGCGCCGGGCTGGGAGATCTCGGCTCCGGGCGTGAGCGGCAAGACCGTCTACTACGTGCAGGCCTCGATGGATCACCTGAGCTCGACGCTCAACAGCCTGAGCAATGGGGTCACGACGCCGCTCGCCGACATCGCGGCCTTCGAGGCCACGGCGAACCCCGATGCGGTGAACACCTACGGATTCTTCGACCTCACCGCCGAGTGCGAAGCCCAGTTCGTGCCGTTCCCGCCGTATCCGCCGCTCGGAATGCCGAACTACCCCGGCATCATCGACACCCACGCCTATGCGTCGGCGATCGTCGGCACCGATGTCTACCTCGCGGATGCCGGAGCGAACGCGATCCTGAAGGTGACGGCAGGAGGCGACGTCTCGGCGCTCGCCGTGCTGCCGCCCAGCGAGCCGATCACGGTGGACGCCGCGATGGCCGCCGAGTCGAACTGGCCGAGCTGTGTGGTCGGGCACGGTTACCGCACCGAACCGGTGCCGACGGACGTCGAGCTCGGTCCGGACGGCTGGCTCTACGTGACCACGCTGCCCGGTGGCCCGGAGGACCCGAGCCTCGGCGCGCGCGGCTCCGTCTACAAGGTGAACCCGTCCACCGGGGCAACGCAGCTGGTCGCGACCGGCTTCGCCGGAGCGACGAACCTCGCCGTCGCGCCGAACGGCACCATCTTCGTCACCGAACTGTTCGGCGGGCCGACCGGCAGCGGGCAGGTCTCGATGGTGTCGCCCGGCGCAAACACGCCGACGCCACTGCTCGATCTGCCGATGCCGGCAACGGTGTCCGTGCGCGCCGAGGCGCTCTACGTCACGACCAACGCCCTGGCACCGGATGCCGCGGCGCTCACGGTCGTGCAGCTGAAGGGCATGGCGAACAGGCGCTGACCCCGCAGGGGATCGTGGGTGGGCTTGCCTGCCCACCCACGACCGTCGGCGCCGCCCGGGACATCAGCGTCGCCTAGAACACCGGCGCCGCTTAGAACATCTCGGCCACGAGCTCGCCGAACACGGCATCCGGATCGCAGATCAGGCCCTGGCGGGTGAACCAGGTGCAGACGTTGACGCAGTCGCGGTAGAGCATGTCCATGCCGCCCGGGTTGCTGACCACCTCGACGAGCTGAGGCAGGTCGATCACCACGACACGGCCCCGGTGGACGAGCAGGTTGTACGCCGAGAGGTCGCCGTGGGCGACGCCGGCACGCGCGAAGCCGCGCATGATCTCGACGACCTGCTCGTAGAGCGGCCACAGTTCGGCCGCCGTGCCGCGCTGCTGCGCCAGGCGGGGCGCGGCGCTCCGGCCCTCTCCGATGAACTCCAGCAGCAGCTCGCTGCCGTTCACCTGCACAGGGTAGGGAACGGGCAGGCCGCGCGCCGAGAGCATGCAGAGGGCCTCGAACTCGGCCGCAGCCCAGCGGCTCGCGGCGACGCTGCGGCCGTAGCTGCTGCCGCGCGCGATGGCGCGGGTGTCGCGCGTATTGCGCATGCCCCGGCCCTCCGTGTAGCGGGAGGAGCGGTGGAAGTCGCTCATCTCCGGGCCGCGGTAGCGCTTGGCGGCCAGGATGACGCTCTGGCCCGGCGCGCTGCTGTCGGCGTCGGGCACGGCGCGTTCGATCAGGTATACGTCGGCCTCCTTGCCGGTCTTGAGGATGCCGAGCTCGGTGTCGATGGCGCCGGCCGAGGTCACCACCCAGGCGGGGTGCGGGCGCGGGCCGCGCTCGCTGGGGGTGACCGCCGGCCAGGTCGACCAGCGCTGGTCGTCGCCGGGGTCGGTGAGGTTGAAAGTCGGGACGGGGAAGAATGCGTCAGGCGACGCGGGGCGTGAGAACGCCGTGTGTGTAGACACTGTGATTGCTCCAGGCAGAGGCCACGGAGCGGTCGGCGGATGCCGGCTGACTCAGGCTGTGGCCAGATCAGAAAGAGAAGGAACGGGGTGCATGTCAATGACAGCCATGGTGTTCAACTCCTCTCCTGCTGGCGTCGGCCGCTGGAGCCGATCGGGTGCGCGCGTCACGGACTGTGGCGCAGGACCGCGTTCATCGTAGACCGATGGAGCGCCGGAGCGCCAGTGTCTATCGGTGTTGATCGACGGTGCGGCTAGGCTCTGGCCATGAGAACGCTCGTGGGGGGCTTGGCCGTTGTCGCTGTGTTGCTGCTCGGGGGGTGCAGCTCGGCGCAACCTGTCGGTGCTGGAACCGCCGGCCCTACGGACGAGGCGACACCGAGCGCATCCGCCACCCCGACCGCGTCAGCTCCGAGCGATGCCACCGAGACCGCCCGGCCTGTCTCCCTCGTGGGCATCGGGTGCGACGAGCTTGTGCCCGTCGCCGCGCTCGAGAACGTCGTCGGGGACGGGACAGTCCTCGCCGACCCGACTGGTGAGCAGGCTCTCGGCTGGTCGGCGACGCGGGCAAGCTTCGAGTACGCCGGCGGCCTCTACTGCAGGTGGAGTGACGCAAGCGGGCAGTACCGGGCAATGGCCTCGGTGACGCCGAACGCCAGAGCCGCGGGTGAGCAGATCGCTGTGGAGATC
>CAZZNX010000009.1:43941-44177 GCA_964655795.1 uncultured Leifsonia sp. | reverse complement strand
CGGATGCTCTGATGACGGCTGCAGGGCACGGGGGTTCGTCGGGGACTTCTTCCTGACGATCGATGCACTGCCCGAACAGCCCGACTCCGCCGCGGAAACTGCAATGGCGGGGGTGCGCGAAGCCGCGGCTGGCGCGCTCGGCGCGGTGTCGCCCGGAGCGGAGCTTCCGCCCCTGTCGACAAGCTGGGGCGTCGGCCCCGAATCCTGTGCCGAGATGCTCCCGCCCGAGCAGTTGG
>CAZZNX010000009.1:38228-43917 GCA_964655795.1 uncultured Leifsonia sp. | reverse complement strand
CTGAGCTACAGCCCCGGGTACGCCTACGAGGCGTCGAACGGCAGTGACCATGCCCTACTCACCGCCGGCGGATTCGCCTGCAGGTATCGGCCGATCGATGGAACCAACGGCATCATCTGGGTGCTGCCGGACGCCGCGCCCGCACTGCAGCAGGCCCAGTCCCTCGCGCCCGACAGAGAAACGGTCGAGGTCGACGGCGTTCCCGACGGCGCTGCAAGCGTGGAGTGCTCGAGCAACGGCGAGCCGGCCTGGTCCGCGGGGAGCACCGGCGTGTGCACGGTGCACGTACCGGCACGCGGCGCGTGGGTGACCGTGAGTGCGAGCGGCACCGGCGATGTGCAGGCAGAGATCACCGAGCGTGCACGGCTACTGACAACGGCCGTCGTCGCGGCGCTGAGCTGATCGGTGCCGCTCCCCGCTGACCGTTTCGTCTGCGGGGAGCGGGGAGCGCCCGGCTACCCCAGCGCGGTCAGCACCTGGTTTGCCGCAGCGGTGCCGGAGTTGCGCGAGCTGTGCACCGTGCTCGTGGTCATTCCCGCCCAGAACAGGGCGTTGTCGATCGGGGCGTTGAGGCCGGAGCGGCGCGAGAACGGTCCCGGGTAGGCCCCCCGGGCGAAGCGGTCCTTCGACCAGTCATAGGTGGAGGCGCCGATGTACTCGAGACCCGGGTCGCCGACGAGCTTGCGCACCGTCTCGAGTCCGGCGGCGTGGCGCTCGTGTTCGGCGAGATTGAGCAGCTCCTGCGCCTTGCCGCCCGTCATCCAGGTGACGATGAGCTGGCCGTTGTAGCCCGGGGTGCCCTCCGACGCATTCCAGATGGTCGGCGGGTTCTTGTCGAAGCCCACCAACACATCCCAGTCCGGCGGCACCGTCTGATCGGCGGCGACGACCCGGTGGTCGAACTCGAGAATTCCCTTGAACACGGGCAGATAGACGATCTCCTGCAACGCGGCCTGACGGTCGGCCGGCAGCGGCGGGTTGAAGGCGATGTCGCCGTTCTTCAGCACACCGCCCGGCACGGCGAGCACCACCGTGCGCGCCTTGTACATGCTCTGCCCGACCTGCACCTCGACACGGTTCTTCTTGCGGTAGTCGATCGAGCTCACGGGGCTGTTCAGCACGAGCGGGATGCCGGCGGCGAGCGGCTGCAGCACCTGCTTGTAGCCGCCGATGACGCGGTAGTCGCCGTACGCCTCCGGGGGCATCATGCCCGTTTCATTCTGCATCTCGAGCGCGAACTCGAAGTCCCCGAGCACGAAGATCGCGGGGAGCACGTCGAACTGCTCTGAATCCCCCTCAATCACGAGCAGCAAGATCGGGTAGTTGGAGCGGGGAACGCCGATGCGGGTCAGCCAGGCTTCGGCGGTCTCGCCGTCGTGCGGCTGGGGCACGCCGTTCGGGTAGGAGGGCGCGCCCTGCGGAAAGTGGAATGACTCAAAGTCCTTGGCGTCGATGAACCGTGAATCGCTGACGCTGTACTTGGCGTACTTGTTCTCCCAGCGGTGTGTCCCCAGGCCCTGCTGGTCGATGAGTCCCCACGTCGACACGGCATTGCCGTGCACGAGCTCGGCGCCCCGCTCGAACGGGATGCTCAGCGAGGTGCTGTCGGTCCAGAGGCGACCGCCGGTGCGGTCGCGCGCCTCGAGCACGAGCACCTGCTTGCCCGCATCGGCGAGCACCCGGGCCGCGCCGAGACCGGATGCACCGGCGCCGATCACGATCGTGTCCCACATGCGGTTCAGCGAGCCGTCGACGCCGGGGGAGGTGCGTGCTCCCGCGGTGAGGAAGGCGCCGGCCGCTGCGGCGGCGGCGAAGCCGACGACCGAGCGTCGGGTGATGTCGCCGAGGCCCGTCGGCGTCGGATCTGAGTCGGGCGCTTTCGCGGAATGCAGCTCGGTACCGGTCATGACACGTCCTCCATCGTCGGGGCGCGCCCTGGGTGGCTTCTGAGCACCGCGCGCCATCGCGCTTCAATCCCGAGCAATGGTCGGGATTTCCCCGAGTATGGGCCGCGCGGCTGCTGTTCCGACAGCTTTGAGCTGAAGATGTTGCGAATTCGTTAACTTTCAGATTCATTTGTGCATCGTTTTTGACTGCGGGAGCGAACCGGGCGATCGAGCCGTCGCGGGCGCCGGGGGCACGCCGGCGGCCGAAAAGCTGAGAGTTGAGCGTGAGTGACTCAACTTTGGCGACATCCGTTTGACTCCAAAAAACGGTTCTGGAATACTTGAGTCATCAAGGCTCAAGTCTTGACATAAGGACTTCGGTCGCTGGCCCCCAGGCCGTGACCACAAGCCGACGGCCGGCACGGGTGTTATTTGCCCTGGCGGCCGGCAGAAGGAGAGAAACATATGTCACGTGCAGTAGGAATCGACCTCGGAACCACGAACTCGGTCGTCAGCGTTCTCGAAGGTGGCGAGCCCACCGTCATCGCGAACGCCGAAGGCTTCCGCACGACCCCCTCGGTCGTCGCATTCACGAAGGACGGCGAGGTGCTCGTCGGCGAGACCGCCAAGCGTCAGGCCGTCACCAACGTTGACCGCACCCTTGCATCCGTCAAGCGCCACATGGGCACCGACTGGACCACCGACATCGACGGCAAGAAGTACACGCCGCAGGAGATCTCGGCCCGCATCCTCGGCAAGCTGAAGCGCGATGCAGAGCAGTACCTGGGTGACACGGTGACGGATGCCGTCATCACCGTCCCCGCATACTTCAACGACGCCGAGCGCCAGGCCACCAAGGAGGCCGGTGAGATCGCGGGCCTCAACGTGCTCCGCATCATCAACGAGCCGACCGCGGCCGCCCTCGCCTACGGCCTCGACAAGGGCAAGGAAGACGAGCTCATCCTGGTCTTCGACCTCGGTGGTGGAACCTTCGACGTCTCCCTCCTCGAGGTGGGCAAGGACGACGACTTCAGCACCATCCAGGTGCGCGCGACCTCCGGCGACAACCGCCTCGGCGGCGACGACTGGGACCAGCGCGTCGTCGACTGGCTGATCAAGCGCTTCAAGGACTCCACCGGTGTCGACGTCTCCAACGACAAGATCGCCAAGCAGCGCCTGAAGGAAGCGGCTGAGCAGGCCAAGAAGGAGCTCTCCTCGAGCACCAAGGCCACCATCCAGCTGCCCTACCTCTCGCTCACCGAGAACGGCCCGGCCAACCTCGACGAGACGCTCACCCGCGCCGAGTTCGAGAACATGACCAGCGACCTGCTCGACCGCACCAAGAAGCCCTTCGAAGACGTCATCCGCGAGGCGGGCGTCAAGCTCTCCGACATCGCGCACGTCGTGCTCGTCGGTGGCTCGACCCGTATGCCCGCCGTGAGCGAGCTCGTCAAGAAGGAGACCGGCCAGGAGCCCAACAAGGGCGTCAACCCTGACGAGGTCGTCGCCGTCGGTGCCGCACTGCAGGCCGGCGTTCTGCGCGGAGAGCGCAAGGACGTGCTGCTGATCGACGTCACCCCCCTGAGCCTCGGTATCGAGACCAAGGGTGGCATCATGACCAAGCTCATCGAGCGCAACACGGCCATCCCGACCAAGCGCAGCGAGACCTTCACCACGGCCGACGACAACCAGCCGTCCGTGGCGATCCAGGTCTTCCAGGGCGAGCGCGAGTTCACCCGCGACAACAAGCCGCTCGGCACCTTCGAGCTCACCGGCATCGCCCCGGCCCCCCGTGGCATCCCGCAGGTCGAGGTCACCTTCGACATCGACGCCAACGGCATCGTGCACGTGTCCGCCAAGGACAAGGGCACCGGCAAGGAGCAGTCGATGACGATCACCGGCGGATCCTCGCTGGCCAAGGACGACATCGAGCGCATGGTGCGCGAGGCTGAGGAGCACGCCGCAGAGGACAAGGCCCGTCGTGAGTCGGCCGAGGTCCGCAACAGCGCGGAGCAGCTCGTCTACTCGATCGAGAAGCTCATCAAGGAGAACGACGACAAGCTGCCCGCAGACGTCAAGTCTGAGGTGCAGGGCGACGTCGACGCTCTGAAGAGCGCGCTCGCCGGAGACGACGACGCCGCGGTCAAGACGGCCTTCGACAAGCTGGTCGAGAGCCAGGGCAAGCTCGGCGAGGCGATCTACGCCACCTCGCAGGCGGATGCCGCAGCGGCCGACTCGGCCGAGCAGCCCGCCGACGCCGCCTCTGACGAGGACGTCGTCGACGCCGAGGTCGTCGAAGACGAAGAAGACAAGAAGTAATCATGGTTGACAACAACCAGCCGATCGATCCGAACGAAGGCGACGGCCTGGACGACGAGATCATCCAGGCCGAAGGCCCCGACGTGGAAACCCACGACGACGAGGGTCTGGGCGCAGAGACATTGGGAGAGGAGGAGCTCACAGTGGACGACATCCTGAATGCCGTCGCAGCTGAAGAGGCCGACCCCACTGCCGAGCACCTGGCCGACCTCAAGCGGGTGACCGCCGAGTACGCCAACTACCGCAAGCGCACAGAGGCCAACCGTGAGGTTGAGCGCGAGCGCGCGATCGGTTCGGCCGTCTCGGTTCTGCTGCCGGTTCTCGACGACCTCGACCGTGCCGAGAAGCACGGAGACCTCGAGGGTGACACGCCCTTCGCCACCATCGCGGCGAAGCTGCGTGCCAGCGTCGAGAAGCTCGGACTCAGCACCGTCGGCACCGTTGGCGAAGCCTTCGACGTCGCCGTGCACGAGGCGATCTTCCAGCAGCCCACCCCGGGTGTTGAGGTCGAGACCGTTGCCGACGTCGTCGAAAAGGGTTACTACCTCGGTTCCACCCTGCTGCGACCTGCAAAGGTGGTCGTGCAGGTGCCTGCCTAGCAGCATGGCTCGTGGGGGCGGATGCACCGGCATCCGCCCCCACTTTCATAGACTTTCAGTGCCCCTCGCGGGGCACACCACAGACATTCATCACGGAAGGAGGCGCGCATGGCAAGCCAAGACTGGTTCGACAAGGACTTCTACAAGGTTCTCGGCGTCTCGAAAGACGTGAGCGAGGCCGATCTCAAGAAGACGTATCGCAAGCTCGCCCGCAAGTACCACCCCGACTCCAACCAGGGTGACGCCAAGGCCGAAGAGAAGTTCAAGGAGATCAGCGAGGCACACTCCGTGCTCTCCGATCCCGAGCAGCGCAAGGAGTACGACGCTGTACGTGCCATGGGCGGCGGGGCGCGCTTCACCGCGCCGGGCAGCACGGGCGGCAGCGGCGGCTTCGAGGACGTCTTCGGAGGCATGTTCGGCGGCGGCGGTGGCCGGAGCCAGCAGCAGTACACCTTCCAGCAGGGCGGCGGTGCGGGCTACGAAGACCTGCTCGGCGGCCTGTTCGGCCAGCAGGGCGGCGGCCGCTTCGGGCAACCGAGCGGCGGCTACCGCGGATACGGCGGACCGAGCCGCGGCAGCGACATCACGGCCAGCGCCACCATCGACTTCATCACGGCCACCAAGGGCGACACGATCACGCTACAGACCAGCGACGGCCGCCCGATCAAGGTCAAGATCCCCGCCGGCGTCGCCGACGGTCAGAAGATCAAACTGCGCGGCAAGGGCCAGCCATCGCCAGACGGCGGCGAGCCCGGTGACATCATCCTCACCGTCACCGTGCGCAAGCACCCGGTGTTCGAGCGGGACGGGTTGAACCTGCGCGTCACCGTGCCCATCACCTTCGTCGAGGCCGCCCTGGGCGCCACGATCGAGGTGCCGACCCTC
>CAZZNX010000009.1:28563-38197 GCA_964655795.1 uncultured Leifsonia sp. | reverse complement strand
TGCGCGTCGCGCCCGGAACACCGAGTGGACGCGTGTTGCGCGTCAAGGGCCGCGGCGTCACGACGGCCAAGGGCGTCGGTGACCTGCTCGCGGTCGTGCAGGTCGCTGTGCCCTCCCACCTGTCGAAGGACGCCGAGACGGCCCTCGAGGCACTGCGCGACGCCCTGCCGGACGAGAACCCCCGCGAGGATCTCCTCGCCAAGGCACGGGGCTGACCATGAGCGGCGGAGCGCACAGCGGCATGGACGAGCATGCACCGATCTTTGTGATCTCCGCTGCCGCCGAGCTGGCCGGCATGCATCCGCAGACACTGCGGCAGTATGACCGGCTCGGCCTGGTCGAGCCTCAGCGCACGCCGGGCAAGTCGCGTCGCTACTCGATGCACGACGTGCTGCAGTTGCGTGAGATCGCCGAACTCAGCGCCGCGGGAGTCAGCCTCGAGGGCATCCGGCGGGTCCTGGAGCTCGAGAATCGAGTGAACGTGCTGTCGCGGCGCGTGCACGAACTCGAGGGCGCCCTTGCCGATGAGATGCTCAACCGGCCCGGACGGCGCGTCTTCGCCGCCGGCGCCGAGGGCGACGTGATCTCGCTCAGGGCCGGCACGCGCGTGCGGCGCTCGAACGCCGTCGTCGTCTGGCGACCGCTCGGCAACGGCGAACGGCACTAGCCGCGCCGTCGAACGCGCACGCCCCTCACCTGTCGCGCAGCGACCGGGATATGGGCCGGTCACGTCTGGTTCACACCCCGGTAACCGGCGCATTCAGCGAGCCGGCCGCCGCGTTCTGCGCCGCATTCCTGAGCGTCGCATACGGATTTCGTTTCGGCTCTGGTGCCAGCGGTACCGCACGCGATACGTTGAGGCTCAGCTCACGAGACGAGGAAGTGCCATGGCGCAATTTGAATTCGGTCCTGTTGACATTTCGGTTGTATCGTTCGCCGGGGATCGCCCCGACGACGCCACGATCGCGGCAATCGAAGAGTTGATCGAGAGTGGCGAAATCGCCGTGCTCGACCTCCTGTTCGTCTCCCGCGCGGCGAACGGCGATCTGACCGTCACCGAGTTCGAGGATGTCGGCGAGGAGTGGGGCTTCACTCGGATCGAACTGCCGGCATCCGGTGTGATCGGTGACAATGACGTCGACGACCTCGCAGCGATGATCGAGCCGGGGCGTTCCGCGGCCGTCATCGCGATCGAGCTCCTCTTCGCCAAGCGGCTGACCTCGAGACTGGCCGAGTCGGGCGGACTCGTGCTGCACAGCGAGCGCATCCCCGCCGCCGTCGTCAACGCGGTGCTCAGCGACGCCAGCGACGACTGACGCTCCCGAATCAGCATCGGCCGACTCGTAGCCGGCCGAATCAGAACTGTTCCGATCCTGAAATTCCGATCCACATCACATCAACCACTGAGGAGTCGACATGCCACTGAGAAGAATGGGCCGTCCCGGTCTGATTGGAATGGCGGCCCGCACGGCCGTCGTCGCCGGAACCGCGACCGCCGTCAGCGGCGCCGTCGCCGGCCATCAACAGCAGAAGGCCCAGCAGGAGGCCGAGGCGAACGCCTACGAGCAGCAGCAACAGCAGGCACAGATGCAGCAGGCCGCTCAGGAGGCCGCCGCACAGCAGGCAGCAATGCAGCAGGCCGCCGCCCCGGCGCCCGCTGCTCCGGCTGCTCCGGCCGCCGAGAGCCTCGTCGCCCAGATCCAGAACCTCGGCTCGCTGCGCGACCAGGGTCTGCTGAGCGACGCCGAATTCGCGGCGGCCAAGGCGAAACTGCTGGGCTGAACACGACGCATTCGTCCCTTCGCCGGTTAGCCTTGCCCTATGGATTTTTCGGCTCTGCGGCGCTGGCCCGACATCGAGGCTGAGAATCTCTTCGCTGTCGACGCCAGTGACCGGCTGATACTCGACGAGGCCGCCGACGCACTCGCGGCGGCGGCAGCCAGCGACGTCGTGGTGATCGGTGATCGCCACGGCGCGCTGACACTCGGCGCGCTCGACCTGGTCGCCGATGGCGGGGCGGATGCCGGCGGCATCCGCGTGCATCAGGACGCCCTCTCCGGTGAGCTCGCCCTCGCCTCCAACGCCGCGGCATTCGGGCTCGAGAACGACTACCGCTCGATAGCGCTCGGCATCGAGAAGCACTCCCGCGAGCTGCTCTCCGGTGCGCGCGTCGTGCTGCTGCAGTTGCCGCGGGGCCTCGATGCGCTCGACGAGATCGCCGCGGCGATTGCCGCGAACGCCGACCCAGACGTCATCGTCGTCGCCGGCGGTCGCATCAAGCACATGACGCCGGCCATGAACGAGGTGCTCGGCGAGCACTTCGCGCTCGTCGAGGCGAGCCTGGCCAGGCAGAAATCGCGGGTGCTGAGGGTGCGGGGGCCCCGCCACGACGTCGTCGGAGGCTGGCCGCGTACGCAGCAGCACCCCGATCTCGGGCTCGTCGTCGCCGCGCACGGTGGCGCGTTCGCTGGCACATCGGTCGACATCGGCACCCGTTTCCTGCTCGGGCACCTCGCCGAGGCCGGGCTCAGCGCACGCACGGCCGTGGATCTCGGCTGCGGAACGGGCGTGCTCGCCGCGAGCCTGGCCATGCACCGTCCCGGCCTGCACGTCTTGGCCAGCGACCAGTCGGCCGCCGCGGTGGCATCGGCATGGGACACCGCCCTGGCCAACGGGGTCGGCGAGCGGGTCAAGGTTGTGCGTGACGACGGCCTGAGCCGGCAGCCGGACGGCAGCGCAGAACTCATCGTGCTGAACCCGCCGTTCCACGTGGGTGCGGCCGTGCACGCCGGCATCGCGCTCAGACTGTTCGAGCACGCAGCCAGGGTGCTCGCCCCCGGCGGCGAGCTCTGGTGCGTCTGGAATTCACACCTCGCCTACACGCCGGCCCTGCGCAGCATCATCGGCCCGACGCGTCAGGTCGCGCGCAACACCAAGTTCACGATCACGGCCTCGACCCGCTCCGCGCAGGTCTGATACCCGCCAGCGCCTCGGCGCGGGCATCGGCGCGAGCACGGCCGTCTCGATCGCACCGGGCGCGACGGCATGTCGACAGTGTCTCTGCGCCACCCGAGCGCGCGACTGTGGGAGTATCAGGCGGGGGTGCGCGCATGAAGCGGAAGCGAACGGTGGCCGGTCAGAACTGGTGGCGGCTGGATCCCGGGGGCGTTGTGCTCGGTTTCGTGCTCGCCGCGCTCTCACTCACCCCGTCGCTCTTGCCCCGCCCGGCGCTCCTCCAGGGCGTGATCGCCGGCCTCAGCTTCGCCGTGGGCTACGCCGTCGGCGCGCTCCTGCTCGCACTCGCCCGACCGTTGCTTCGCCGTGCGACCACGTGGCGGCCGACATCCGCCACGGTGCGCCGGGCCTGGATCGGCTTCGGCATCGTCGCGCTGGGCCTCGGTATTTGGTACGGGCTGCTCGCGATCGGCTGGCAGAACGAGGTGCGGATGCTCGTTGAGCTGCCTCCCGTCGACGGCATCGCCATCGCCGCGTTCTTCCTCGGTGCGGTGCCGGTTGCCGTGATCTGCCTGCTCATCGGGCGCGGTATCCGCGGGCTGTACCGCGCCACAGCGCGGCTCGTCGGCCCCGCGCTGGGCTTTGCGGGCAGCGCGCTGCTCGTCGTGCTCGGCGGCGGCGTGCTCGTCGCCGTGATCATGGGGGCGATTGACGCCATCTACGCGGAGCACAACGCGGCACCGGCCGACTGGGTGAGCGAGCCGAGCAGCGAGTTCCACTCCGCCGGGGATGGATCGCCGATGGACTGGCAGACGCTCGGCCGCCACGGCACGGCCTTCCTGGGTGGCGGCCCGAGCGCCGCTGAAATCTCCGAGGCAACCGGCACAGAGGCGCTCGAGCCGATCCGCGTCTACGCGGGGCTCCACTCGGGCGACAGCACGGAGGAGCGTGCCGAGCTGGCCGTCGCGGAGCTCGTGCGCACCGGGGCGTTCGACCGTTCGGTGCTCGTCGTGGCCACGGCCACCGGCTCGGGCTGGCTCGAACCGCAGACGACCGACGCCCTCGAATACCTGCACAGCGGAGACACCGCGATCGTCTCGATGCAGTACGCGTACACCCCGAGCTGGGTGTCGTTCGTCTTCGACCCCGACGCACCCGTTGACGCAGCCAGGGTGCTCTTCAACGCGGTGCACGCCGAGTGGGAGGCGTTGCCGGCATCCGATCGCCCGCAGCTCATCAGCTACGGCCTCAGCCTGGGCGCCCACGGCAGCCAGTCGACCTTCACCGATCTGGATGATCTGCGCACCCGCACCGACGGTGCGCTCTACGCGGGCAGCCCGAACGGCACACCGCTCTGGCGTGAACTGCAGGCGGCCCGCGACGAGGGCAGCCCGGCCTGGCAGCCGGTGTTGGAAGGCGGCGCCGAGGTGCGCTGGCTCTCCCGCGCCGGTGACTTCGGCGCCGTCGACGGGCCGTGGGACGCGCCCCGCGTGGCGTATCTGCAGCATGCGACCGACCCCGTGACGTGGCTCGGGCCCGAACTCATCTGGGCGGAGCCGGACTGGCTGAAGCCCGATCAGCGGGCGGACGACGTGAGCCCGGCCATGCGCTGGATCCCCGTCGTCACCGCACTGCAGGTGGTCGTCGACATGCTGATGGGCGAGACGGTCCCGGCCAGCCATGGCCACAACTACGGCGACGTCGTGCTCGACGGCTGGGGAGCGGTGACCGGCGACGACGGCCTCGATGCGGCCGCGATCGAGAACATCCGCCTGATCATCGCCGAGTACGCCGCCGTTCAGCCCGTCGGCAGCTCGGTCGGGCAGTAAGCCAGCTCGCCCTGTTGTTCCCTCGCCGAGACTGCAGGTTCGGGCGGTAAACGGCGTCTTAGTACCCGAACCTGCAGTCTCGGCGAAGGGGCGAGGGGCGAAGCGGGCGGGCTCAGGCGAAGCGGGCCGGGTCGATGAACGCCGTGTCGACGAGCTGCGGCTCGTCGAGGGCGAAGCGGGCGAGGATCTCGCCGAGCGCCGGCGCGTGCTTGAAGGCGTGGCCGCTGTCGCCGCCACCGACGATGACCCGCGGATGCCGGGGCGAGCGCCCGACCACGAACTGGTCGTCCGGCGAAATCGTCACCATGCACGGGTCGACGCGGGCCGGCAGCGATTCGATGCCGGGAACCGCCTGGGCGAGCAGCGCGGACACCTGGCGCCAGTCGGCCGGCGTCACGCCGCGGTCCAGCTGCTCAGGGTCGATCCGCACGCGCTCCTGCCAGATGTCGCCGACGCCCGCCTTGATCAGGGCGCCCTTCTCCGGCCCGGCGACGGCGCCGACCGAGCCGTGGCCCCAGAGCACCTCGCTCTCGCTCAGCTGGCGCACGAAGACGGGCAGCCGCTCGAGCGCGAACTCCGCGGTATCAGGCTCCGTGGCATCCGGTGCCGCGGCATCCGGAGCAGCGTCGGCTGGCGTCGCGCGCGGTTCGAACCACGTCATCGGGGTGCGGATCGGCTGCAGCTCGATCCACGGCAGCTCGGCCGCGAGCCAGGCTCCCTGCGTCAGGATCACGCGCTCGGCGAGCCACTTGCCCGTGGCCGTGCGCACGAGCACGCCGTCCTCTCCGGGCTCGACGGCGAGAACGCGGGTGTTCTCGACGACCTCGGCGCCGAGCGTGCGCGCGCGGGCGACGGCCGCGCGGATCGTCGGCTCGGGGAACGCGACGCCTGCGCCGGGGTCGAGCACGGCGACATCCGTGGCCGGCAGGCCGGCCAGCTGCGGGTAGCGCTCGGCCAGCTCCGCGTGGCTGAGATCGTTCAGGGTGAGGCCATTGGCGGATGCCGCGGCACGCGTGCCCGCGATCACATCGGAGTCGGGTGCGCCCATCATCACGCCGCCGGTGATGCGCAGCAGCTCCTCGCCGCTGTGCTCCTCCAGCTCGCGGTACAGCGTCTTGGCGAGCCGGGCGATCGGGGTGAGGCCCGGGTGCTCGAGGCAGGCCTCGCGGAACAGCCGGGTGGCACCGTGCGAGGAGCCGAGCGGGTGGGCGAGCGTGAACTGTTCGAAGCCGACCACGCTCACCCCGCGCTCGGCCAGTCGCCAGAGGGCATTCGCCCCCATCGCACCGAGCCCGACAACTGCCACATTCACGCGTTCAACCACTCATCGACCGTAGCAAGCCGGGCTCGGCCGTTCGAAGGCTCGGGCGCCGCCCTCTCGTCGAGGCTGCGCCGATGCGCGCGCGTCGCCGCACCATCCGCGATCCGCGGCGTCTGAGCCCGAATGGGCGCCCGTGGTCCGGCGCCGCCACACAGGTGGGCGGGTGCGCGCGGCCTCCGCGTGGGAGACTGGGAGCGATGTCGAAACTGCTGGAGACCACCGAGACGAGCACGGATGCCGCGACCGCCAGCGACGCCGCTGCGCGCTTCGCCACCCCCTGGCTCGTGATCGTCTGGGACGACCCGGTGAATCTGATGAGCTACGTGAGCTACGTCTTCCGCAGCTACTTCGGTTTCAGCCGCGAGAAGGCCGAGCAGCTGATGCTGCAGGTGCACACCGAGGGCAGGGCGGCCGTCGCCAGCGGCAACCGCGAGCAGATGGAACGCCATGTCGAGGCGCTGCACGGCTACGGCCTGCAGGCGACCCTCATGAAGGACGAGCTGTGAAGGACGAACTGTGAGGGTCGCACTGTGAAGGTCGCACTGTGAAGGCCGCCGCATGAGCCGCATCGTCGCCGCCGACAGCCGCAGCGATCTGCTGGCGTCCGGCGGAACCCGCTCCGTGCTGCTGCAATTCGACGAGGATGAGGCCGAGGCGCTCGCCTCCCTCGCCGCCCAGATCGAGTCCCTGCTCAGCGAATCCGACCCGTCGGCCCCCGAGCTCACCCGCCTGTTCCCCGTCGCGTACAGTGACGATGCCTCTGCGGCGGCCGAGTTCGCCCGTTACACCCGCCCCGAGCTGCAGAAGCGCAAGATCGACGCGGCCGCCTCCGTGCGCGAGGCCGTCGAGGCGGCATCCGCCCTCGGCATCGACGACGAGCGCTACACGCACAACATCGAGCTGGGCCCCGACGCGGTGCTGCCGTGGCTCACCTTCCTCACCGACCTGCGCCTCGTGCTCGCCGACTCGATCGGCGTCGACGACGACGGCTCCATTCCGGATGCCTCGGGCGCCGCGAGCGAGGAGCTCGCCCAGCTGCGCGAGCTGCAGCACGGCGTCTACGACTGGGCGGCTTTCCTGCAGGACTCGCTCGTCGCGGCGCTCGAGGTCGAGCTGCCGTAGCGCTGGACGCCAGGATCGCACCGGGCTCAGGCGCCCGGTGCGATCGCTGTGGCTACTTGCCGGTGTAGACCGACTGGATGCCGGAATCCACCGACAGCGTGACGCCATTGGTTGAACCGGCGAGAGGGTTCGCCAGGTACACGATCGCGTCGGCGACCTCCTCGGCGCTCACGAGTCGGCCGTGCGGCTGGCGCGCCTCGAGGTTGCGGCGTTCCTGCTCCGGGTCGGCCGCCGCACCGAGCAGTCGCTGGATCCACGGCGTCTCGGTGGTGCCTGGGCACACGGAGTTGAAGCGCACGCCGTCCTTCAGGTGGTCAGCGGCCATCGCCCTGGTCATGGCGACGATCGCTCCCTTGGTCGCGCTGTAGAGGGCGCGGTTCGGGAAGCCGGTCACCGCGACAGCGGAGCCCACGTTCACCACGGATGCCGGCCGCGCCGCGATCAGGTGCGGCAACACCGCGCGCGTCACGCGGACCGTGCCCATCACGTTGATGTCGAGCACGCGCTGCCACTCGGCATCGTCGTTGTCCAGCAGGGTGCCGGCCGCACCGATCCCCGCGCCGTTGACGAGGATGTCGATGTGTCCCCAGCGCTCGAGCGTTTGCGCGACGGCGGCGTCGATCGCGGCCTGGTCGGTGACGTCGACGCGGGCGCTGAACAGTGCGTCACCCGCGTCGGGAATGGGCGCAGAGTCGTCACGGTCGAAGACCGCGACGGATGCGCCCTCGCGGATGAGCCGCAGGGCGGTCGCCCGGCCGATGCCCGATGCGCCACCGGTGACGACGGCGACCTTTCCAGAGAAGTTGCCCATGGCCTTGCCCCTAGCTCGCCGGCAGAACGCGCTGGCGCTGGTGGCCGAGGTGCTCGATCTCGAGGTCCATGACATCGCCCGGCTGCAGGTAGGGGAACCGGCCGGAGAGCGCAACGCCCTCAGGGGTTCCGGTCAGGATGACGTCGCCCGGTTCGAGCACGGTGAACTGGCTGAGGTCGCGGATGATCGTCGCGACGTCGAAGATCAGGTCGGAGGTGTTGGAGTCCTGACGCGGCTCGCCGTTCACCTGGCTCTGCAGGCGCAGATTCCCCGGATCTATGTCGGTTGCCGGAACGAGCCACGGGCCGAGCGGGAGGAATCCGGGGCCGCTCTTGCCCTTTGACCACTGCCCGCCAGAGATCTCGAGCTGCCAGAGTCGCTCAGAGAGGTCATTGGCGAGGGTGTAGCCGGCAATGTGATCCAACGGGTTCTCGTCCTCACCCAGCTGCCAGGCGCGCGTGCCCACCACGAGGGCGAGTTCGACCTCCCAGTCGAGCTTCGGCATGCCGTTCGGTGCCACGAAATCGTCGTTGGGGCCGGCGACGGTGTGCGGCGGCTTCATGAACATGACGATGCGCTCCGGCGGCAGCGATCCACCTTCGAGGGCGTGGGCCGCGTAGTTCATGCCGATGCAGTAGATGGCGCCGGGCCGGGCGACCGGCGCGCCGACGCGCAGCGAGTCGGCGTTCTCGAGCTCGGGCAGATCGGCGAGTGAGCGCTGCACGGTGCCGACAGGGTCGTTCTCGAGGAACGCGCCGTCGATGTCGGCCGTCAGCGGGCGCAAGTCGTAGACCACGTCGTCGATTGTGACGACGGGGATCTCAGCGCCGAGGGGGCCGAGGCGTCGGAAATGCATGGAGTTCTCCTTGATTCGATGAGTGCTGATGGTTGCGTGGGGTTAGCTGAGGGCGGTGCGGTCGACGCGGATGGTCGAGACGAGCGACTCACCGCCGGGCAGGGTGGTTCCGAGCCCGCCGCGCTGGCGGCCGTTGGCGGCGACGCCATCGCCGGGGAGCACATTGGCCGGCTCCACCGCGATCGAGAACAGCCGCTTGAACCAGGGCCAGCCCGATCCGGCGTTCGCCTCGATCCAGAACCAGGCGTTCGGGTACACGGCGCGTTCCCAACTGATCCGCATGCCGAAGCCGTGGGTCGGGCTGCAGAATGTCGCGCTCGCGCTGTCGGCGCCGGCGGGGTCATGGACGGCGGTATCCGGCTCGAAGTCGGTGAGCACGCCGAACAGCGCCTGCCCGGAGCCCGGGCCGGGCAGTGCCACGCTGTGAGGAACGGGGCCGGCCGGCAGCAGCGCATCGGGTCGGCCGACGGCATCCGCCTCGGTCAGGGTGCCCGGGGCGTTCGCATCGGTGATGAGAGTGTTCGCGGCCGTGACGACGTAGCTGTGCTCGTCGAGGAACGGCGTGCCGAATGCGGGGTGCTGGCCGAGCCGGAAGCTGCACGGCTCCGGCGAGAGGTTGGTCACGGTGTCGGTGACCGTGAGTCGCGCGCCGTCGAGTGTCACGGTGCGTTCGACGCGCAGCGGTGCGGTGAACAGTGAGGTGGCGAGGGTGACGGATGTCGCGCTCTGCTCGAGCACCG
>CAZZNX010000009.1:22892-28547 GCA_964655795.1 uncultured Leifsonia sp. | reverse complement strand
GAGGCCTCGCCGTGGTAGCCCTGGGCGACCCCGTCGTGCACGCGCTCCGGACCGGCGTTCGGAATCATCAGCTGCCAGCCGCCCGGGTATCCGTTGGTCCACTGCACCATGGAGTCGCTTGAGACGAAGTTCGACGGCGCGAAGGGGGCGGGAGTCACGTCGCCGGTCGGTGAGACGGCCAGCGTCTGCACGCCCGTTGCCCGATCGGTCAGGCGCACGATGTCCGCGCCCCGCTCCGGCGTGATGGTGACCTCGAGGGCGTCGGAGGCCAGGGTGATCGTCAGGGGGCCGGCGGTCTGTGCGGTGATCGTCATGGCTCAGCCTCTGAAGGTGGGGACGGGGAGTCCGGTGGCTCCGTGGTCGTTGACCAGGAACACCGATCCGGCGAGCGGGTCGTCGCTCTCGCTCAGTCCGGCAGCGGCCGAGGTGACCCAGAGTTGGTCGAGTTCGGCGCCGATGAAGGCGCAGGAGGTAGGTTGTGCGGTCGGGATCGCGATGCTGCGCAGCCGCGTGCCGTCCGGGGCGAACTCGTGGAGTGCGGAGCCGGCGAACTCGGCGATCCAGAGGTGGCCGCGGCTGTCGACCGACAGGCCGTCCGGGTAGCCGGGGAACGCGTCGGGGCCGATCAGCACGGTCGGCGTCGTGGTGAGGCTTGACGTCTCTGGATCGAACGAGAAACTGAGCACCGTGCGATCCTGCGTCTCAACCAGGTAGAACGTGTTCCCGTCCGGGCTCCAGCCCAAGCCGTTCGGCTGGGTCAGTCCGGGCAGCACCAGGTGCGCCTCCCAGTTCTCGTCGAGCATCCAGAGCCCGCCACTGCCGGCGAGGAAATCCATCGCGCAGCTGCCGGACCAGTAGCGGCCGGCCGGGTCGGTTTTGGCATCGTTCATGCGCACGCCCTGGCCGAGGCACGGCACGCGGTGGGTCACGGCGCCGGCATCGTCCAGGCCGACGAAGCCGGAGGTGACGGCCGCGACCATGCCGCCACGCTCGCGTGGCGCGACGGCCCCGACCATCTCCGGGTATCCGATGACGCTGGTCTCGCCGCTCTCCGCATCGGTGCGCAGGATCTCGCCGCGCACGATGTCGACCCAATACACCGTGTCACTGGCGGCGTGCCAGAACGGGCCCTCGCCGCACTCGGCACGCCAGGGGACGGTGACGGTGACGCTGTCGTTCATGGGTTCCTCCTCGTTGAGGGACGGGGTTTGTGGACTAGTCGGCGAAGAAGCTCGGGTGTGCCGTGCGGTGCATCTCCATCACGTCGAGGATGCGCGTCGCGTGGGTGCGGATGACGGCGAGGCCCCCCGCTTCGTCGCGGTCGCGGAGCGCGTCGACGATCTGCTGGTGTTCCTCGACGAGTTCGGGATTCAGCACGGCGAGAGAGAGGTTGAGCCGGCGCAGTCGGTCCAGCTGCATCTTGGTGCCGCGCACGATGTGCCAGAGCCTGGGCATGCCGGCGAGTGCGAAGACGGTCTGGTGCAGTTGCTCATCGGTGTCGAAGAAGGCCTCGATGTCATTGCTCTCGGCCGCGCGCCTGTTCGCATCGACCAGCAGCTGAATCTCAGTGGTGTCCGGCGCGCTGTCACGGATCGCGCGCTGGAACGCGCTCGTCTCCAGTGCGGTGCGGATGAAGACGGCCTCCTCGACCTCGCGCAGCGAAATCGGCGCGATCTGGCTGCCCACCTGGGGAATGACAGTGATGAGCCCGAGATCAACCAGGCGGGTGAATGCCTCGCGAACGGGGGAGCGGCTCACCTGCAGCCAGCTGGCGATTCCCGGCTCGGAGATCGGTGTGCCTGGTGGCAGCTGCAGGTTGCGAATGGCCTCGCTCAGTTGCTCGTAAACGGCGTCGGAGATGCGGTAGCGCGATGCCGGCGGCGACAGGGGAGAGAGCGCGATCGCCGGTGCTGGCGCAGCCCCAAGCCCCCCGGGCTCTGGTGAGCTCGCAGCGGCGTCTGCGGCGTTCGGTGCAGTGATCATCGGATCATCCCCTTCGACAATGTGGCTTGCGCACTAGTATACAAGTGGATATATTGACTTTGCAATCGTTCACATTCAAAGGAGATAGACGATGAAGTTCGCCAAAGTTCTCGCCACAGTGGCCGGCACAGCCGCCCTGGCGCTCACCCTCGCGGCCTGTAGCGCTCCGGCCGCCACGCCCTCAGACGGGGGCTCGGACGCGGGCACCGATGCACTGCAGATCGGTCTGATCATGCTGCAGGGCGACACGTACTTCCAGGGCATCCAGACCGGACTCGAAGAAGCCGTCAAGGCCGACGGCGGAACGGTCACGACCGGCCTGTCCAACAATGACCCCGCGCAGGAGAACCAGGTCGCGCAGAGCATGATCCAGAAGCAGGTCGACGCCGTGCTGATCCAGCCGACGGCCGACGAGGCCTCCCTCGCCACCATGAAGGCCATCAAGGATGCCGGCATCGCCCTCATCTGCTACGGCAACTGCATCGGCGCAACCGCTGACCCCGCGAACGTCGACGGCGTCATCCAGTCCGACAACACGGCGCTCGGCACGGGCACCGGCGAGTTCGCCGCCACCTTCATCAAGGACAACATCGGCGACTCCGTCAAGCTCGCGATCCTCAACTGCGACATCGCCTCGGCGTGCAAGCTGCGCAAGACCGGCTTCCTCGACTCCCTGAAGGCAGCGGGCATCACGGTTGACATCGTCACCGACCAGGAGGCGTACCTCACCGACAAGGCGACCCCGGTCGCCGAGAACATCCTCACCGCCAACCCGGACGTCGACATCTTCTGGGCCTCCAACGACGGCGGAACGGCCGGCGCCGTGATCGGCACCAAGGGTTCGGGCAAGCCCGTGTTCGGCACCGACATCTCGACCCAGATCGCCGAGTTCATCGTCGACCCAGAGGGCAGCCTGCAGGCCACGACCGGTCAGGACCCGGTCGGCACCGCTCAGGGCGCCTACGAGATGGCCAAGAAGGTCATCGCGGGCGAGACGCTCGAACAGCACAGCGTCGAGCTGCCCGGCATCACCTACGACCGTGCGAACCCGGAGACGGCCGAAGCCTTCCTCGCACAGTAAGCAACACCACCCCAGCGGCACGGTGGGTCGGCGCGTGTAGCGCGCCCGACCCACCGTGCCCCGGAACAAGGATGTGACGGGAATGAACGAAACGGTACTCGCGTGCCGCGGCCTGACGAAGCGATTCGGAACGGTGACCGCACTCAGTGGGGTCGACTTTGAACTACGCCGCGGCGAGGTGCGCGCCCTGCTCGGCAAGAACGGCGCGGGCAAGTCCACGATCGTGAACCTGCTCTCCGGCTCATTGCAGCCGGACGAGGGCACGATCGAGCTCGACGGCGCGGTGGTGGAGTGGTCGGGGCCGCATGCTGCTCAGCAAGGCGGCATCGCCGTCGTGCACCAGGAATTCAGCCTGGTGCCCGGGCTGAGCGTCGCCGAGAACATCACGCTCGGACGCTGGCCGCAGAAGGGCGGCTTCGTCGACAAGACCGCAGTCAAAGACCTGGCCCGCATCGCGCTCGGCCGCCTGGGTGTCGAAATTCCGCTCATGATCGAGGTCGGCCTGCTCCCACTGGCCGAGCAGCAGATGGTCGAAATCGCCAAAGCGCTCGTCGACGAGCCGCACGTGCTCATCCTCGACGAACCGACCAGTGCGCTGAACACCCACGAGGTCGACGCGCTCATCGCGCTCATCCGCCGTCTCGCTGCGACGGGCATGTCGATCATCTACGTGTCGCACCGGATGAAGGAGATCCCCCTCGTCGCAGACACCCTCACCGTGCTGCGCGACGGCGAGGAGATCGGCACCCATGAGGTCGCCAGCATCAGCTCCGACCAGGTTGCCGAGCTCATCAGTGGGGAGGCCAAGGAAGCGGCCGTGCACGACAAGCGCGACCGCACGAGTGCTCCCGTGGTGCTCGACGTGCGAGGACTCACCGTGCCCCACCGGCTGAACGGCATCTCGTTCACGTTGCATGAGGGCGAGGTGCTCGGAATCGCCGGTCTGCTCGGCTCCGGCCGCACCGAACTGCTCGAGTCGATCTTCGGTCTCCGCGACGACTCCGAGGGCGAGATCATCGTCCACGGCACCGCGCAGAACCGCCGCCACCCCCGCAAGATGCTTGATCTCGGCATCGCGTACACCTCGGAGGACCGCAAGGGTTCCGGCATTGTGCCGCTGCTCGGTGTCGACGAGAACCTGCTCCTCTCGGCCCGCGGCCGGGTGCTGCCGAAGTTCTGGCTGCACGCCAAGGAGGAGGCGCGGATCGTCGCAGAGGCGATGACCTCGATGTCGGTGCGGGCATCCTCACCGCAGCAGGAGATCGGAACGCTCTCCGGTGGCAACCAGCAGAAGGGCGTGATCGGCAGGGCACTGGCCGCGAAGATGCGGATCCTTCTGCTCGACGAGCCGACACGCGGTGTCGACCTGCACGCCAAGGCCCAGATCTACGGCCTGATCCGCGACCTCGCCGACAACGGGGTCTCGTCGATCTTCGTGTCATCCGAACTTGAAGAGATCGCAGAGGTCTGCGATCGCGTGCTCGTCCTCCGAGACGGCCACATCCATGAAGAACTCATCGGTTCCGAGGGAACCGCAGAACGAATTCTCGCACTCGCCATGCGACAGGAGAACAACTAATGACAACAGCCACCGCCACCCGGAGCTCCCTTGGAGACGCGCTCACCAGGATCAAGAACTGGCAGAGCCTCGGCCTGCTGATCGTGCTGATCGTGTTCTACATCGTGCTCTCCATCGCCTCGCCGATCTTCTTCACACTCAGCAACCAGCTCGCGATCCTGCAGAACGCCGCCTTCTTCGGCATCGTCGCCTTCGCGATGACGCTCGTGATCGTCTCGGGTGAGATCGACATCTCGGTCGGGTCGATGGCCGCCCTGTCCTCATCGCTGCTCGGCGTCTTCGTCGTCAACCAGGGCGTGCCGTTCCCGTTCGCGGTGGTGCTCGTCATGGTGATCGCCGTCGGCATCGGCGCGTTCACCGGCGTGATGCGGGCCTACTTCGGGGTGCCGACATTCATCTCGACGCTTGCGATGTTCCTGGCCCTCCGCGGCCTGGCCCAGCTCCTGACGAACAACTTCCCGCTTCCCATCCCCAGCGAGGACTTCTTCTACTGGGGCAGCGGCAAGGTCTTCGGCATCATCCCCGTCGCGGCCATCTACTTCGTGATCGCGGCCGTCGTGGTGGGCATCATCGCCCAGAAGACCGTCTTCGGCCGCTCCATCTATGCCGTCGGCGGCAACGCCAAGGCGTCCACCCTCTCCGGAATCCCGGTGCGCCGCGTCAAAATCCTCGTCATGATGGTCTCCGCGCTCTCGGCCTCTATCGCCGGCCTGCTGCAGAGCGCCCAACTCTCCTCCGGCAACAGCACCATCGCGGCTGGCCTCGAGTTCGACGCCATCGCCGCCAGCATCATCGGTGGCACGGTGCTCTCCGGTGGCAAGGGCACCATCGTCGGAACCGTGATCGGTGTCGTGTTCATCGCCGCGTTGCTCAACGGCATGGTGCTGCTCGGTGTGAACCCCTACGCGCAGCAGGTCGTGCGCGGAGCGGTCGTCCTCATCGCGGTGCTCGTCAATGTCTGGCGCACCCGCCGCGCGCCCATCAGCTAACCTCCGCTCCGAGACGAAAGCCC
>CAZZNX010000009.1:0-22858 GCA_964655795.1 uncultured Leifsonia sp. | reverse complement strand
CACCGATCCAGAGCTCTTCGAGACCATCCGCACCCGGCTCTACACCGCCGTCGTCGGTGACATCCTCGACATGCTCGGCCGCACGCACCAGTTCCTGCCGCCGGAGATCCGCCCGCTCCGCCCGGAGATGAAGCTCGCCGGCCGCGCCATGCCCTCCGTCACCTCCGATGTGCACGGCCCGCAGAAGAAGCCGTTCGGCTACCTGACCGAGGCGCTGGATCAGCTCGAGCCCGGCGAGGTGTACATCTCGCCGCGGATCGTGCAGCCCGTCGCGCTCTGGGGCGAGATCCTCACCGCCACGTCGCAGCAACGCGGGGCCGTCGGAGCCGTCGTCGACGGCTACTACCGCGACACCGCCCAGGTGCTGGAGCGCAACTTCCCGGTGTTCGGCTGGGGCACATACGCCCAGGACTCCTCCGTGCGCACCGTCGTCGCCGACTACCGTGTGCCCGTGCGGGTCGGCGGAGTGTTGATCACCCCGGGCGACCTGATCATCGGCGACATCGACGGCGTGCTCGTCGTGCCGCAGGAGGTCGAGGCCGAGGTGATCGAGGCCGCACTGGCGAAGGCATCGACGGAGAATGTCGTGTGCAAGGCGATCGACGCCGGGATGAGCGCGACCGAGGCCTTCGCCACCTACGGCGTACTGTGACGGCCGGGCTCCTGACCAACCCCCGAATGAAGAAGGTGCACTGAGAATGACTACGACACTGCGACACGACGGACGCGTCGTGATTGTGACCGGCGGCTCCGCCGGGATCGGCCGGGGAGCTGCGGAGGTGTTCGCAGCCGAAGGTGCCCGCGTCGTCGTGCACGGGCTCACCGAAGACACCGTGCGAGAGGCCGTCGACGCCATCGTCGCCGCTGGCGGCATCGCCGTCGGCATCCATGGTGACGTTGCGGATGAAGACACCCACCGCCGAGCGGTCGCGCTGGCGTTGACGGAGTTCGGCCGGGTCGACCACCTCGTCACCTCGGCCGGCATCCAGACCTACGGCGACGCCGCGACCACGAGCCCGGCCGACCTCGACCGCGTCTACGCGGTCAACGTGCGCGGCGTGTTCCTGGCCGTGCACGCCGCGATCGAGGAGATCCGCAAGAACCACGGGACGATCACCCTGATCTCCTCGGTACAGGGTGTCGCCACCCAGAACAACGTCGTCGGTTACACGATGACCAAGGGCGCGCTGAATGCGATGGCCAGGGCGCTCGCCGTCGACGAGGCCGCGTACGGTGTGCGCGTGAACGCGCTGCTGCCCGGCTCGGTCGACACGCCCATGCTCCGCACCTCGGCCGCTGAGTGGTCGGACGGAACGCCGGAGGGGATCGAGGCGACGATCGCCACCTGGGGCACATCGCACGCGCTCGGACGCGTCGGGCAGCCCCGTGAGATCGGCACGGTCTGCTCGTTCCTCGCCAGCACAGAGGCGAGTTTCATCACCGGCGCGGAGATCCGCGTCGATGGTGGCCTGCTCGCCCGCATCGCGGCCGCGCTGCCCGCCAAGAACTGAGCCCGCGGCGTCCGCCGGCCACAAGGCCTTTGAAAGGATCCAACCCATGCTTCAACTCAGTGAGTTCCTCCCCCCACGGCCGGAGTCGTCGTGGAAGCTCATCCGGCAGGCGGGTGTCGACAACGTCGTCGGTGTGCTGAACGGTGCGGAACAGGACCAGCGGATGTTCGCCTCGGTCGGCAGCGCCGGATGGAAGCCGGACGACCGGGACGAGGTGCCGTGGAGCGTCGCGGCACTCAAGCACAACATCGAGATCTACGAGAAGTGGGGCTTCACCCTCATCGCCACCGAGGACACGGCGCCGATGGACAAGATCCGCCTCGGCCTTGACGGCCGCGACGAGCAGATCGAGCAGTTCATCGAGCAGATCCGCTCCCTCGGCCACCTCGGCATCCCCACCATGGCCTACAACTGGATGGCGATCACCACGTGGGGGCGCACCGACACCCGCCTCGTTGACCGCGGCGGGGCCTTCGTCACGGGCTACAACCGGGAGATCGCCCAGGCCGGCCCCGCGTTGGCCGCCGAGGGCGAGATCTCACGGGAGCAGATGTGGGATGCGCTCGACTACTTCCTGAAGGCCGTCGTGCCCGAGGCAGAGAAGGCCGGAGTACGCCTGGCGATGCACCCGGACGACCCGCCCCAGCAGATCGACCGCGGCGTTCCCCGCATCATGAGCTCGGTCGCCAGCTACCGCCGTCTGCTGGAGATGGCGCCATCCGACCACAACGGCATCACCTTCTGCCAGGGCAACTTTGCCCTGATGTCTGAGGTCATCGACGAGCAGGTGTCGATCCCCGAACTGATCCGTGAGTTCGGCACGGCGAAGATCCCCTTCGTGCACTTCCGCGACGTGCGGGGCACGGTCGCGGACTTCCGCGAAACGTTCCACGACAACGGGCAGACCGACATGGCCGAGTGCCTCCGGGCCTACCACGACATCGGCTTCGAGGGCGCGATGCGCCCGGACCACGTGCCGACCCTCGAAGGGGAGACCAATGACCGCCCCGGCTACGAGATGCTCGGCCGGCTGTTCGCGATCGGCTACATCCGTGGGCTCGAGCACGCCGCCTACGGTCACCCCTCGACGCGCTGATGGCGGAATCGGCCGTGCCGGAACCCGAACTGCTGGAGCTGCTCGAGCGCATGGTGCTCGTTCGGCCCGGTGAATCGGTTCAGGCCGAAGCGTTGACCGGAGGGGTCTCCTCCGACATCTGGCTCGTGCGTCGCGGCGCGGACGCGTTCGTCGTCAAACGAGCCAGGGCGCAGTTGTTGGTCGAGGCCGAATGGCACGCGCCGATCGACCGGGGTGCCGCGGAGGAGGCATGGCTGACATTCGTCGCGCAGGCGGTGCCCGGTTGCGTGCCGCGGGTGCTCGCCGTCGATGAGGAGAGCTTCGCCATCGCGCTCGAGTATCTGCCCGCCGCGGAGTATCGCAACTGGAAGACCGAGCTGTTGGCCGGTCGCGTCGATGTCGACGTCGCCGCGGCCCTCGGCAGCACGCTCGGGCGGATCCACGCCGTGAGCAGCGGCACGCCGGGCCTCGCGGCGCAGTTCGCGAACCAGGAGCTGTTCGAGTCGCTGCGCATCGAGCCCTATCTGCTGCGCACGGCCGAGGCCGTTCCGGAGGCGCGGGCGGCGCTGGATGCCGTCATCGCCGGGTTGCGTGAACCTGGCCGTGCCCTCGTGCACGGCGATCTGAGCCCGAAGAACATCCTGGTCGGGGCCGCGCCCGTCATCCTCGATGCCGAGTGCGCGACGTGGGGGGATCCGGCATTCGATGCCGCGTTCTGCCTCACCCACCTCACGCTGAAACAGGTGCACCTGCCGGAACACGCGGCAGAGCTGCGCCGGGCCGCCGAGGCGTTCGAACGGGCGTACCTCGATGAGGTCGTCTGGGAGGACGCGGCCGAGACGCGGGCACGGATCGCGCGCATCCTGCCGGCGCTGGCGTTGGCCAGGGTCGCGGGTGCCTCTCCGGCCGAGTACCTCGACGACGACGAGCGCCAGCGGATTCGAGCAAGTGCGGTGCTGGCCCTGAACACGGGGCGCGCGCTGGAAGATGTGTTGGATGAACAGGCTGGAGCCTGACAATGACTGGAGTACGGCAATGAGCGGCATGATCACGGCGGTTCACGGCCGCCGGGTGTGGGATTCCCGGGGGCTCCCGACCGTCGAGGTCGAGATCGAGACCACGGGCGGCGGCCTCGGGCGGGGCATCGCCCCCGCCGGTGCATCGACGGGTCGCCGCGAGGCGATCGAGCTGCGTGACGGCGGCAGCCGCCTCGGCGGCAAGGACGTCTCCCAAGCCGTCGGCCTCGTGCACTCGCTCGTCGAGCCGGCGCTGCTGGGCCTCGATGTCGCAGACCAGGTGGGAATCGACGCGGTCCTCGACGGGCTCGACGCCGATCCGCAGCGCGCGAACATTGGCGGCAACACCACGACCGCCACCTCGCTCGCCGTGCTCAATGCCGCGGCGGCCGTGCGCGGCATCCCGAGCTGGCAGGTGTTGAACGCGGCCCCGACCCACATTCCGCGCCCGCAGATCCAGATCATGGGCGGCGGGGCGCATGCAGCTCACCGCACGGCTGTGCAGGACTTCATGGCCTACCCGCTCTCTGCAACCTCGATCGGCGACGCGCTCGCCGACGTTGCCGAGGTCTACCGCGCCGTCGGCGACGTCATGGCGAGGCGCGGCCCGAAGCACGGTGTGGCCGACGAGGGAGGGCACTGGCCCGACGTCAGCGGTACGGAAGACGCGCTCGACGTGCTGGTTGCCGGCATTGAGTTGGCCGGCATGAAGCCGGGCGTCGACATGGGCATCTCGCTCGACATCGCCGCCAGTCAGTTCCACACCGCCGGTGGCTACCGCGTTGGCGACGAGAGCTACTCGAGCGCCGAGTGGATCGAGAAGCTGCTCACGATCTGCCGCAGCTACCCGGTGATCACGCTCGAGGACCCGGCCGATGAGGACGACCCGGCAGGGATGCGGCTCGCCGTCGCGGGCGCCGCTGCCGTCATCGTCGGCGACGACTACCTCGTGACGAGCGCCGACCGTGTGCGCCGTGCGGCCGATGCCCGCGAGGTCGACTCTGTGCTGATCAAGGTCAACCAGGTCGGCACCGTCAGCGGCGGTGCCGCCGCCGTGGCCGCTGCGAGGGAGAAGGGGCTGAGCGCGATCGTCTCCGCACGCTCCGGCGAGACCGAGGACGTCGCGGTCGCACACCTCTCCACCGGCTGGTCGGCCGACATCGTCAAGGTCGGGTCGATCACCCGCAGCGAGCGCACGGCGAAGTGGAACGAGCTGATCCGCATCGATGAGGCGCTCGGCGGGCTGCCGCTCGCCCCGGTGGTCACCCGCGCCCGCTGACCCGCACCTTTCGCCCTGTCAGTTCCGTTGAGAGCGGGCAAATGGCCGCTTGAATCGTTCCAAAGTGACCATTTGACCGCTCTCAGCGGAATCGCGGCTGCTCAGCCGACTCTCAGCCGCCCGCCTTTCGCCTGCGTCCACATTTTGGTAAACTTGAGTCACATCGACTCAAGTTTTGTCGACCGCCAGCCTTTGAAATGGCACCCGGCGGTCGAGCGCGGTACGGAAAGGAATACACAATGCAGCCAGGCCAACAGCCACCCCAGGAAGACGCCAAAAGCGCACTCGAACAGTACGGCGTTGACCTGACCGCCATCGCGGCGAGCGGCAAGCTCGACCCCGTGATCGGTCGGGACGCCGAGATCCGCCGCCTCAGCCAGGTGCTGACACGGCGCACCAAGAACAACCCGGTGCTCATCGGTGAGCCCGGTGTCGGCAAGACTGCCGTCGTCGAGGGCCTCGCCCAGCGCATCGTCGCGGGCGACGTCGCCGACTCGCTCAAGGGCAAGCGACTCGTTTCGCTCGACCTCAGCGCCCTCGTGGCCGGTGCGATGTATCGCGGCCAGTTCGAGGAGCGGCTGAAGAGCGTGCTCAAGGAGATCAACGAGTCCGAGGGCGAGATCATCACCTTCGTCGACGAGCTGCACACCCTGATGGGCGCGGGCGGCGGAGAGGGTTCCGTCGCGGCATCCAACATGCTCAAGCCCATGCTCGCCCGCGGCGAACTGCGTCTGATCGGCGCGACGACCCTCAACGAGTACCGCGAGTACATCGAGAAGGATGCCGCCCTCGAGCGCCGCTTCCAGCAGGTGTTCGTCGGGGAGCCGAGCGTCGAGGACACCGTGGCGATCCTGCGCGGGCTGAAGGGTGCGTACGAGGCGCACCACGGTGTGACGATCAGCGACGGCGCGCTCGTGGCCGCCGCCTCCCTCAGCAACCGCTACATCACCTCGCGTCAGCTGCCGGACAAGGCGATCGACCTCGTCGACGAGGCGATGAGCCGACTCAAGATGGAGATCGACTCCTCGCCCGTGGAGATCGACCAGCTCAAGCGCCAGGTCGCGCGTATGAAGGTGGAGGAGCTGGCCCTCAAGAAGGAGAAGGACGACGCCTCCAAGGAGCGTCTGGAGAAGCTGCGCGCAGAGCTCGCGGAGAAGAGTGAGGAGCTCGGCGGCCTCGAGGCACGCTGGGCGCGCGAGAAGGCATCGCTCACGGCCGTCGGCGACCTGAAGAAGCAGCTCGACGAGGCCACCAGGGCGCGCGACCGCGCCATGCGCGAGGCCGACTACACCGAGGCCTCGAAGCTCGAGTACACGACGATCAAGCAGCTGCAGGAACGGCTGGCGGCGGCGGAGCAGGCCGAGAATGACCCGATCGAGGACCGCATGGTCAACGAGCAGGTCACCGAGGAGGACATCGCCGCGGTGATCGCCGCGTGGACGGGAATCCCCGTCGGGCGGCTGCTGCAGGGCGAGACCGAGAAGCTGCTGCACCTCGAGAACGAGCTCGGCAAGCGCCTGATCGGTCAGAAGAAGGCCGTCGCGGCGGTGTCGGATGCCGTGCGCCGCACGCGTGCCGGAATCTCCGACCCCGACCGCCCGACCGGCTCGTTCCTGTTCCTCGGACCGACCGGCGTCGGCAAGACAGAGCTCGCCAAAGCACTGGCCGAGTTCCTCTTCGACGACGAGAAGGCGATGATCCGCATCGACATGTCGGAGTACGGCGAGAAGCACACCGTGTCGCGCCTCGTCGGTGCCCCGCCCGGCTACGTCGGCTACGAACAGGGCGGTCAGTTGACCGAGGCCGTGCGGCGGCGTCCGTACTCGGTGATCCTGCTCGACGAGGTCGAGAAGGCGCACCCGGAGGTCTTCGACGTGTTGCTCCAGGTGCTCGACGACGGCCGGCTCACCGACGGCCAGGGTCGCACCGTCGACTTCCGCAACGTCATCCTCGTTCTCACCTCGAACCTCGGTTCGCACTTCCTCGTCGACCAGTCGTTGACGTGGAACGAGAAGGAGACGGCGGTGCAGCAGTTGGTGCGCCAGGCCTTCAAGCCCGAGTTCGTGAACCGACTCGACGACATCGTCGTCTTCTCCGCGCTCTCGCAGGAGGAGCTCGGCGAGATCGTTGAGCTCTACATCGACCGGCTGTCGAAGCGCCTCGGCAACCGCCGGCTCACGTTGGCGGTGACGCCGGACGCCCGACGCTGGCTGGCCGAACGCGGCTACGACCCGATCTACGGGGCCCGGCCGCTGCGGCGCCTGATGCAGCACGAGATCGACGACAGGCTCGCGAACGCGCTGCTGAGCGGCGCCATCCGCGACGGCGACCTCGTGCGGGTCGACCTCGCCGCCGATGGCGACAGCCTCACGGTCGGCGCGGCCGAGTAACAGCGACCGCCCGAAGCGGCCGCCCCGAATGCTGGGGCGGCCGTTTCGTGTACCCGCTGGTTGAGCCTGTCGAAACCCTCGCACCTGCGAACCCGCACCAGCATCGGTGGCGGTTCTCAAGATTGCCGTGGAGAGGGCTGCCGCCTTTCGCGACGCTGCGCGGCGCGCGTAGGCTCGACCCATGCGCGCAACAGTGATCCACGGTGAACGAGACATCCGCCTCGACGAGGTGCCCGACCCGGTTCTGGCACTGCCAACCGACGCGATCGTGCGGGTCGTCGCCGCCTGCGTCTGCGGCTCCGACCTCTGGCCGTACCGCGGGGTCACTCCAACCCACGAGCCGCACCGCATCGGCCACGAGTTCGTCGGCATCGTCGAGGAGGTCGGCAGTGCCGTCACCGCGGTCAAGCCCGGCGACTTCGTGATCGCCCCGTTCTACCACTGCGACTTCACCTGTGTGAACTGCCGGAACGGCGTCAGCACCTCCTGCCTGCACGGCGGCTGGTGGGGCGCGAACGACGAATCCGGCCACTTCGTCGACGGCGCCCAGGGTGAGTTCGTGCGGGTGCCGAACGCTGACGGCACCCTCGTTGCGACCCCGTCGATGCCGGATGCCGCGCTCGTGCCGAGCCTGCTGACTCTGGCCGATGTCATGGGCACCGGCCACCACGCCGCCATCTCGGCCGGCGTCACCCCCGGCAGCACCGTCGCCGTCGTCGGTGACGGCGCAGTCGGCCTCTGCGCGGTGATCGCCGCGAAGCGCCTCGGCGCCGCCCGCGTGATCGCGATGTCGCGGCATCCCGAGCGCCAGGCCCTGGCCCTCGAGTTCGGAGCGACCGACATCGTCGAGGAACGCGGCGACGAGGGCATCGCGCGCGTCCAGGAGCTGACCGGCGGCATCGGCGCCGACTACGTGCTTGAGTGCGTCGGCACCAAGGAATCGATGGACCAGGCAATCCGCTCGACCCGCCCCGGCGGTATGGTCGGCTACGTCGGCGTGCCGAACGGCGGCCCGGAGCTGCCGGTGCGCCCGCTCTTCAACCGCAACGTCGGTGTGAACGGCGGCGTTGCCCCCGTACGCAACTACATCGACGAACTGCTGCCGGAGGTGCTCGCCGGCGTGATCGAACCCGGCCGCGTCTTCGACGTCGAGCTGCCGCTCAGCGAGGTCGCCGAGGCGTACGCCGCCATGGACGAGCGCCGGGCGACGAAGGTGCTGCTGCGGCCGTAGCCGCGCTGCGCTGTCGCGTCGCTACTCCGACGTGGAGGGGTCGGATTGCCGGGCGCGCCGCATGCCCAGGTGGGAGTCCTCTGGAGAGCCGGCGGCGTCGACGAAGCCCAGACGGCGATAGAGCCGGTGCGCCGCGTGGTTGTTCCTGAGCAGACGCAACGTGACCGGCACGTCTTCGGCATCCGCCCGGCGCAGTAGCTCCGTCAGCGCTGCGGTGCCGTGCCCGTGGCCCTGGTGCGCGGCGAGCACTGCGATATCGACGATGTGCGCGCGATCCGGCCCCCAATCGACGAGCAGCCGGCCCACCGGCACCTCTCCACCGTCGGGCGCCGTGGCGAGGATGACGTGGCTCTCCGCCCCCGGGTAGAGGCGCTCGTACTGCGCGTTCTGCGCGGCCCATTGCATCGAGAGGAAGAGTGCCCGGATGCTGTCGTCCGGGAGCGCCGCGAGCTCTGCGCTCCGGCTCTCGGCGAAGAGCTGCTTCAACAGCCCTGCGTCCTCCGGCGACGCCGCACGCAGACCCGCCGTGGGCGCGAGGTCAGCCACTCTGCTCCTGCTCCAAATGGCTACTACTGGCGAGGCGGGAAGACACCCTGCAGCGCGATGGCGAAGTAGAGCGTGAGGTACGGGGGCATGTTGTTGTGTGGCTGATCGCCACCGGCCGGCGCAAGACCGGCGGGGCTGAGCTTGGTGACGCCGAGACCGGGCGTTTCCGCATAGTTGCGTTCCTGTGCGCGCCCGTAGCGCGGCACGGCGAGCATTCTGCCCTCCGCCGAATTCGAGTTGCCGGAGACGGGAAGCGCATTCAACGCGTGCGCGTGCGAGGGAATCTCCGACTCGAGCAGCGTCACGCTCTCCTGACCGCCCTGCTCGCCGAGATCGCGGAGGCTCAAACCTTGGCCCTGGCCCGGCTGCATCGGGAAGCGGCCGTTCAGGTCGGGAAGCGCGAAGGTGGACTTGCCGTCGCCACCGTAGGTGGTGCCCACAAGCGAGAACAGGGCGGTGTTCTGCGACAGCGGCAGCAGCTGTCCATCGCACCACGCCCACCCCCTGGGGGCGAAGTTGAAGGGGAACATGCGAATCTCGGCGACGAACGGATCGGCCATGCGGGTGTCCTTTGGATCGAGAGCTGGGGCGCCCGGCTAGTTGGGGCTTGGGAAGATCCCCTGGAGGGCGATGCAGAAGCTGAGGGTCAGGAATGGCGCCAGGTTGAGGTGCGCCTGACTTCCTCCCGTGCTTCCGCCGGACTGCTGGGCCATCGCGACCGCGCCGCCCGAGTGGGGAGCGGCGAATGCTGGCTTGCCCGGGCTCGCGAGAATGTTGCCGGCTGCCGTGAGGGAGGATGCCGTCGCGGCCACATTCACGTTGTGGCTGTGCTGCGGGAGTTCGCTGACGCTCAGGGTGTGGGCCTGCTCGCCGCCCTGCTCGCCCAGCGTGTGGGATCCGCCGACATGCAGCGGGGAACGGCCCTGAAAATTCGGGAGCGCGAAGTTCACCCGGCCATCGCCACCGAACGTCGTACCGAGGAGAGAGAAGAGGGCCTGATTCTGGTTGATCGGCAACAGCTGACCGTTGCACAGGGCCCACCCTTTGGGCGCGAAGACGAAGCTGAACAGTCGTATTTCGGATAGGAACGGCTCAGCCATGATGTGCCTCTCTGGCGGATGCGAAGACTTCGGACATGTCGGACGTGTCGATCATGTCGGTGAGGGGAAGATGCCGAACAGCGAAATGATGAAGTTGACGGCCAGATAGGGCGGCATGTTGTTGTGTGGCTGGCTCCCGCCAGCGGCGTCCACGGCGGTGGCTGCGAGTGCAACCGGTGTGCCGGGCATCGGCGCGTAGGGGGTGTCGGCCCATGACGCGAGCACATTGCCCTGCGGGCTGGCGCTCGTTCCGGAGGCGGCCGCGGCCACCGTGGGGTGGCTGTGCGCGGGAATCTGGTTCACGGTGAGGGTGATCTCCTCGGCCCCGCCGGTCTCCGCCAGTATGAACCCGTTGCCCTGGTGGAGGGGAATCCGGCTCTGCATGTTCGGCAGCGCGAACGTCGACTCGCCATCCCCGCCATACGTGGTGCCGATGAGCTGGAACAGCGTCTCGTTCTCCGAGATCGGCAGCAACTGGCCGTCGCAGAACATCCACCCGGCCGGGGCGAAGTTGCCTGCGAACATGCGGATCTCGCCGACATAGGGCTGTGCCATCGTCAGGCCTCCAGACTGTTGAAGCTCGCGGTGTACTCGGTCCCGACGGCATCCGCACGGGTGGGCACGAGGAAGAGCTGCAGCGTGCCGAGCCCCGGATGCCGCAGCTCGAAGGTCGCTTGTTCTCGCACAGTCGCGTCGCCACGGAAGTCGAGGGAGAACGAGGAGTAGCCGCCGGAGCGGAGCTCATCACTGCACGAGATCAGCGTCAAGCCGAAGGGCTGGCCGGTGTTGTCGGTGGTCTCGAAGACGTCTCCGACGGCCCCGAGGAAGCCGGCGTGCGATGGCAGTCCCTGACTCATGCGGACCGGTTGACGAGCGCTTGGAGCTGGCGACGCTTGCTGGCTCCGACCGGCGATGCGAAGAGCAGCGCGGCGGGAACGCTGGGGTGGGTGATCTCATAGACGCCCGGGGCGGCCTGCGCGGCGCCCTGCACCGTGAAGATCAGGTTGAAGCGGTTCTCATCCTCCGTGCCGATTGCTGGAGGCACGTCGTCGATCTCGGTGAGTGTGAGTGCGAGGGCGGCGCCGCTCGCCGTGGCGACGAAGGTCTCCCCCTCGTGGCCGGCGAAGTGCGAGCGGATCGGCAGCTCGGCGGCGGGAGCGGGCGTGAAGGCCGGGAGTTCGGCGGCGAATGCTGCAGGGGTGCCACCGGCGACGGCTGGCGTCGCGAATGCTCCGACGGCGACGGCTCCGACCGCGCCGGCGCCGAGGGCCATCACGGTCCGGCGAGAAACCTCAAGCATGGAGCTCCCTGATCAGAAGTTGGACGTCGTTCATTCTCGCGCCTGTCTGCGGTGTCGCGCAGGGCGGGAGTCACCCCAATTCGGGGACCTCGCGGCACGGCTGAACACCGACTATGTTAACGCTGCTGGACAGCGTCCAGTTTTCGACGCCGGGGGCGTGTCGTGCCCGTTCCCTTGCCTGGCCCCGATTCCAGAAAGCGCTGACACGTTTATGATTCCGACCCCTACCGTCGGCCATCCCGTTCGCTCGCGTGCCTCCCGCGCGCTCGCCATTGCGACGGTTGTCACGCTCGCCCTGGGCGGAGCCGTCGTGGGCGTAGCCGCGCCGGCCGTCGCCGCGGCCGAAGCGTGGACGGTCACCAGCACCTCGGACACCGGGCTGCCGGCATCCTGCGAACCCGGATCTACGGTCACGACCCCGGAGTCGCCCGTCACGCTGCGCGACGCGGTGTGCGCCGCCAACAACCGCGGTGCCGACACCACCACGATCACCCTGCAGCCCGGCGACTATCGGCTCGACGCCGCCAACGGCTCGCTCCCGCTCGGAACGATCAGCGGCTCAAGTATCACCCTGCAGGGGCCATCCGATCGCAGCGCGAAGATCATCGGCGACGGAGCGACCTCGGTGCTCGTGCTCGACCCCAACTTGGTCGGCGGCGTCTCGACCACGATCAGCGGCATCACGATCACGGGTGGTGTTGGCGACGAGTTCGGCGGCGGCGGCATCCTCGGTGGTTCGGCCGGAGCGGGTGGTGCAGGCGACGCACTCACCATCGCCAACAGCGCCATCACAGGCAACCGGGCGAACACGAGCGGCTCCGCCACGAACGCCCCGGGCGGCGGCGTGCAGTTCATCGGCGGCGCGCTCACAATCAGCGACTCGACGATCAGCAACAACGACTCCGGCACGAGCGGCGGCGGAGGCGTCGCCTACGCGGCGACCGAGGTCACCAACCAGAAGTTCCTGGTGAGCAATACCGTGTTCAGCGGCAACTCGGCCCGCTCGGAAGACATCGCGGCGATCGGCGGCGGCGCGATCGAGTTCAGCGCCGGCCAGTCTCCGTCGGCCGTCGAGGCGAAGATCACCGACAGCACCTTCTCGGACAACACCGTGGCGGGCACGGCCAGCGCTCCCGCGCGCGGCGGGGCCATCCTGCAGAACAGCGGAACGCTCGGGATCACGGGCACCCGCTTCGCAGCCAACACCATCACCGGAGCGGCCCCACAGGCCGGGGCCGCGATCCACGTTGCGGGCGGCACGCTGAACGCGCACTTCAACAGCTTCCTCGGCAACACCGGCACCAACGCGAACGCCGTCGTCAACGGTGCCGCGGCAACCGGCAACGTCGTCGTCAACGCCGAGAACAACTGGTGGGGCTGCAACCGGGTTGCACCCGGCGCCACGGGATGCGACACAGCATCCGCGGGTGTCACGGCCGAGCCCTCGCTTGCGCTCTCGGTCACGGCCAACCCCGTGCTGATTCCGCTCGGCTCGAGCACTGCCGTGCTCACCGCATCGGTGCTGACCAACTCCACGGGCGGAGCGGTCAGCCCGGCGTCGCTGAGGATCTTCAGTGACGCCATCGTGACCTGGTCGGGCGTGCTCCCCAACGGCGCCACGATCTCGGCAGCCAGCACGGTGCTGCTCGGGGGGACGGCGAGCACGTCCTTCGACGCGCACGCGCTGCGCGGCCCGGCATCCGTCACCGCCAACCTCGGTAACGCGACGGCGGTCGCGAGCTTCGGCATGGCGAAGGTGCCCGGATTCCCGGGTCTCGCGAACCTCGAGGCGACGGTCGGCGTTCCCGTCTCCGCCACCGTGAGCAGCGACGGCTACCCCGCGGCCGCGATCACCGTCTCGGGTGCCGCGCTGCCGGCCGGCCTGACCCTCGTGGACAACGGCAACGGCACCGCGACGATCAGCGGCACGCCGAGCGCGACCGGCATCACGAACACGACGCTCACCGCCGTGAACTCGGTCGGCACCACGCCGCAGCCGTACACCGTGACGGTGCGGCAGCCGGTGGCGTTCACCTCGGCGCCTGCCGCGACGTTCACGGTCGACCAGCCAGGTACGCACACGATTTCGACGACGGGATTCCCGCTCAGCGCCCTCGTGAAGAGCGGTGCCCTGCCGAGCGGCGTGAGCCTGACGGGCGGCGTGGCCGGGCAGGCCGATGCCCTGCTGAGCGGCACCCCTGCGGCCGGAAGCGGCGGCGTGTACGCCGTGACCTTTGCGCGCAACAACGGCCGCGATGCGAACGTGGCGCAGAACTTCACCCTGACGGTGAACGAGAAGCCGGCGTTCAGCAGCCCGACGAGCGCGACCCTGCACGTGGGTGACGTGACGAACCTGAGCTTCGCGGCGGGCGGCGGCTACCCCAACGATGCGGCTGTCGCGCTCGCGGGCGGCCTGCCGGCGGGCGTCAGCCAGGTCGTCGACCCGCTGCGTGGGGTCACCGGCCTGCAAGGAACACCGGATGCCGGAGCCGGCGGCGTCTACACGCTCACGCTCACCGCCACGAACAGCGCGATGCTCAGCGTGGCCCAGACGGTGACGCTCACCGTGAACGAGGATCCGTCCATCACGGCGGAGCCCGGCGACGCCGCCGTGCTCGTCGGCACCGCGGCGAGCTTCACGGTCGGCGTCGGTGGCTACCCCGCGCCGAGCGGCGTGTGGCAGCGCTCCACTGACGGCGGGTTCGTATGGAACGACCTCCTCGAGACCGGGCCGACGCTGAGCGTTGCGACGACCCAGGCCGACAACGGTTCGGTCTACCGCTACTTCGTCAGTGAATCAGCGAAGAGCCGCGCAGCGCTGCTGACGGTCGGCACCGGACCCGTGATCGGCAGTGCCGGCGCTGCGGGCTGGGCCGTGGACGGCACGGAGCAGTCTTTCGAGGTCTTCGCGAGCGGCATCCCTGATGCCACGATCACCGTCACCCCGACGGCGCCGGCCACCGTGCCCGGCTGGCTCACCGTCGGCACGAGCGCGGCCGGCCGACTGACAATCTCGGGAACCCCGCCCGCCGGCGCCGGTGGCGTCTACGTATTCGACGTCTCGGCCAGCAACGTCTTCGGCACCACGGCGGCGAGCACGCTGAGCATCACCGTGGACGAGGCTCCGACTATCACCGGCCCGAGCAGCCTCACCATCGCTGCGGGCGCTGCCGTGGGATCCGGCATCACCGTGACGGCAAGCGGGGGCTACCCCGCCTCGGCCACCGTGGATCTCGACCCCTCCAGCTCAGTCCCCCCTGGCGTCACCGTCGATCGGGTCTCCGCCGACACCTTCACGTTCAACGGCACCCCGACGAGCGGCGGCGACTATTCGGTGAGATTCACGGCGAGTAATTCGGCGTCCGGGCCGGAATCCTCCCTCCAGATCCCGATTCGGGTCACCGCGCTGCCCGTGATCACCGCGCCCGCGACGGCCGAACTCCCCTACCGCGGGAATGACTCGATCCCGATCAGCATCACCCCGGGATTCCCGACGGTGACGACCCTCATCTCCTCAGGGCTGCCCGGAGCAACCCTGACCACTTCTGACGGCGTCTCCTACGCTTTCTGGATCGACGAGAACGTCGCCCCCGGCGTGTACAACGTGTCCCTGATCGCATCAAACAGCGAGGTCACGTCGACGGAACTCATGGTCGTCACGGTGCGGAACGCGCCGCAGATCACCACCCAGCCGTCGTCGGTCACGACCGTGGCCGGCGCCACGGCGACCTTCTCGGCGACCGTACTCGCCGCCGATCCGTCGACCGGTATGGTCACAGCGCAGTGGCAGCGCTCGGGTGACGGCTCCGCCTGGACGGATGTTCCTGGCGGCACGCTGAGCGCCGGCGTTGCGTCGCTGAGCCTCACCGCGACCCAGTTGATGAGCGGCGCGCAGTACCGGGTCGTCGTCACCGACGGCGCGAGCGTGACGAGCGCCGCGGCGACGCTGACCGTTGGCACGCCGCCACAGCTGGCGAGCGCGGCATCCGCAGCCTTTGAGGTCGGAGTCGCCGGCAGCTTCACGGTGACAGCCACGGGCACACCGACGCCCGCCATCACAGCCGGTGCTCTGCCGGGCGGACTCAGCTTCGTCGACAACGGCAACGGCACCGCGACGATCTCCGGCACGCCGGTTGCGGGCACCGGAGGGAGCCATGCCGTGGCGATCGGGGCCGACAACGGCTTCGGCACCGCCGCTCTGTCATCACTCGCGCTCGAGATCGCGGAGAAGCCGTCCATCACCTCGCCAAGCAGCGCGACGGTCGCGGCCGGTGCTCCGTTCTCCTTCACCGTGACGAGCAGCCCCGGCTACCCGGGCGCCGCCGCGCTGACCCTGGGCGGCACACTGCCCAGCGGTGTCAGCTTCGTCGACAACGGCGATGGCACCGCGACGATCAGCGGGACGCCCGCTGCCGCCAGCGGGGGCGACTACGCGCTGACCCTGACGGTGACGAACGGCGCAGGATCGAGCGCGCAGAGCTTCACGCTGAGCGTGACGGAGGAGCCTGCGATCACCTCGGCGGATGCCGCGACGATCGGCGTGGGTTCCGCAGCGGCCTTCACCGTGACGAGCAGCCCCGGTCACCCGGGTGCCGTGGCGCTGACGGAGGGCGGCACACTGCCGGCCGGTGTCACGTTCACCGACCACGGTGACGGCACCGCGACGTTCGGCGGCTCGGCCGCAGCCGGCAGCGGCGGGACGTACCCGCTCACGCTGACGGCGACGAACGGCGCTGGATCGAGCACGCAGTCGTTCACGCTGACGGTGACAGAGGATCCGGCGATCACCTCGCCCAATGCCGCGACCATCACGGTGGGCGACGCGGCGGCCGTCGCCGTGACGAGCAGCCCCGGATACTCGGGGGCGGTGGAGCTGAGCGTGACGGGCGCGCTGCCTGCGGGCGTGACCTTCACCGACAACGGTGACGGAACAGCTGTGCTCGATGGCACGGCGAAGGCCGGCAGCGGCGGCGAATACGCGCTCACGCTGAAGGCGAAGAACACCACGGGTGCGGCCACCCAGGCGTTCACGCTGACGGTGACCGAGAAGCCCGCGATCAGCAGCGCGGACTCCGTGATCGTCAAGCGGGGCGTGGTGAGCAGCTTCGCGGCCACCACCGAGGGCGGATTCCCGCTCGACATCGCGCTCAGCATCAGCGGTGCGCTGCCCGACGGCCTCAGCTTCAGCGATGCGGGCGACGGCACGGCCACCATCGACGGAACGACGACGGCGCCCGCGGGGGAGTACCCCGTGACGCTGACCGCGACGAACGCCGCGGGTCTGACGGCGACGCAGACGCTGACCGTCACGCTTGAGGCGCTGCCCGTCGTGGCGCCACCGGCTACGGTTCCCGAGGGGAGCGGAGCGCTCGAGGGTGTTCCCGCGGACGCGGCGCCGGGCAGCACGCTCGACGTCAGCGCGTCCGGCTTCGCCGCAGACTCGCCCGTCGTCTTCTCGATCTACTCGACCCCGACGGTGCTCGCGACGGTTACGGCGGATGCCACGGGGGTCGCCCGTGCGACGATCACGATCCCGGCAGAGTTCTCGGGCGCGCACTCGATCGTGGCGTCGGGCACGGCGCCGACGGGCAGCGTGCTGTTCAAGCGCAGCGATGTCACCGTCGCCGCGGATGACGGCGGCGGCACGGACCCGGGCGGCAACCCCGGCACGGGCGGCGAGCCGGCCCCCGGCACCGGAACCTCGGGAACCGACCTGTCGGCGAGCGGCTTCGACGGCGGGGCGCTGCTCACCGGAGCACTCGTCCTTCTGCTCCTTGGCGGCGGAGCCGTGCTGGTCACCGCCGTGCTGCGCCGACGCCGCGCACGCACGCACGACTGACGCGGGGCGCGGCCGCCATCCGGCGGTTCGCGCGCCTGCCTCCGCTGGTTGAGCCTGTCGAAACCTGCTCTGCCGGTGCCTGCCCTTCCCGTTGGTTGAGCCTGTCGAAACCCATTCGCTGGAGTGATTTCGACAAGCTCAATCAGCGGAGGAGGGGGCTCAGTCAACGGAGGAACACGCTCAATCAGCGAGGGAACGACGATGGGCCCCGCGCAACCGCGCGGGGCCCATCGACGCTGTGAGGATTAGTCGTTCAGCAGAACGATGTCCTCGAGGGCGAGGCGCTGGCGCGGGGCGACCTCGCGCTCGCGCAGTGCCTCTGGCAGGGCGGCGGCGTCGCCGAGCTTGCCGATGGTCATCACCGAGAGCGGAACGAAGCGCTCGTCGAGCTCGAACGCCGCGCTGATCGCGTCGCGGTCGAAGCCGCCCATCTGGTGCACGTGCAGGCCCTCGGCGTGCGCCTGCACGCTGAGGTGGGCGACGGCCTGGCCGAGGTCGTACTGGGCCCACGGCATCGGCTTGCCCTCGGCGTCGGCGGTGATCGCGATGTTCACGACGAGCGCGGCGGCGCTGCCTGCCCAGGCCTGGTTGAAGCCCACAAGCGTGCCGGCGATCGTGTCGAAGGTGGCGGTGCCACGGCGGGCGATGATGAAGCGCCACGGCTGGGTGTTGCTCGCGCTCGGTGCCCAGCGGGCGGCCTCGAACACGCCGGCGAGGGCGCCGGGCTCCAGCACGGCGTCCGGGTCGAAGGCGCGCGGGCTCCAGCGCTCGGCGAGAACGTCGAGCATCGGAGCGCTGGTCTGGGCGGTGCGGGGGGCGGCGTCAAGCAGCGTCATGAGATTCCTTGCAGTGAGGTGGTTGAGAGAGCGCCACAACACTGGGGCATCGGAGGGTGAAACGCTCGTGCGCCGACCGCTATTCCCGATGCGCGGAATGGGCTGAGTGGATGCCGGCGGCACCGGCATCCACTCAGCGACGCCGTTACCGGGCGGTGAGTTCGCGCTTCACGGCCGCCACGAAGGTGTCGATGTCGGCCTCGGTGGTGTCGAAGCCGCACATCCAGCGCACCTCGTTCTTGGCGGCATCCCAGTCGTAGAAGCGGAAGCTCTCGCGCAGCGTGTCTGCGACGCCGTCGGGCAGCACCGCGAAGACGGCGTTGGACTCGGTGGGCTGCGAGAAGCCGAGGCCGCTGATCGAGCCGTCGGCGATGCCGGCCTCGAGCGCTCCGCGCAGGCGGGCGGCCATGGCGTTGGCGTGGGAGGCGTTGCGCAGGTAGAGCTCGTTCTCGAGCAGCGCGATGAGCTGGGCCGAGACGAAGCGCATCTTCGAGGAGAGCTGCATGTTCATCTTGCGCAGGTACGTGAGGCCGGTGGATGCCTCGGGGTTCAACACCACGATCGACTCACCGAACAGCAGGCCGTTCTTGGTGCCGCCGAAGCTCAGCACGTCGACGCCGGCATCCGTGGTGAAGGCCCGCAGCGGCTGGCCGAGCGCGGCGGCGGCGTTGGAGATGCGCGCGCCGTCCATGTGCAGCTTCATGCCGAGCTTGTGGGTGTGCTCGGCGATCGCGGTGACCTCGGCCACGGTGTACGCGGTGCCGAGCTCGGTGGTCTGGGTGATCGAGACGACGCCGGGCTGCGCGCGGTGCTCGTCGCCCCAGCCCCAGGCTTCCTTGTCGATCAGTTCGGGGGTGAGCTTGCCGTCCGGCGTCTCGACGGTGAGCAGCTTGATGCCGCCGATGCGCTCCGGTGCGCCGTTCTCGTCGCTGTGGATGTGCGCGGTGCTGGTGCAGATCACGGCACCCCAGCGCGGCAGCATCGACTGCAGGCCGGTGACGTTGGCACCGGTGCCGTTGAACACGGGGAACGCCTGCACGCCCTCGCCGAAGTGTGAGGCGAAGACCCGCTGCAGCTTCTCGGTGTAGAGATCGTCGCCATAGGCGACCTGGTGGCCGCCGTTGGCCGCGGCGATGGCCGCCATGATCTCGGGGTGCACGCCCGAGTAGTTGTCGGAAGCGAAGCCGCGGGAGTCAAGGTCATGCAGAGTGTCAGTCACCGCTCTAGTCTGGCACTCCGGCATCCGCAATTTCCTTGCGCCGAGACTGCAAGTTCGGGCGCTATCCGGGCGGATAAGCACCGAACCTGCAGTCTCGGCGTGAGAGGGGGAGGCCGGGCTAGCCCTTGAGCGCTTCGGCCAGCTTCACGCGGGCACCGAGGCGCAGCAGGGAGTTGCTGTAGATACGCGAGCCGAGCGCCAGCACGAGCACCGTCGTCGCCAGCAGGATCGCGAGGGAGAGCAGCGGCTCCCACCACTCGGCCGTGCCGAGGAACACGCGCATAGGCATGCCGACCGGCGCCGAGAACGGCACGTAGCTCATGATGCCGAGCACGAGCGGGTTGTCGTTGAAGAGGATGACGAGGAAGTACGGGATCATCACGAGCATCGTCACCGGGGACGTGACGGAGCCGACATCTTCGGCGCGGGAGACCATCGACGCCGTCGCCGCGAACAGGGCGGAGAGCATGACGAAGCCGACCGCGAAGAACACGATGAACCAGATCACCGAGGCACCGAGGGTGCCGAGCAGCACCTTCTGACTCGTGACCACCATGCCGAGGATGGCGAGCACGGCGATGGCGACGATCTGTAGGAACGCCATTGCGCTGTTGCCGACCACCTTGCCGGCGAGCAGCGCGCGCACCGGGATCGTCGACATCAGGATCTCGACGATGCGGGTCTGCTTCTCCTCGACGACGCTCGAGGCGATCGTCGAGCCGAAGGTGATCGCCGACATGAAGAAGACGAGTCCGAAGCCGAGCGCGACGAGGTAGATGAGGAACGGGCTCTGGCCGGCCTGCTCGAGCAGCACGACCTCCGGCTGGATGCTGAGCGCGCCGACGACGTCGGCCGGGGCCTGGTCGAGCCCGATCACGGTGACGGGGTTCGCGGCATCCGCGGACTCGCTGGGCACGACGACCGCGCTGACCTCGCCGTCGCGGAGCATCTGCTCCGCCTCCTCGCGCGAATCGGCGGTGACGCCCTCGAGCCCCTCGGCCTGGGCGATCGCGGCGCTCGCGGCGTCGGCGCTCGTTCCGATCAGGGCGACCTTCGTCTGATCGGGGTTCTGGCTGACCAGACCTCCGATCACCACGGAGGCGAGCACGGCGAGCATGAGCACGCCGGTCGAGATCAGGAACGCCTTGCTGCGCAGGCGCATCGTGATCTCGCGGCCGGCGACGAGGCCGACGCTGCGCGCGAATGTGGGGGTGCTGCGGTCGGAGGTGCCGCGCGGGGTTGTGCTCTGGTGCGTGCTCATCAGCGGATCACCTCTCGGAAGACCTGGGCAAGGGAGGGTTCGTGCGGGCCGAAGCTCACCAGCTCGCCGCTGGCCACGGCGCGGCTCAGCACGGCGGCGCGGGCGTCGTCGCCGGCCTCGAACAGGGCGTAGCCGCCGTCGAAGTCGATCACCGTGACGCCGGGCACATCGCGCACCCAGCCGGCATCGCCCGCACCCGATCCGGCGGAACGAGAATCACCGAGCAGCAGCTCGTGCCGGGAGGAGCCGTGCTCACGGCGGAGGCCATCGACCGAGCCGTTGGCGCGAATCTCGCCGTCGGCGATGACGACGAGGTCGTCGCAGAGCCGCTCGACGATGTCGAGCTGGTGGGAGCTGAAGAGCACAGGGGCCCCGGATGCCGCGTGCGACTGCAACACGCCGAGCACCACGTCCACGGCCATCGGGTCGAGCCCGCTGAACGGCTCGTCGAGCACGAGCACCTCCGGCTCGTGCACCAGCGCGGCCGCGATCTGGGCGCGCTGCTGGTTGCCGAGCGAGAGGCTCTCGACGGTGTCGTTCGCGCGCTCGCCGAGGCCGAGCTGCTCCAGCAGCGCCGCGGCGTTGCGGTTGGCGGCGGCCGCCGTGAAGCCGTGCAGGCGCGCCAGGTAGACGAGTTGCTCCTGCACCTTCATCTTCGGGTAGAGGCCGCGCTCCTCCGGCATATAGCCGAAGCGGCGGCGGTCGGCCGCGGTCAGGGGCGTGCCGTCGAGGCTGACGCTGCCGGAATCCGGGTCGAGGACGCCGAGGATGATGCGCATCGTCGTGGTCTTGCCCGCGCCGTTGCCGCCGACGAAGCCCGTCATGCGGCCGTGGCCGACGGTGAAGTTGACGTCGTGGAGCACGGCGCGCTCGCCGTAGCTCTTGTTGACGTTCTGGATCTCTAACACTGAGTGCACCTTTCGCTGCCGTGCTCTCAGGCTATGAGGGACGGAGGCGTGCGGGCATCCGCCGTGCGGAGGGTTTCCGCCCTCCGCCGCGCGGCGGAGGGTGGAACCCGTTGGTCGAGTACGCCCGCCAGGGCCGTATCGAGACCCTCGCTCGTGCGAAGACTCCGGCGCGTGAGGTTTCGATACGCTCGTTCCTCGCTACTCAACCAACAAGCCCGGGCACGGCGCCTGACGTTCCGATTTCGAGGGTCCGCTCAGGGCGGCTCGGGCACCGAGAGTGCAGAAGTTGCGCCGAATCCCGCGGTTTAGGCGCAATTTCTGCACTCTCGCGAGCCGAACCAGCGAGGGCGCCGCCCCCGCTGGTTGAGCTTGTCGAAACCGGGATGCCGGCCGGACGCTACCGCGCCTGCGCCTACTTGGCGGTGATCTGCTGCTGCACCTGGCGGCGGAGCACCTTGCCGATCAGGGAGCGGGGCAGCTCGTCGACCTGCACGAAGCGGCGCGGAACCTTGTACGGCGTGAGGCACGTCTTCGCGAAGGTGCGCAGCGCATCCGGGTCGAGTTCGACGCCGGGCGCCAGCACGACGGCGGCGGTGACGACCTCGGAACCGTCGGCATCCGGGGCGCCGACGACGGCGATGTCGAGCACATCGGGGTGGGCGAGCAGTGCCGCCTCGACCTCGGTGGGCGAGACGTTGAACCCGCCCGTGACGATGAGCTCCTTGGCCCGGTCGACGATGGAGATGAAGCCGTCGGCGGAGACCGTGACGATGTCGCCGGTGCGCAGCCATGGACCGGTGCCTGCGGCATCCGTGGTGTCCAGCGGATCGACGGACTCCGCGACGACGTCGGCCCCAAGCAGCGCCTCCGCGCTCTCGCTCGGCCGGTTCCAGTAGCCGGAGAACACCTGCGGCCCGCGCACGAGCAGCTCGCCGGCCTCGTCGAAGCCGCGCTGCACGCCGGGCCGCTCCGGATCGACGACGCGGATCTCGATGTTGGGCAGCGGCAGGCCGACGGTGCCGGCACGGCGGTTGGCCGCCACCGGGTTCACGGCGATGATCGGCGAGGACTCGGTCATGCCGTAGCCCTCGACGAGCAGGCTCTCCGTGCCGGCCTCCCAGCGTTCGACGAGCGCAGGCGGCAGGGCCATGGCGCCCGAGATGGCGTAACGGATGCTGGCCAGGCTCACGCCCGCGGCGTCGGCCGCCGTGAGCATCCGGTCGTAGATCGGCGGGACCGCGGGGAGGAAGGTCGGGGGGTTGCGGCGAGCCGCCTTCAGCACGAGCTCCGGGTCGAAGGCCGGGAACAGCACGAGACGCGCGCCCATGCTCATCGCGGAGGTGATGC